>JAFNPO010000120.1 GCA_017386585.1 Aeriscardovia sp.
GGGCTTACTGAACAGATCGAACTTGCCGGAATAGAAATAAGCAAAGATTCAATAATCAATCTGCCGCCTCGTCTTCGCATGTCGACACTCTATGCTGTCGGCCAGAGCAAAAACGGCAGAGTAGTTAACACATGCAACCTTTCTGAAGACTGGGTCGGCTATTCTACAAGATACGGCGATTCCGTAGGTGATTTCAGCCCGATGTCGTGCTTCACCACAGCCGAGATCAGAGCCATGGGAAAGGTTCTCGGACTACCGGCAACACTTATAGAGAAAGTGCCGAGCGACGGGCTCTCCGGAATGAGCGACGAGGATAAGCTTGGATTCACTTACGCAGTACTCGACCGCTATATCCGCACAGGCGAGATCGATGATCCTGCTACCAAGGAGCGCATCGATTCACTGCATAAAAAGAACCTCTTCAAGCTGAGGTTCATGGACTGCTTCAAATATGACGGTGTAGAGGTCAAGGCTGAATTTTAAAGGATTTGAAAACGCCCCGCGGGGCGTTTTTTATTCTTCTTTCATGCGGTCTATGACCGTTTTATACGCAACTGCCATGCTTGCTTTGGCCATGCAGCTGCACGACCAGTATGTCGACAAAGGCAAAGCGCAGAAAGCCCAGCTTGTAGCCGAGGGCGAAACCACTCGTCAAAACCTCATTAACGAAGGTCAGCAGAAACTCAACGATTCCATCGCTGAGGGTGACGCCTATGTCAAGAAGACCCGTAGTGAAGCCGACCAGTACAGCAAGACAACCCGCGAAGCAGCAGACCAGTATTCTCAGCGCGTCCGCACGGCCGCCGATCAGGAGACCGGCAAACAGCGCAGCGAGACCGAGAAGTACGTTGCCGAGATTCGTACCGACGCACAGAACTACGCCAAGAAGACCCGCAGTGAAGCCGACCAGTACAGCAAAGCTGTCAAGAGCAAGCTCTTCGAGGACACCAAGGTCATTGAAGGCAACATTGCGAGTCTCAAGAAGTTTGAATCCGAGTATCGCAGCCGGTTGAAGGACTTCCTAAGCCAGCTGATGAGTCAGGTTTCCCAGCCGGACAGCACCTACGACGATAGCGCCAAAATGGCCGACGAGCATGCTGGCCGCACTCTCTGAGATTTTTGGACGGTGGGCGCTGTGTCGACCAAACGAAAACAGCTGCGTTTGCGCGCAGCTGTTTTCGTTTGTTGCTCTGCCGTGCTCGTCGGTGTTGATCAAATAACGAAGTTCCTGGCTCAAACCCATCTCAGTGCGACTACATCGAAGCCACTGATTCCCGGCTTTGTGTCGCTGCGTCTGCTGTATAACCCAGGGGCCACCCTGGGTATGGGTTCGACCGTGCCCTGGCTAGTGGCGCTGGTCGAGTTGAGCGTCTGCGTCGCTTTCATGGTTTTGGCTGCGCTCACGACGTCCTGGTGGTGGACGTTCGCGTTCGCGTTCGCGTTCTCAGGCGCGTTGGGAAACCTCATCGACCGCATCGTCTACGCGCACGGTTTTCTCAACGGAGTGGTCGTGGACTTCCTGAACTACGGATGGTCGGTTGGTAACGTCGCTGATGTGGAGCTGACGGTTGCCGCTGTGCTTATTGTCTTGGGTGTGCTGTTTTCCATGCCTTTTTTTGTTAAAGGAGAAGTGAGACGTGACAAGGGTTCTTCCCGTTCCCGACGGCTTGGTCGGCGTGCGCTTCGACCAAGCCGTGGCAAAGATGCTGGGCATCTCGCGCACCAAAGCCGGCGAACTCATCGCTAACGGTCAAGTTAGAGTCCTTGGTACAGCTGCGCAGAAGTCGACGCGGTTGGGCGTCGACGATATGTTGTCGATTGACCTGCAGGAAATAGAAAAGCACCACGAGCCGGAGGCACTGGGCATGGAAGTGCTCTATGAGGACGAGGACATTGTCATCGTCAATAAGCCCGTTGGGGTAGCTGCGCACCCTTCGCCAGGGTGGGTAGGTCCGACGGTAGTCGGTAGCCTCCTCAAACGCGGCGTAAAGCTTTCGGACTACGGTCCACCGCTGCGCAAAGGCGTTGTTAGCCGTCTGGACGTAGGCACGTCGGGCTGTATGCTCCTGTGCAAGTCGAACTTGGCATACCTGGAGATGCGTAGGCAGTTCGTCAACCACAACGTCGATAAGACCTATAACGCCATCGCCCAAGGCAACCTTCTTCAAGAGAAAGCCACTATCGACGCGCCCATCGCGCGGGCGAAGGGGGCGGACTTCCGTTTCACAGTATCAGTAGCAGGTAAGTCCGCCATCACTCATTACGATGTGTTGGAGCGCTTCAGCGTGGCCACGCTAGTGAGTGTCAAGCTGGAGACTGGACGCACGCACCAGATCCGGGTGCATTTCTCGTCAATCGGACATCCATTGGTCGGCGATCCGTTGTATGGCTCAAATCCTAAGCTTGGAGAGCAGCTAGGGCTGAAACGCCAATGGTTACATGCCAGCCAATTGGGCTTCAAACACCCGCGTACGCGCTTGTGGACGGTAGTACGGGCGCCATACCCGGCTGATCTAAGACGGTCTTTGGATATTCTACGAACGAAAAGAGCAGAGCGCGGCACCTCAATCGGCCCACTGTAATGCGCGGACTGCGAGGAGAGATCACTTCGCGGTCGAACTGTGACCGGGCATTACGCTCGTGTTCCGCATGAAAGTAAACATGCTCGTTCAGGGCTAGTGCTCTAGCGAAACGTGCGTTGGGTTCCACGTCGAAGCGACGATGGAACTGACATGTCGTCTGTCCTCACGTCGGTTGCCGATTGGCGCAAGGACGGACGATATTCAGCCGATCCTAGCGAAGCAGCGGAATCTGAACATCTTTGTCAACTTATAAACGAACATCGCCGCTCTCGAGTCAAACAGGAAGGTCATTTACCGTATGCTCACCAGCACCAGGGTGAATGGTGAAATACCATGGACCAGTGGCGTACGGGTGCCAAAGACGTACACTTCTACCACGAGGAGGAACAAAAACGTGGACTACTCTACCGTAATCCGCGACAACTACTTGTTCCACACCGTTCCAGGGACCCGGCGTTTGGCATACACAGCGTTTTCCAGAGCGTCATCTTATTGGCTATGGACGTTGTACTCTTTATTGGCTATGGACGTTGTACTCTCGTGACACGCCCGTGTACATCTACGATTCGAAAGGGCCTGGACCTGCCGCTAGATTCTCATCGTTACGTTAACAGGCCGCTTAACATGAAGAAACTGCTGACAGTGTAATTGGCGTGCACACTGTGGAGGCTAGTGGGTCGAAAGGTAGATTGGAAGAATGAGTTCCGAAAGAATCGTTTCTGATGCCGGATTCGTCAATCTGCATAACCATACCCATTACTCCGTGCTCGATGGGGCGTCAAAAGTTCCGGAGCTTGTCAAGCGCGTCAAGGAACTCGGACAAACAGCTGTCGGCATCACCGACCACGGCAATATGCACGGGACGTACGAACTGTGGAGCGAAGCTGTCAACCAGGGTGTCAAGCCAATCATTGGCATTGAGGCTTACGTAACGCCGGGTACGTCTCGTTTCGACAAGACCCGTGTGCACTGGGGTACCGAGGCTCAGCAGAAAGCTGGCGACGACGTTTCTAACCGCGGCGAATACAACCATCTGACTTTGTGGGCTGAGAACGACCGAGGTCTTAAGAACCTCATCAAAGCCAGCTCAGCGGCCAGCCTCGACGCCAGCACTAGCCATCCGCGTATGGACCAAGAGCTGCTCGAGAAGTACCACGAGGGAATCATTGTCGGTTCGGGATGCCCCTCGGGCGCCATCCAGACGCACCTGCGCTTAGGACAGTACGACGAAGCACTCAAATACGCCGAATTTCTCCAGGATCTGTTCGGCAAGGAGAACTTCTATGTTGAGCTGATGGACCATGGCCTGTCCATCGAGAACCGTGTGCGCCGTGATCTGCTGGAGATTGCGGACTACCTCCACGCACCGCTCGTGGCTACCAACGACTCCCACTATGTGCGTCCGGAGGATGCCGAATCGCAGGACGCCATGCTTTGCATCAACTCCGGTCGTCATCTAGACGATCCGGGTCGGTTCAAGTTCGACGGTACCGGCTACTACATCAAGTCCGCTCAGGAGATGCGCGAACTATTCAAGGACCTTCCTCAAGCTGTCGACAATACCGTCGAGATTGCCGAACGTTGCAACGTCATGTTCGACGACCATGAGGACGGCGCCTATATGCCGAAGTTTGACTGCCCCGAAGGATGGGACGAGACTTCACTGTTCCTGCGCCAAGTGCAGGAGGGACTGGAGCGCCGCTATCCACAGGGCGTTCCCCAGGAGGTATCGGAGCAAGCTGATTATGAGTGCGGCGTCATCTGTCAGATGCAGTTCCCGGGCTACTTCCTCGTGGTGTCTGACTACATCCGCTGGGCCAAGAGCCACGGCATTCAGGTGGGGCCCGGTCGAGGCTCCTCGGGCGGCGCTGTAGTTACCTACGCCATGGGCATCACCGAAATTGATCCGATGCCGCATGGTCTCATCTTCGAACGCTTCCTCAACCCTGAGCGCGTTTCCTTACCGGATATTGACTGTGACTTCGACCCGGAGGGACGCGCCAAGGTCATTCAGTATGTCTCCGACAAGTACGGCGCCGACAAGGTGGCGCAGTGCACTATCTATGGCACCATCAAGACTAAACAGGCTATCAAGGACTCCGCCCGCATCATGGGCTACGAGTTCTCAGTGGGGGAGAACATCACCAAAGTTCTACCACCTAGTAAGAACGGCAAGGACATCAGTCTGAAGGATATCTTTGACGCGGAATCGAAGCGGTACGCGGAGGCGCGCGAGTTTCGTGAACTCTACGATTCTGACCCGGATGCCCACCGAATTATCGACAAAGCGCGCGGCATCGAGGGCTTGATCCGTCAGACTGGCGTGCATGCCTGCGCCACGATTATGGCGTCCATCCCAATCACAGACATTAGCCCGCTGATGAAACGCTCTGACGGCACTGTCACCACCGTCTTCGAGTACCACACGTGCGAAACGTTAGGCTTGGTGAAAAACGACTTCCTGGGTCTGTCGAACCTGACGGTCATCAGGGATGCGCTTGACAATATCAAGGCCAACCGGGACGTGAGGGTGGAGATTGAAAACGTGCCGCTAGATGATAAGCTCACCTATGAGCTGCTGAGCCGCGGCGACACACTGGGTGTCTTCCAGCTCGATTCCGACGGCATGCGCGCTCTGCTGCGTCAGCTCAAGCCGGACAATTTCAACGACATCTCAGCACTGATTGCCTTGTACCGTCCAGGTCCGATGGATATGGACTCGCACACCAATTACGCCAAGCGCAAGAACGGCCTGCAGGAGATCACTCCAATCAACGAGGAGGTCGCCAAACCTCTGGCTGCGGTCCTTGACGAAACATACGGTCTTATCGTCTACCAGGAGCAGGTGCAGTCCGCGGCCCGAATCCTAGCCGGTTACTCGCTCGGTAAGGCCGATATCTTGCGACGAGCGATGGGAAAGAAAAAACCGGAGGTCCTGGCCAAGGAGAAGGTCCCATTCTTCGAAGGCATGAAGCAGCGCGGCTACTCCCAGAAGGCTGCACAAGATGTGTGGGATATTTTCCTGCCGTTCTCCGGCTACGCCTTCAACAAGTCGCATTCGGCGTGCTATGCCTTGATTTCCTATTGGACGGCTTATCTCAAGGCGCATTACCCGATTGAGTTTATGGCGGCTTTGCTGCAGAACGAGCGCGGCAACAAAGATAAGACGGCCGTATACCTCGCTGAGGCGCGGCGCATAGGTATCCGCATCCTCTCGCCGGACGTCAACGAGTCCGTAGGCGCGTATTCCGCTGTTGGTGACGTCGTCCGCTTTGGCCTGGGGGCTGTGCGCAATGTGGGTGACAAAGTGGTAGATGCCATCATCGAAGCACGCCGACCGGAAAAAGGTGGCTCGTACCGCGACTTTTTGGACTTCCTCAAACGTGTGCCCATTAGCGTGCTCAACAAGCGGACCGTCGAGTCACTCATCAAGGGCGGAGCATTCGACTCCATTGATCCTAATCGCCGTGCCCTATTCATGATTCACGAGACAGCTATCGATCAGATTATTCCGTTGCGGCGCAAAGAGGAAGAGGGCCAGTTCGACCTCTTCGCTGGCGGCGACCCTTCCTCCTCTGATGTTTTGGGCGACGCGGAGATCGCCGTGCCGGACGTGGAGGAGTGGGATAAGAAAACTAAACTCACCTTCGAGCGGGAGATGCTCGGCCTGTACATATCTGACCATCCGCTCTCGAATATGGCTTCGGTGCTCGCTGGTCTGCGCGACATGTCAATCGCCGACTTCTCCAGCCGTGCTCAAGGAATGGACGGTCGCGCGCAGGTGACGCTAGCGGGGATGGTCACCAAGATTGAACGGCGCGTGTCTAAGGCGGGCAATCCCTGGGCGCTCGTAACGATCGAGGACTTGGAGTCCAGTATGCAATGCCTGTTCTTTAGCAAGACATACCAGGTTGCGGCCGACGACCTCAAAATCGACGAGATCATCCGCGTGACCGGGTGCCCGAGCCTGCGCGATGAAGAAGTGAGCCTGCGCGCTGTCGGCATGGAGATCGCGCAGGTCGAGTCTGACGACGAGCGACCGCTGGTGCTTTCAGCGGTGCCGGCGGCCATCACGCGCAACAACGTGGATCATCTCATCACCATTCTCAAGGCGTTCCCGGGCTACAGTCAGGTGCGCCTGCGTATCGAGCATCAGGATGGTTCTGCGGTGGAGCTGGCCTTCGGCGATAGCTTCCGCGTCTCGAAGGACACGTCCCTCTTCGCTGGACTGAAGACCATCTTTGGACCCCGCTGCGTCGCCAGCCGCTGACAAGCAGACGAGTGGAATCGAGGACAATGTCCCAGAGCAGCCGGTCGGGCAGTCTAGCGCGTACTGTGGAAGGCATGACAATGCAGGATAACGAAAGTCGCAAAGATGGACTCAGCGACGAGGAAGTCGACGCTGCACTCTCGGCGTACGAAGACGATTTCCGCTATCTGGTCGATCAGGCCGACCAATTGGACGATTTGGATGATCTCAAGAACCAGGTGAACGACGCTAACTCGTTCACCGACCAGCTCGAAGGTATCCTCGGTGAGAAGGCAAAAGCTGCGGCTATCGTGTCTCCGTTCCGCGACGCGCGTCTGCTGGCCGCGCTGTGCGCTCTGGACGGAATCAACGCGGACTGCCTGAACAGCGGTAAAGGTGCCGTCGCGTTCCTGCGCGATTTGAACGGCCAGGCCCCTGAGAACTCGGCAAGAGTGCTAACGCAGTCCGTGCGTGGTCTGATCGTCGTTCTAGTCGTCAACCGCGCCGACAAAATGGAGGCCCACCTGTGGATCAACGGCCAGCAGGGCAAGGCTTGCTCGCCACCGCTGCTATTCATGCAGGCCGACGATTGCGTAGAAGACTATCTGATTGGTGCGACGAACCGTGAGGCGCTCGTCCATGATGGGTACGTCTTCATTGACACGTCGTCGATGACGGCGGAACAAGCTCAGGAGATCATCCAGAGCGCCATGACGGATGGTGGTCCCATCGTGTCCGGCGACGACGGGGAGTGACATTGATAC
>JAFNPO010000121.1 GCA_017386585.1 Aeriscardovia sp.
TCGTTCTTTTGGTCGCCGCTGGATACTCGCGCATAGCAGACGGTGCGGTGTTCCATGCTTTTCCATTGCGGCATGGTCTCGTATTTCGGGTCGTGAATGAGCCACATGCCGGTCGGCGTGTGCTCCACGGGGACGGGCATAGTGCCCTCACGGCACTATTTCCACACGGTCTGCGGGTGCAGATGCTCACGCCCGGCCCATTCCTTCACCAACATATAACATAGAGCACACTAAAACATATTTTAGCAAATTGTTTAGGAAACAGCCATGCTCCCTTATGCCCAGCTCGCTGGCAGCGGCAGATAGGCTGGGACAGCACCGAGCAGATGCAGCACAGTTACGAAGCAGTAGCATGAGACGACGAGGATCACGAGCCGCCACAGCAGCCGCGTGAGAACGAGATGGTCGTGGGAAATCAAGTGCCCGGGACCTAAGAAAATACGCCCCACGATGCAGATGCCAGCGAACGTAACGGCGCAGATAGTGATCCACAGGGTGGCTGCTGGATCGATGTTCGGTGCGATCTGCATGGCGCTGAGTCCGGCATCATGGGCGCGGAGAGCTAAGAACAACGTAACAACGCCGAATACGCCGGTCGAGAGCCAGAAACGGTTGAGTAGCGCAAGCATAGCCAGATAAGCAAACACTACCAGCAACAGGTGGAAGTGAAGGGTTGGGTTGTCGGTGTCGATGGTGAGGATTTTAACCAGGAACGCCGGAGCGAAGAAGTGGAGCGCTGGCTCATGCTTTTCCACGCTCCACTGCAGCAGGGCCGTAGATGCTAACGAGACCGCACAAAACAGCACCACGTACACTGTCCGGATGAGGGCATGGACCCCGTGCGACACGAATTTCATCACAGCCTCTCTTCCGCTGCTACATCGGAGTATTTTTCAGAAAACGCTCTGATGATGTTGAGCGCCCTCCAGTGACGGAGTCATTGTACCGCCAGGAAAACAAAAACGGATTGGGTGGACACCTGCGGGAACAAAAACGGGTTCACCGGCTATCGGCTCATGGTCAGCGTGCATTCACCTTATGCCAGAGAGAGGTAATCCACTGTTCACTTCTCGGGCTGAGCGCAGTGGCTCACGGTAACCTTCATCAATCTTCGTGCCCGTATAGTGAACCTCGATCTAGGCTTCAACTTGGCCGGCGTGGAATTGGGAGTTGCCCTCTCATTGATAGCTTTCCAGCAGATAGGAGTGGATCTCACCGTGCTCGACGTAGTTCTCAAACTCTAGGCTTGGGACGCGGATTGTAACACAAGGGCTTGATGACCAATGGTTCTTGCAATGCCAGCCCGTAGACACCCTATTGATGAATGGGCTCACAGCGCTCTTCCCTTTATACGTTTCGACATCTTGCTTGAAAGAGCATGACGACCTGCTCGTTGGCTTGCGGTCAGCTGATGCCATTCGAGTCGGCGCTGGTCTTCCGCCGATGAATATGCACCATCTCGTTTCTTCCGGTTTTGTCATCCATCGGCCATCCAGATTGGATTCGCCCATGGATGGGCCAGCGTCGATGCTTTTCATTGATCGGGGTGACGGAGACGATAACTCAGTGATTGCCTATGGTGACAGTGTCTACCTGTCTAGATGAGTGGTTTAATGTTCAAGCTGAAGGGGTATCAGCATAGGACGGGAAGCAGTGCATCGGACTGTCGAGCGGAAATATCATGGTAGCTGCCAGTATCAAGCAGGGCAAATCCGTTAAGGATACCGGCGAAATCAGTAGCGCGTAGGGGTGGAGCCCGAAGCATAAAGGCCCTAGGGATATGGTCAACTTGTTGACGGTGATGATGTTGCTTGGGGTTAGCAAAACGAAAAGGAAACCTCTCAGATTGGGGACGTGGTCCGGGTGACAACCGCATAAAATCCGTTCGCGTAGCCGGAATCGTCCAGTTTTCTGGAGAACTCACAATCGATGCGTCGTTTTGTCTGGATGTTGCCCTTCCTGCTCGGTCTCCTCTCATCCCTTCCACACCATTAGACAGCTGCACGGTTTCTGGTCCGGACTTCCAATAGGCTGACTGTCTCCGTTTCGCAAAATAGGTACGTAGGGATCATACTTTCTCGGGATTCTTTCATTGCCGTATCGGTGGGTACGCTCATACCCGCATCTTCCTCCCCGCGTACGGAGATTTTCGACGCGCAGCAGCAATCATATCGTCCCATAGCAGTACGTGGGCTGCTGGTTCTCCTACAATTTCCCGTGAAGTGGACTCACTCCAGTATTAAAAATGGCTTGCGTGTGACAAGCCCTGCCGACTATAAAAGAAGGATTGCTCAAAACTGTATTTTTCCCGCGGTTTTCCCATCTATCCGCGGGGAGGGGACCATGATCGAAAAAAAGAAGACCAGCGGAGGCAGCTGCCGCAACGGAGTCGTCTCCTTCGTGATACCAGCCGAAGAGAACCGCCTACTCAAGGCAGCTGCCAGTAAAAAGGGCATCACCAAGAGCGAATTGTGCCGTAACGTCATGTACCAATGGCTTGTTGGCAGTTGCCCCGGCGATCAACCGCTGACGATCCGTATCTCCGGAAATCTACTGACCCGGATGCAGATCGCTGCGGCCGAGAAAAACGAGAGCGTCTCTCTGTGGGCGCGTAAGGCTCTCGAGGAAGCCGCCCGGCAGCGAAACAGTAAAGCCTGAACAGGCCGGAAACCACATCACAGCCGACAGGGGCAGCGCCAGTCCGCCTGCCCCGGCACGGACGTGCCGGCCGGCTTCGAATCA
>JAFNPO010000122.1 GCA_017386585.1 Aeriscardovia sp.
ACGAACTGGGAACGCATCTCCACCTTGAACCCGATAGGGTCCTGCTGTTCCATTCGGGCAGCCTGTTGAGACAGATCATCCCCATGCATGTCGGGGGCTGCCATGATGGGGCCGGTGAACCCCGCCTGCGTCCATGCTTCAACCTGGGGGGCTTGACCCGACCCTTCGGACACTTCATCAACGGTCCACTGTGTAAGCTTAATGATAGGCATACTTCTACTCTAGGAAGGAAGAGAGAACATGTTTGATAGTCCATTAAGTCATTGGCATGAGCGTAAAGAAGAGGGGAAGAAACCGGCTAGGCAGTTTCGAAGCGGGAAACGAATCCTCACCTATTGGGAGAAGCAACAGTTGATTGATGAGCAGCCGGACGAGTTGTGGGAGACGCGTCTATGAGCGATTTTGATTGGTTATCCCAGACTCTGGATGCGGGGTGTGCGGAAGAAACCGTTACTATTTATGGTCATCAGGTGACTTTTCGTTTGCCGACCGTGAAACTGTTGGTGGAGGCGAAAACCCTCTGCCGCCAGTATGAGGGGTCGGAAGCCTATAATCTGGCGTATGGGACGGCCTTGTGGGCGGCGTGCGTCCAGTCGGTGGATGGTGTGGACCCGTATCCGGCGTTGAGTAAGCAGGATGATATGTTGCGTGGACGCTGGTTGAAAGCGTTGGACTCTCTGTATCCGGATACTTTGGAGAAATGGTTGCAAGCTTACAGCAAGCTGAAAACACAGGCGGATGAGAAACTAGCAGAAGTGGGGGAATCCTCGGCCGCAACCCCAAGCCGGAAGTGATTCAAGGGTTGCGGCTTATAGTCCAAGACTATCCGGCAACACCGACTACTCGATGGTTGCAGGCTTACGTGGAGTCTTACGATCGGTGGACGCCTGTTAACCACATGTTGGAGCAGCAGGACAAAATGACACGCAGCATGGAATCGTTTATTGATCCTCAAGCGTATAGGGCGACGTATGGGGGGAATGGTGGCGGCATGTATGGTTTCAAGGAGTTGACCAATGGATGATGATATCGTTTACACGCCCCAGGAGCAGCCGGACGAAACCCCGACGATTCGTGAGTTGATTGACCAGGTGTCGCATATGGGCGACAGGATGAACGCTACCGCGAGCGCGATCAACCTGTTGGCGGAGCAAGCGTCGAATCCGGTGCATCAGCGGCAGGAAGCGCGTGTGAATGCGGAAGCCGAACAGTCTGTGTCGGTGGATACTGCCGAAAAACGTCCGTTGGATACCCCTTTAAGGGATATGGCGGTTCCTGAGTTTGAGGGGCTGCTGAATGATGTGGTGGACCGGTTAGGTAGGAAACTGCCTGTGGTCACGGAAACGCCTCAGTCTGCTCCGAAGACCACAACACCGAACGTTGCGAGCGTAACTTCCGTGAGTGCTGCTCCTTCACAGCCGTCAGTGTCTTCTTCGGAAGCTCCTACCGTGACGATACCTCCTGTTCAGACCACGCCAACCGTTTCGAACGCAACTGAAGCAACCCCTTCTCAAACGCCTAAAACCGCCCCTCAGAGCGGGGAAAACAGCGGACAGGATAAAACACCCGCACCCGTGTCTTTCGCCCATCAAATACGCTCACATGCTGCCACACAAACAGCTCCAGGTGTGGGTGCAG
>JAFNPO010000123.1 GCA_017386585.1 Aeriscardovia sp.
CCGTGTTCTTGGCAACAGCGAAATCGGCGATTGTCGTATCCGGGGTTTCGCCGGAACGGTGTGACACCATGGATGTGAAGCCGTGGCGGGTAGCCAGTTCGATGGCGTCGAGCGTCTCGGAAACAGTGCCGATTTGGTTGAGCTTAACTAGCAGAGAGTTCGCGGCCTTAAGGTCGATAGCCTTCTGCAGGCATTCCGGATTAGTAACCAGCAAATCGTCGCCGACAATTTGGAGTTTGTTGCCCAGTTCGGCGGTAATGCGTTGCCAGGCACCCCAGTCCTCTTCCGCGAACGGGTCCTCGAGCGAAACGATTGGATACTCTTCGACGAGCTTGCGGTAGTACGCGAGCATCCAATCCTGGTCGCGCAGCTTGTTTTCGAAGAGGTACATACCGGACTTTTTGTCGTAGAACTCAGACGCAGCGGCGTCGAGGCAGATGCCAATCTGTGTGGCTGGCTCGTATCCGCAGCGGCGGATGGCGTGGAGAATGAGATCGATGGCCTCGGCATTGGACTCTAGGTTTGGCGCGAATCCTCCTTCATCGCCCAAACCGGTGTTCAAGCCACGTTCCTTGAGAACGTTCTTGAGGGTGTGGTACACCTCAACTCCGGCGCGCAAGGCGTCGTTGAAGGTATGGAAGCCGTAGGGAGACACCATGAACTCCTGGATGTCGACGTTGGAATTGGCGTGCGCGCCTCCGTTGAGGATATTCATGTTTGGCACTGGTAGAACGTGCGCATTGACACCGCCGATGTAGCGGTATAACGGCAGATCAGCGCTTTCGGCGGACGCGTAGAGCGCTGCCAGAGACACCCCGAGGATAGCATTGGCGCCGAGTTTGTTTTTGTTGGCAGTGCCATCGAGATCCGTCATAACCTGATCCAAGGCACGCTGATCGGTGGCGTCCATGCCGATGACAGCTGGGGCGATAACGTCATTGACGGCGGCGACGGCGTCCAGAACGCCCTTGCCACCGTAACGTTTCATGTCACCGTCGCGGCGCTCCCATGCTTCCGCTTCGCCAGTCGACGCGCCGGACGGAACCAGTCCAAGACCCTGCGCACCATCGTCGGTTTCGAGGACTACTTCAACAGTCGGATTGCCGCGGGAATCGAGAATCTCACGCGCGTACACGCTTTCGATTGCAGCCATAACAGCTCCTTTTTTCGTTCTTGCTTCTTCTCTCCTCAGAGTAGCCAAAAACGCGGACTCTTTCAGGATCAGACTGAACGATCCGTCCGCATGCTTGCCCACAACTCCTCAGCTGGTACGTAAATCGGCTTTCCACGCCAAATCGTCGAGCACTTGGTTCACCCAGTCGAGTACCTGCCGCGAGTTCATGGTCGGCCGATCGAATGACCCCTCGAATGGTGAGGGAATTAGCACCAAGTGGGTCACCGGTCGATAGACGAAGCCGCGATAGATACGCGAGAGTCGCACGCGCACGGACTCAGGCGGGTCGATCCTGACGAAGCGCACCCGCGAACCTTGCGTCGTGATTTCGCTCAGGCCTAGAGCGGCGGCCTTCCACCGCAGGCGAGCGACGTCGAAGAGTGTCAGCACCTGCGGCGGAACGGTGCCATACCGATCCGCTAGCTCATCGCGCACGTTGTCTAGCTCGTGCTCGTCGCCAGCGGACGCGATTTTACTGTAGGCTTCCAGACGCAGTTTGTCGGAGGCGATATACGATTCCGGAATCGTGGCGTCGATTGGCAGGTCCACCATCACTGGCTCCTGATCCTGCTTACCCGGATCGCGATACTCCTCGATGGCCTGCGATACCATGCGCACATACAAGTCGAATCCGACACCTTCGATGTGCCCGGACTGCTCACTGCCCAACAGGTTACCAACGCCACGTAACTCCAAGTCTTTGAGAGCTACTTCATAGCCCGAACCCAGGGCCGTGTTCTGTGCGATGGTCGCAAGACGATCGTGTGCCACTTGTGTCATCGGCTTAGTCGGATCGTACAGGAAGTAAGCATAGGCGCGTTCCCGTGAACGCCCGACACGACCGCGCAGTTGGTGCAGCTGGGACAAGCCGTAGCGGTCTGCCTGATCGACGATGAGCGTGTTGGCGTTGGAGATATCGAGTCCGGTTTCGATGATGGTAGTGCATACGAGGACGTCGATTTTGTGCTGCCAGAAATCGTTGATAACCATGTCGAGCTGCTTGCTGGTCATTTTGCCGTGGCCGATGCCGATGTTGGCACTTGGCACTAGTTCGTGGATCTTCTCGACGGTCGCGGAGATGTCGTTGACGCAGTTGTGGACGTAAAAGACTTGGCCGCCTCGCAGGATTTCGCGCCGGATTGCGGCACCTACCAGTGCGTCCTCGTAGGCACCGACGTAGGTTAGCACGGGTAGGCGGTCTTCGGGTGGCGTGGCGAGGGTGGACATCTGGCGGATGCCCGTGACGGCCATCTCTAGGGTACGAGGAATTGGAGTGGCGGACATGCTCAGCACGTCGACGTTGGTGCGTAGCGCCTTGAGGGTTTCTTTGTGTTCCACGCCGAAACGCTGCTCTTCGTCGATAATAACGAGGCCAAGGTCCTTGAATTTGATCTTCGGATTGAGCAGTTTGTGGGTGCCGATAATGACGTCGACGGCGCCGCTGGCCAGGCCTTCCAGCGTTTCTTTGGTTTCCTTGGCGTTCTGGAAGCGTGAGAGAGCTTTAACAGTGATGGGGAACCCTTCGTAGCGCTGTGTGAAGGTATCGACGTGTTGTTGGACAAGCAGGGTTGTGGGCGCAAGGATGGCCACTTGCTTGCCGTCCTGGACAGCCTTGAAGGCAGCGCGTACGGCAATTTCCGTCTTGCCGAAGCCAACGTCGCCTGATAGGAGACGGTCCATGGGAACAGGCTTTTCCATGTCGGCTTTAATTTCGTCGATGGTACGCAGTTGGTCCGGTGTCTCCTGGTAGGGGAAGGCGTCCTCTAGCTCGCGCTGCCAGGGGGTGTCGGGGCTGAAGGCGAAACCACTAGCGTGCCGACGCGCTGAGTAGAGCTTGACGAGGGCTTGCGCAATCTCGGTGACATGCTTCTTGGCCTTGGCTTTGGTCGTGGCCCAGTCGGAACCCCCGAGCTTGTTGAGCTTGGGCTGGTCGGCACCGAGGTATTTGCTGACCTGGTCCATCTGGTCGGTCGGAATGTAGAGTTTGTCGGCCGGCGCGCCCTTGCGACTGGACGCGTACTCGATAACCAAGTATTCGCGCTGCGGCGCGTCTGCGGATCCAGGCATCCCGTGCGCAGCCTTGCCCACCGGCCGTTGCTCGAGTTTAACAAAACGACCAATGCCGTGCTGCTCGTGGACGACGTAGTCCCCTGGCTTGAGGTCTAGAAGGTCGATAGCGTGGCGGCGGCGGTGAGCCGTTCTAACAGTACCTGCAGCGGACGTGTGACCAACGAGGTCAAACTCCGTGACCACCGCCAGACCGGCCTGACGGTCGATGAAACCATGAGTAGCCTTGGACTGCTTGTAGATCACACCCGAGGGCACGCTAGCGCCAATCGCCCGCTGCAGGCGGGACACGGTGCCCTTGCCAGCAGCGGTGACTACCACACGCAGACCTTCGCTCACGAGGGCGCCAACCGCGGCGACGGCTTTGTCTCCATCGCCGTGACACTCCGGCGGAATGTCAGCGTCGATGCGCAGCTCGTCGTCCTTGTTGGCGTCGACGCTGAAGTCCGTCAGGGACCAAACCGGATGATGGCCGTTCGTCAGGGCGTCCAGACAAGACCCCAGGTCTAGGAAGTTTGCGCGGCCGAAGTCCAGCGGCGCGCCTTGGCCTTTGCCGCTAGCTGCCACGTGCCAGCTAGCGGAGAGAAACTCATCGGCCGTTTTCGATAGGTCCTCAGCAGAGCGACGCAGCTTCCCCGGGTCTGCCAACAGTATGATAGCGTTACGTGGCAGTAGGTTCGGCACCTTGTCCAAGTTGTCAACGAGCACTGGCATCAGGGATTCCATGCCTTCGACGGGGATACCTTGGGAAATGGATTCGAACATCTCGTCAGCGTTGGCGATGCGACCAATGAGCGATTTTGCTCGCGCCCGCACCGCGTCGTCCAATGGAATCTCACGGCAAGCCGTCGCCCAGACCGACGACAATGGCTCGCCGTAGGTACGCTGGTCGGAAGCATGAAACTCGGAGATTTCATCAATCTCGTCTCCGAAGAACTCGATACGCACCGGATGCGGCGCCGTCGGCGCAAAGACATCCACCAAACCGCCGCGAACGGCGTACTGGCCGCGATCCATGACCAGGTCGACACGCTGGTAAGCATTACGGTTCAGTTGGCGAACAGCCTCTTCAAGGTCCATGGGTTCACCGGTCGTGAAGATCAGCGGCGCGATGTCGCCCAAGCCGTGCGCGACGGGTTGCAGCAGCGAGCGCACTGGCATGACCAGTACGTCGATGGTGCCGAAAGCGGTGTCATTGTCCTGCGGATGCTTTAGACGACGAAACACAGCCATGCGCTGGGCCACGGTGTCGGCGCGCGGCGAGAGCCGTTCGTGCGGCAGAGTCTCCCATGCCGGAAGTATCGCCACGTGGGACAGTTCTCTCGGCCACCAGGAGCGGATGTCATCAGCAACGGATTCCGCTTCCCGAGATGACGCCGTGACAATGACTACGGGCCGACGTTGCGCCACGGCCGCGGCCAGCGCCGGTCGGATGCCTTCCACAGCGGAGACCGTTAGGCGCCCATACTCTGACCCTTCGGCGCGCTCCAGCAGTTCAGCGATACCGGCGTCGCACGCAACGTCGTCCAGGAATGGCGACAACGTTTCCGCCCAGGCCGGCCGTTTCTCGTTGTGTTTACCGCTATGAGGGACGTTGCCTCGTTTCACACTTTGCGCCATCACCGGGCATTGTACTTTCCCTGAGTGGCTTCTAGACCACGAAACACGATGGATTCGGTGGCGCCGGCCGCTCCAGTGAGGACCGTTGGCAGCTCTTTGCGCTGGGCCAGCGGGAATTCTCCCAGAACCCAATCGATGGTGTTCTGGTGCGCATGTTCGCCGCGCTGAGGATGTCCGGTGCCGATGCGCACGCGGGTGTACTTATTGGTTCCTAACGAAGCGTCAATTGAACGGATGCCGTTATGGCCCCCGGTTGATCCGCCGGCTTTAACCTTGATGCGCCCAAACTCAAGGTCCATGTCGTCATGGCACACGATGACATGGACCGGGTCGATGCCGTAGTACTCGCAGATGGACGCTACGGCCTCGCCGGAGTTGTTCATGAAGGTTAACGGTTTGATAAAGAATGCCTTCTCCATGCGTGAGTCGAGGCGCATCACGCCACTTCCCAGCAGCGTCAGGCCTTTATGATCATGGAAGCTGACGGACCATCGGCTCGCTAGCTCGTCCAGGCACAGGAAACCCATGTTGTGCCGAGTCCCTTCGTACTGTTTTCCCGGATTTCCTAATCCAACAATCAACCAATATTTCGAAGTCATTGACGCTGGGACCTCACTTGCTGATATTGAAACGGAACTCGGCGATGTCGCCATCCTGCATGACGTAGTCTTTGCCCTCTATGCGCATTTTTCCTTCTTCGCGCACCTTCTCGTAGGACCCGGCCGCGATGAGATCGTCGTAAGAGACAATTTCCGCTTTGATGAAGCCCTTCTCGAAGTCGGAATGAATAACACCGGCGGCCTGCGGAGCGGTCCAGCCTTTATGGATGGTCCACGCGCGGACTTCCTTCTGGCCGGCAGTGAGGAACGTCTGAAGGCCCAAAGTGTCGAAACCAACACGGGCGAGCTGATCGAGGCCGGACTCGCTCTGACCGGACTCCTCCAGCATCTCCTTGGCGTCCACCTCGTCGAGTTCGGTAAGGTCAGCCTCGAACTGGGCGTTGAGGAAGATAGCCTGTGCTGGGGCAACAGAGCCAGCGAGTTTCTTCTGGAGGTCCTTGTCCGCCAGTTCGGAGTCATCGACGTTGAACACGTAGATGAACGGTTTAGCGGTCATCAGGTGGAGGTCGTAGATGTCTACCGGGTTAATCTTACCAGCCTTAGCTGCATGGTCGATGGTCTCGCCAGCACCGAGGATTTCTTTGGCCTTCAACGTCGCGTCGTAATGACTCTTCTCAATTTTTTTGCCACGCAGGTCTTTCTCCATTTTCGGCAGAGCCTTCTCGATGGTCTGCAAGTCGGCGAGCATTAACTCCGTGTTGATAGTGTCGATGTCGTTAGCCGGATCGATCTTGCCGTTCACGTGGACGATGTCGTCGTCATCGAAGGCGCGAACAACCTCGCAGATGGCGTCAGCCTCACGTATGTTGGCGAGGAACTGATTGCCCAGGCCTTCGCCTTCCGACGCGCCTTTAACGATGCCGGCAATATCAACGAAGGTGACGGTCGCAGGGACGAGCTTATCCGTGTGAACAATCGGCGCAAGCGCGGCCAGGCGCGGGTCTGGAATGGGCACGACGCCGGTGTTGGGTTCGATAGTCGCGAACGGGTAGTTTTCTGCTAACACGTTGTTGCGAGTCAAAGCGTTAAAAAGCGTGGACTTGCCAACGTTCGGCAATCCGACAATTCCAATAGTCAAAGCCATGATTCTCAGTGTATCGACAGCACCGGCCCAGTCCGTCGAACCTTCCTCTAGTCCTGCCGCGAACCAATAAGTAAGCCGTTCACCGGCATAGCCGTCGCCGTCCGCAGCCGCAGACACCGCGGCCAGCGGCAGAGCCGTCAACCTGGTTTTGGACGTAACCGCCCACTCTTCGTGGGGATCGTCGCGGAAACTCTCGCAATGATGTTCCCCCCTTGGATGCTCTGCGTGTCGCTTGGGCCGACAATTAGGCTGCCTGGTCCGAATGGCTCGCGAATAGTTGCCGAGATGATACTCACCCCATGCTCGTTGCGGGACAGCGCAGAGCAGTGCCACGCCAAAACAGTGCGGCGACACCATTCCATCCGACCTCATCGCCAAACAGTTTGGTAGAAGGCGCATACCGCATTGCCGGGATAAATAGCGAAACTATCGTATGCTGGGAGACCTACTCGCTGTTTAAGCGGCGCGAAACGAGCAACAGCGGCAAACAAGCGGACGATCCGGCTCTTGTTTTCCGTTAGCGGCTCAGAAACTCTAGGTCGCCCCGCGCCGTGGCTAGCTCGAACAGGTGCCGGAATACATAGTCGCCGTGCACGCCATCGTGCTCGAAATCAGTGGTGACCCACGGATGAGAGTTCGGGATGTGGCTCAGCGTGCGCATCGACAGTTCACGCGGGACGTACATGTCGTTGTAGTACACAGCCGAGGTTAGTGGCACTCTGTTGTGCTCTAACTGCTCGAGATCATAAATCTTGCCCCAGTCAGTCGACGCCATGAACACGTCCTCGGCGTCTCGGAACGGCCGAAGTGCGGAATCCTCGACGAAGCGCCACGGGTAGTTCATCTCGCCGGTGAACAGCAACGGACGCGCATGGGCGGAGAATTGAGGACGAGCTTCCAGCTCGCGCTGCGCGGCCCAGTTTGGCGCGGCGCAGCTGCCGGAGTCGCCACCGTCCATGTAGATGCCCTCCTGCAGCGTCCAGTAGAGTTCATCGCCGTAGGCGGTAGTCGCTGCGAACACCTCGTTGGTGAAACCGTCGGAAATATTGCCGTCACCGTCGAAGGCGCCGTCGAGCATCCAGTGGACCTTCTCAAAACTAGGTTTCATGCCGAAGCTCTGGCCCAAGGACTGCAGACGCTCAACGGAAAACGGGTCACCGTTAGGCAACTTCACATCGCCGACGGACAGGCGATCGGCGATGTCGTCCAACAGCGCGCGGTCCTGTGGGTAGCGCTCGAAGTAGGCTCGGTTTTTCATTTCGCACTTGTCATATGTATGGCGGTACAGCTCGTCGTCGTTGGCGGGGACAGCCGGGATGCCACCAGTAGTGAAGCTGGCGAGTAGTGCCTCCGGGAAGAAAGATAGGTACGTCAGCGTCAGGAATCCGCCGTAACTCTGGCCTTCACTCACCCATGGGCGTCCAGCGAACGCCGTCAGACGCAGATATTCGAAATCACGGATGATGGAATCAGCGAGGAAATGCTTGAGGTAGTCACACTGCCGTCGGGCGTCGCCGATGCGAGAGATAACGGCACCAGATATCTGGCTTGATCGGCCAGTGCCACGCTGGTCCGGCAGCACCACGCGAAAATGCTTGATGGCTTCAGCAATCCATCCATCGGACGTTGGGTTCAGCGGACGTGGACTTTTGCCACCGGGACCTCCCTGCAAGAAGATAAGCAACGGCAAGTCCTCGTGCACCTTTGTTGGATCGCACACAACACGGTAGAACAGCGTCAGACAGGCCTGGTCGCACCTCTCCTCAACGGCTTTCGCGTTATACGGGTCAATGCCACGCCAATCCAGCGGCACAGTGATGTCATGGTCCTCGACATGGAGACCGGGAACATAATAGTTTTCTGTATTCGTCATGCCCTTACCCTATCGCAGACGACACAACATCCACGCGAGCCTGAAACAGTCGTGGAAAGTTTTTGGCGGCACGGCGAACTGAAAGCAGCATTCGGGCGTGCCGACGATGAGTCCCACAGTTAAGCGCGATACCGATTGGGCACTTGAACAACCCAAATGGGCCAGGTTCTGCAAACCCGTTTCACGGTTCCTGATCCCATCAACTCGCCGTTCCTCGTGGGATGCAATCGTGTCAGCTTCGGGAATAAGGCGGCAATCCTGCCGAAAACTGTTGACATCCGTATTCCCACCCGGTTCAGCTGATAGGTTCGGTTTGCCGATAAAAAATCCAGCGCCGAAATAAAGTGGAGACATGAACATCGCCGAGTACGAGACGGCAGGACGCGCCGTCGGATTCGCGGAAGACCGCAACCGCGGCGCTACCGACGAGCGCTACCCTCAGCTAAAGGCTACCTGCGTACGGATGTCGATTCCGATTCCATCGGACACGCTTCTGCGGTTCGTGGCCTTCCAAACGCGGCTCGTGCGCGCCCGATCCGCTGTGCTCCTGTCCAGCACGTCTCTCATCGAAGCGCAATGTCTACGAAGCTGCCTGGACCCCACGGGAATGCTCACCATCGTTGACACCAGCGCCGCTGGCGCCCAGCTGGCCCGCCAGGCACTGTTGGCGGGACAGCGGAAACCTCAAGCCCGAATCCGCTCCGTCCACACTGACGCACGGACTTACCTGACGAAGCTCAACGCGCACGACTACGACGTTCTGCTGGTCGACGGTGACGCATCCAACTATAGCGCCGCCATGGCCTCCGCCGACCGTCTGCTACACTCCGGCGGCTTGCTGTTCCTCGTCGACGCTTTCAACCAGTCCAGCCCTAAGGGCGGCCTGCCAAATCCCGCCGACCGCACCGAGAAGACTGTAACTCTGCGTGATGCTCTGGCAGTACTGCAAGATTCTGACGATTTTGACAGCGTGCTGCTTCCCATCGGCGGTGGCGTTGCGCTCGCTTGCCGAAAGTAAGCGCATATTTGGCCGCTTGTCTCCTTACCAGTGGTGTAGGTTGCGCGACTGTAACCGCAGTACGATACCGGCCATGAATGCCGACGCCACCGACCCCAGGAGCACTGCTAGACGCGCCTCGCCCACTAACCGTGGGGAAGTGAACGCTAGCGCGGCCATGAGGAATGATACCGTGAACCCGATGCCGCAGGAGCACGCCATTCCCACTAAAGTGCGGACTTTCAGGCCGTCTGCCAGTTTGAGATGTCCCACGTGGACACACAGCCAGGATGTGAGCAGGACGCCCAGAGGCTTACCGACGACCAACCCGACGACAATGCCGATAACGACAGGACTGGTGAGTACGTCATCGGGATAGCCCTTGAAATCAACAGCCGTGGCGAAGAACGCAAAGAACGGCAGAGCCACCAGCACGCTCAGCGGCGTCAAGCCATCATGCCAACGCTGCGCACGGGAAATCTCCTCCCCATGCACCGGTTTCGCGGGGGCAAGCAACCCTACCAGCGCGCCTGCCAGCGTCGGATGCACTCCGGAACGTTCTGTGAGGTACCACAGGACCACTATCAGCGTGCCCGCTAGCCACCGCGGAACTTTTGGTGCGCGCACCAGGAAATACCAAGCCATGCCCGCCAGCAGGATACCCGCGAACCAATACCACTGGTTGAATGAGGTGAACAAGATGGCGATAAGCAGGATACCGAGAAAGTCGTCGACCGTCGCTAGTGTCAACAGGAACGACCGGATGCCCGAGGGCAGACCTTTGGAAAACAGAGCAAAAACCGCCAGCGAGAAAGCAATATCGGTCGCCGTGGGCACAGCCCAGCCATGGAAGACCTCGTGGACAGCCAGTCCGTAGGACGTCATCGAACCCGACAATTTCGCTACCAGCAGCACCGCGAGATACACGCAGCATGGGGCCAGCATGCCACCGACGGCCGCGAGCATCGGAACCATGGCCTTCTTTGGCTCCGATAACGATCCGGTTGTTAGCTCCTGCTTGAGCTCCAGACCCACAACGAGGAAGAAGATGGTCAGCAGTCCGTTCTGGCACCAGTCGCGCACGCTCATTGATAGGCCCACGACGGGGATTCCTAAGCGAAACTGCCCTGCCTGCACAACGAAACCGGATGTCGCGGGGATGTTGGCCAAGATCAAGCCGACGACAGCGAATAGCAGCATGACCACGCCTGACAATCGGTCGGAGAAAGCGAACCGGTGCACGAATCGGCGAACAGCGTTCCCAGCGGACTTTCCCTTGTCGATGACGGGTTTCGTCTGCTCCATCTCATCCCTTTCGGACACGCATATCCCAGGACGCTGGGAGCACCGAGACGGTTTCCACAGTACCATCACGGCGACTTCATACTGTTTTAGGCAAAAAAAAAGGGCGATGATTCTATTAACTTGCGAATCGCAACAGTTAACTCTGGATTTTTACCAGCTGTAACAGAAGCTCTTAAAAACGAACTATCGGAACTCGGTATCGAGGC
>JAFNPO010000124.1 GCA_017386585.1 Aeriscardovia sp.
GCTCGCCGACCGCGGCCGGCAGCTCGCCGATTGGAGGGACACGGTCGTCTGGCAGAAACGCCTCGACCGGTGGTTCGACGACCCGGACAACCCGCTGCATAAAACCTGGCACAACACGTATGTGAGCACGGTCCGGCACGTCGGAAACCCAGGCAACCCGCTCACGCTCCTGCGGGTCCGCATGCCCTACACGGCCGCCAGCGCTTGGAAAACCGGCAGCAGCGCCCTGAGCGCGCAAACCGCCCGCCACCGTCTCCCCTTCTGCTGGATCCTGCCCGCCCGGCGCAACAACCATATCGACCCCAATTGGATACGCCTGGCCCTTGCCCACGACCCCACGGCCCTCCCCCACGTCGACGATCCGACGCTCAGCGACCAGGAGGCGAGTGTTGTCTTCCAGATCGCCTATGCGCGCTGCGCGCAAGCCAACCATCTGATCCCGCCCCTGGTCACCGCCCATAACGTGAGCGCCGACCCGAAGAAACCCGCCTGGCTTCTGACGTTCGACTATCCGTCCGACGGCGGCCCCGACCCCGAACGCATGGGCGTGGACTGGCTCGCCGACCCCGTCGCCAGTCCCGGCCGACTCCTGGGCATCCCCATCATCGACGACATCCGCCACAACTTCCACCTGGCCGCCAACCCCGACACGCCCTTGAGCGAAACCGGACGCAAACACGCGGACACCCAGGGGCGCGGCTTCCAAACCTACATCAGCCAATCCCGCGCCTGGCATCGCTTCCTCCTCGACTGGGAGAAACTCGGCGTCCGCCTCCAACCCCCCGCCCTCGACTACGGGACCATGAAAACCTTTCCCCTGGCCGAAGGCGGACAGCTCACACGCATGAACGCCCAGCTTGATACGGCCGGCACGCCCACCGACTACGCGCGCCTCGACATTCGCGCCCTCAACCCCCGCAACCCATGGACAGGATTCGCCGCCACTCCCGGCGCCGTCAGCATCATCACCGTCACGCCCGGCGCGCCCGACCGCCTCGACCGGCTGTCCGGCGGCCGGATGGGCGAACGCCTGTACGCGCAAAGCCTCATCTGGCATGCCATCGCCCGGAACGTGAAAACCCCCGCTTCTGTCAGCCTGCCCGTCCAGGAAGGTCGCAACCAAGCCGCGATCTGGACAGCCTCCGTCACCCTGGGAGGCGGGGCGACCAGCCTCGAACTGCGCAAACACGCCGACAACATCAAAGCCATGCTCGGAGCTGCCCACACCTATTGGCAGCACACCGACACGAACACTGCCGTTCTCTGGGCGATGCGCGAACAATACGACGGGAGCGCGGACCTGAAACACTGGGCGAAACCCGCCCGCCAGAAAGACATGCTCCGCGTCATGTGGGCCGACGCGTGGGGGAAATCTGGGCTGACAGGCCACGACGGGAGCGTGCCCGACGTCGTGAGCATGCGCCGCCTGCCCAAAAACCCGCGCATGATGGAAGCCCAATTCCGTTTGCCTAACGGATTGAGCTTCACGCAAGCGCAAAACCGGAGCGTCCTGCAGAAGTTCCTCGTCCAAACCAAATACCAGTACGGGCGTGCTCTGCCGCGTGCGGACCGGGACGGAGCCGA
>JAFNPO010000125.1 GCA_017386585.1 Aeriscardovia sp.
GTACCTGGCAGGCCTCGCACTCCTGATCTGGTTCCTGCACCTCGTGGGACACCGAAACGACGACCCCGTCGCGGCTGACGGGTCTCCGGAACCGGTCCGGTACGCCAAAGACGGCTCCCGTCTGGTGACGGCCGCTATCGACAAGCTCCCCGGCGATGTACACTTCCTGCTCTTCGCCATCCTGTTCGGCCTCTGTCTGGGCCTTCCCCTCGCTGCGATGACTGAATCGGCCGACTCGCTGAGCGTTTGGCCCTGGCTCCCGCTGGGGGGCGTCCTGACGACCGCGGGTTGCTTTCTGCTCCTCGCCGAATGGCTCGCCTCCGTCTGCCGGACCGTGAAGTCCGGACGCGGCTACTGGAAACACACGCTCATCGGCCGGTTCTTCGGCTGGCTCGGGCGCAACGGGACGTACATCGCCAACAACTGGAAAGAGGCGGCGGCCAACGCCAAATATGTGCCAAAGCAGCTGCCGAAACGCGCGGTGCTCTGGGTCATCGGCTACCTGTTCCTCAACACCCTGCTCATCAACCTGATGGTGCACATGCGGGGCCCCGTTGGGACAGCCATCCTGTTCCTCGTCCTGCTCGTCGCCTTCAACCTCTATGTCCTGGCCCGGCTGGTCAAGTACCTCCGGGGGCTCGATGAGATCATCGCCGCCTCCGGCACCGACACCGATGTCACGGTCGACGGGAGCGGCCTGCCCGCCTCCCTCCGGACCCTCGCCGGGAACCTCACCGTCACCCGGGAGACCATGGACAAAGCCGTCGAAAAGGCCGTTCAGGAAGAGCGGACCCGGACGGAGCTCATCACGAACGTGACCCACGACCTGAAGACGCCGCTGACGTCGCTCATCAACTACTCCGGTCTGCTGGACCGCAAGGCTGAGGCCGGCGAACTCGGGGACGAGGAGTCCGTGCAGTATGTCGGCGTCATCCACGACCAGTCCGAGAAGCTGAAGCACCTCATCGAAGACCTGCTGGAAGCCTCCAAAGCTTCCGCCGGCAACGTGCCACTCCACTGTACTCCGCTGAACCTCACAGAGCTCGCGGCCCAGGCCATCGCCGAGTTCGCGCCGGAAATGGAGAAGAACGGCAATGAGATCGTATTCACCGGCGCCGACGGCCAGCCCGTCACCGGCGAGCACATCGTCTACGCGGACGGGCAGCAGACCTACCGGGTCCTCTCGAACCTGCTGTCCAACGCGCTGAAGTATTCCGCGCCGAACACCCGCATCTACGCGTCCGTGGCAGACGGCCCGGCTGCCACCGGCAACGGCACTGACGGCTCGGCCACCGGCATTGACGGCTCGGCCAAGAGTTCAACTACAACAATCTTTGAGCTCAAGAACACGTCCGCGGAACCGCTGAACATCTCCGCCGAAGAGCTGATGCAGCGCTTCGTCCGGGGCGACCGCTCCCGCGGCGAGACCGAAGGTCACGGCCTCGGCCTGTCCATCGCCAAAGACCTCGTCTCCCTCATGGGCGGCTCCCTCTCCCTCGACATCGACGGCGACCTCTTCAAAGCCACCGTCACCCTGCCGAAGGTGGACCTCAACTGACGCACTACGCTTGACCCACTACTCTTATCCCACTACTTTTTTACACGCATATTTCACAAAACAGACCCTGCAGCTTCGGTTGCAGGGTCTGTTCCGGCAAACAGGGATTCGGTGAACATTCAATAATCGGCATTAACAGACTAGCCGGCATCAACAAACGCCGGCCATAGAAGGCGATATGCTCTCTTCCGGGGAAGGGGGAGCCAAAGAGCGTGGGAGAAAGCCACCTTCCCCTGTCCCCGGACCCCTACCCCTTCCGGCTTTCTCGCCGAGTTCACGCTAAATGTTGAAATATCGGTTTTAGCGTTAGTTTTATTCGCGGCGGCCTATTCGATGTTAACGCTAAATATAACGCAATACGCATTTAGCGTGAGAGATTTCTCGGTTTTCATCTTCTGCTCCTTTGATGATTGGATGATAATCACTCTGATTCTAACGCTAAAATCCGAGTGACGATGATTTAGCGTGAGAACCCTGACAAGCAGAGAAAA
>JAFNPO010000126.1 GCA_017386585.1 Aeriscardovia sp.
CCTGTTGCGCCTGTTGCGCCTGTTGCGCCTGTTGCGCCTGTTGCGCCTGTTGCGCCTGTTGCGCCTGTTGCGCCTGTTGCGCCTGTTGCGCCTGTTGCGCCTGTTGCGCCTGTTGCGCCTGTCGGACCTGCTGGCCCAGTGGGGCCGATGTGCTGCGCCCATTCAACCGGGGCGAGCCCGGTCAGTACCCACTCGGTCTTGTCGCTCTCCTGGTAGAGATACTTGCGCACGTCCGTTTCGGTCGGCGCCAGCGCCAGGCGCTCGGCCTCGTCCGCGACGACCCAATTGTGGGGTGCGTGAATTTCCCCAGCGGGTATGAGTTCGTGTTCCATCAGCTTGTTACCACCACATATTGACCGTTGACCGTGACGGCTTCGCCGTTGACTGTGACCGCGTTGGTCGGCACTTCACCTGCCTGTAGAACCACGCGCACGCGCATCAGAACCCCGCCCCGAACGATGACCATCTCGTCGTCGGGCACGATGGTGTCGGCAAGGGGGAAGTCGCCGGGGTTGACGGAGCCACCACCTGTGGATGCGTTGACGTACACGCCACCGCCGGTTCCAGCCTTGCCGGGCTTGCCTTGCAGGTCAACCCACTTGCCCCACCGACCTTCAGTTTGTTGGAACCGGAGTTTGGTGCCTTGCCATTCGTGCTTGGGCATAGGGCCCATCGGCCCGCGCTCGCCGTCTTTACCGGGAGCCCCATCTCGGCCAGGCTTTCCTGGGGGACCGTCCCTGCCGCGAGGGCCAGGGTCGCCACGCAGGCCAATACCGTCCTTGCCGTCCAGCCCATTCTTGCCGGGTACACCGTCTTTGCCGGGAGGGCCGGGCTGCCGGGCGAGATTGCTGACCTGAGCGCGCAGGTCACGGACTGCCTTGGCGAGCAGGGTGAGGATGCCGCGATCATTGCTGTCCACCTTCGGCCCCCTCGCCGAGCAGGTCGAGAATTCGGTTCTGTAGCGCCAGGGTCTGCTCGGCCGTTGGGTCTACCGGAGGTGGCACTGGCGCAGGTGGCGGCGCCTTGGCGGCAGCCGCGCGTGCGCGCAGCGCGTCGGTCTCAGCCTCGGTGCGCTTGAGCAGCGCCAGGTGCATCTCCCGCTGCTGGGCCTGCGTGGGGTTGGGCGGCGCGCTGTATTCGTCGTCGTCAATGCCGTCCTCTTCCGGGTCATCCTCGCCCGGTGCAGCAGGGACACCCATTGGGTCCACCCACAGACCCATCTCCTTCTCGCGGTCCATGTCGACCTTGCGCTCTTCGTCCACCGTGTCGGCGTCGTCACCGCGCTCGCCGATGACACTGGAGCGGCTGCGGAAACCGTTCGTGACTTCCGCTGCCTTGCCCTGCACGTCCTGCACGGGGTGGATGTAGGCCCAGCCGTGGGGTGCGTGCTCTACGCGAATCACGTCGTCGTACTCGGCCAGTGTGATCTCCCCGGCCAGCAGCGCTGCGTCAGCGAACCACTCGATCACGCGCTGGCAGAACATCGGGATCACGATCTGCCACTGGCGCTGCTCGGCAAAGCGGCGGAAGTCGTTGATCACGACGCGCAGCGTGCGGTCGCTGACCTCGCGGATGTCGCCCGCCATCAGCTCGTACGGCAGGCCAGCGCCCGCCGCCGTGCCCAGATGGGTCGTGCGCATGTAGTCGCTGTAGTTGGTGCCGGCCTCGGGAGGGTTGGACCACTCCATCTTCTGGCCGTCCTCCAGCTCTTGCACTAGGCCGGGCCGCAGCGGGACCAGCGGCTCGGGGCTCACACCGTCGGTCTCGTACGGCGTGCCTGTTAGCGCGCCGTTGTTCGGGTCGTTCGGGTCCAGTGGGGGCAGCGTGCGCGAGATCGTGGCGACGAACAGGTTCGCCAGCTTCTGGCGCTCCAGCGTCGCGTCCTCGTAGTCCACGGCGTTGCGCTGCTTGACCAGCACCGAGGCCATGGTGGGCACGCCGCGCAGGGCACCGGGACGGTCGGGCTCGAACATGTGGATCATGTCTGATGCCGCCACGCGCACCAGCGCGTCGGGGTCCATCACGCCCATGAACCCCTTGTCGCCCGGGTGCTGTTTGTAAACCCAGTACGCCACGCGCTTGCCGCGCTTGTTCAACTCGATGCCGGAGCGGATGACGTGGCCGACAGGCAGGCCCTTCCACTGGTCCGCGTCCATGAGCGGCACCATGTCGGCCTCCAGCAGTTGCACCTGCATGGGCACCGCGAGGCCGTCTTCGTCAAGGAACCGGGCACGACGGCGGGCGAACACCTCACCGGCGGCCAGCCACGACTTCACGGCCAGGGTCTGCTGGCCGTAGCCGTCGAGCACGCAGTCGGCGTCTGCCTTCTTCACGAAGTCGTTCCACAGGTCCGTCAGTTCCTGCTTGCGTGTCTTGCTGGTGATGCGCTTGAAGCGCGGCGTGATGGCGATGCCGACGAGGTTGGTGGCCCACTTCTGGGTGACGCTCTTGGCGCTCCAGTCGTTGCGCACCGCGTCGTGCGAGCGGTTGCGGATCGTCTGCAGGCCAGCCATGGCCGTGTTGGGGCCGCTGGAGGGTGGTGTCCAGCCAGCGAGGCGGCGGCCCTGCCCTGCGGCGTCGTAGCGGTTGGTGAACGTGCGTGCGGCCTGGGCGACCGGAGTCTGCTCAGGCTGGGGGTTCTTGGGTGGTCGGCCGATCAACTTGCCGTTTGCGCTGTACCGAGCCATCAGTCGTACCCTCGACCTGCGTAGAACGCATAGGACTGGCGGGGGCGCTGCGGGCTTTGTGCGGCCAGTTCCTTCTTCATGTCGTCCCGGGCCTGGATCAGCGACTCCGGCGTTCCGTAAATGACCGTCTGCCCGCCGAGGGTGACGGATCGAACGCCAGCCGCAATGGCCGCGTTTAGATTGTCGATGTCTGCCTGGGTGACGGCCATGGTTGATCCGATATGCGAAATGATCGGCATCATCGGCGAGGTGGCGCGAAAACGGCCTGCGGCACGATTTCGGAAAAAAGAAAGACTTTCTTTTTACGGAAAGTCTTTTAAAAGGAGACGCTGATGGCGGCGTCTGCTGCTGAGACAAGTCGATGGTGGCCGTGTTTGGTTGGTCAGACCCGCGCTGAACCCCGGCCACTGGGCGCCACACTGCGAGAACCACCTCGCGGGCATTTAGCACCATCGAGTCTGCAGTCTGGTGCGCTCCCCCAGGATCGCCCAGAGGCCAAACTGCAGGCTTGCTAGTTCCCGTCTCTCCGGGATGTCACGTAATTACCTCACGGGGCCTACCGCACCAGTACGTTCGGTGCTGCTACTGCCGTGACAGGATCGCGTACTCGCATGCTTCCGGCGATCATCCCTTTGCCGCCGTCGAAACGGCGCGCTGCGCGGGAGAGATGTTGAAGAATGACCCAGCTCACATGAAGCAGTGTTTACGCACCACGATCACAAGGTTTTCGCATGAAAGTCAGTTTGGCGAGGCGCTAACCCTCGGCCGCTGGGCCACCTTCAAGTGTGACGCCTGAACATCAACTCCGGGGTACTACCGGAGGTTGTCCCTTGCGGGTGGCCCTTTCCGGCCAGGTGTCACACTTGAAGGCCCTGCTCGCGCAGGCTCCAAGTTCGGGTCGCAGGGAGTGTTGGATGGCGCGGACATCACCCCGTTGTTAAGGGAGCTTTTACTACAGCACCACGTGGTGCGAGAGTGCCTTTGTTCTCACTTTTTCACTGTGCGACCTTCAAGTGAGAGGCCGATTTACGGTGCTACGCTGCCTTGCGTGAGAATGGCAGTGGCACCTTCTTATCAGTCTCTCGCTTGAAGGCCCTGCTCGCGCAGGCTCCAAGAATCCGTAGGTGGATCAGCCCCTTCCCCTTTCGCGTTTGAGAGCGCGCCGGCTTAGGGTCCGACCGGAGGACCGTTACTGGGTGTAACCCAGCCTCTTCGTCACCGAAATCTTCCAGTTGGTTTGAGAGCCTTTCGACTTTTAAACTCCGGCCACTGGTTGCGCTGGCCTGGTTCGTATTATCGCGTTTGCGAAATAAAGGTCAAGGGTTTTTAAGCGCAGGCCCGTGCCATTTTGGCATTTTTGCGATTTGCTGAGCGCGCAGCTTGAGTGCTCGCAACCCAGTTCATCAAGCCGCGTCCGTAGGCGCCTGCCTGACGCTGCTGGGACGTGCGTGTGCCGTCGCCAATGGTGAAACGACGACCTGGGCCGCGTTTGGTGTGGCTGGCCGAGCGCATCTTGCCGTAACCTGGCAGGCCCACGTTGGCTACGCCGAGGTGCTGCAGCAGTTGGCAGGCCGTGTTTGGGCCACTGGCCTTGACGCGGTACGCCTCCATGCTCTGGGTCACCTTTTCAGATGCTGCACCAAGAGCAGCAAAAGCGGCTGCCTTGAGGGACAAAGAACGGGGCTCGGACGGTTGCATATTTGCCTTTCAAAAAGATCGTCGGACTGACGTTGTTGCGATGTGTGTAATTTAGCAAACGCGCAAGAAGTCGTCAAGCGATTTCAATACTGCGCCACCGCACTTCGCCGTGGCCTGCGCACAGGCCGGAGTACGCGCACTTCTTCTGCAGGTGGTAAGGCGATAACGCTGTTTTCCTGCGCTGCTCGGCGATCTTCGCGCGCCACGATCTCGCTGTTGCGGTCGAGCGGCGCCAGCCATGGCTGCACGACGTTCCAGTCCTTGATCTTGTCGAGCTGCATGCGCAGCATACCCGCCATCATCATCCGGCAAAGGTCAAAGCTCTCGTTGCGCTTGCGGACCTTCTGCCAGGTGCCGTTCTTGCCGCGCACCTCGGCCTCCAGCTCGTCAAAAAACGCCTGTGGCAGCCAGCCGTCGGGGTTCTGTGTGGGGTGTTTCGGCTGAGGGAAGTGGTAGAAACCCGGCCCCGGCATGGTCCGACGCAGGCCCGCCGCCACCATGTCCGACAGCAGGTTCGGGTTGCAGATCAGCAGAGGGATGTCGCCCTTGGTCCCTTTGCGGCCACTCACTAGGGTCTCCCGGATGATCGGTGCCTTGGGCTCGGACGCACCCTTGTAGAGCGTGACGCGGTGCGCATGTCCGGCCTTGCGCACGCGCCGATACCAGGCGTAGGCGTTATGGGTCACGCCGTCCTCGCCCCCGGTGTCCACCGTGAGCATGCGGATTTTGATCTCTCGGTTGGGGTCCGGTGTCTTCCACGTGGCGTCGAGCAGCTTGTCCGTCAGCACATCCCAATCTTCAGGAAAGCTGGCGGGGTCGATAGGGGCAAACTCGCTTCCCATTCCGGGCCTTTTCGAGTGTTTTATCTCGAAACGATCCACCAACCACTGCTCCATGTGCACGCCGACGGCGTGGAGTTGCACCACGAAGCGCGCGTTCACCCCGCCCTGCACGTCCACGGAGGCCGAGAGCATGCGTGTCTGCTCGGGTACCTGGTAGCGGATCAGGTCGTTTTCAGCGCGGTCCTGCGGTCGGGCACGTCCTGATTGGGACTCCTTCAGGTGCCGCGAGATGTACGGCATGCCCTGGTCCACGTTGATCGCGTTCTTCAGGGCCTCTTCCGATCCGCTGAGGGCATAGTGGCGCAGGCCCTGCAGGTGGCGCACTAGGATAGAGCGCCACGGTTGGAACGCCGCCGCCACGCCGCCCAGCCAGAACCCGGCGATGGAAGATGTCATGCCCTCGCCCACCAGTTCGTCGTCAACGGTCAGTGTCATGCCGTCCCGCAGCCACCGGCCGTTGGCGTTCAGAGCCTTCTTCTGGTCGGCGCCGTGCAGCGACCCACAGTGGGGACACACGATCTTGGCGTAGTGCTCGGCGAGCTTGTCCAGGTTGGCGCTGCGCACCGTCTCCAGCAACTCGTCGTCCGGGGGTAGGTTGAACAGACCAACACCGGGCGCGGCTTCAAACCACTCGCGGCAGTCGTGGCACTTCCAGTACCACCGGCGCCGGTCGCTGGTGTTGTAGATGCCAACCACTCCGCGCACCGGCGGGGCCTCGTGCGGGGTAGACGGTTTCCAGTTCGGGTCTTCGATGTCGCGCCCGGGGCTGGACTCAACCAGGCACATGCCGCGCGACAGGAAGGTCTGCGTGCGCTTGAGCCCCAGCGGGAACGGCGCGCCCTCGCCGCCCACGTCGTCCGGCATACGGTCGTAGTCGGTGAAGGCCACGTAGCGATAGGTGGAGCCGGACAGGTTGCTGACGGTGGGCCAGCCGATCTTGAGCCACATGCCGTGGCGAAAGCTCTTGTCGAACGTGTTGTCGGCGTTGGCGTTGCGCGAGACGAGCGCAGCCAAGTCCGGGCTGTGGCGCAGTGCGCGGTCCACGGTGGTCTTGGAGAACTCGCGCGCCTTCTCTTGGGACATGTGGATGATAGCCATGTCGCCAGGGTCGTTGACCACGGCGTGCGCCATCCAGCCGGTGATCAACCCCTCGGTTTTCCCGCACCGTGCTGGACCGACGAAGGCGACGGCCTCGTGCCGGCGGCTCGCCAGCGTGTCGATTGGCTCGCACATGTAGGGTGTTTCGGTGGCCGACCATGGGGCGGTGGTGCCGCCGGTCTGCTTGACGATCAGCGAGGCGGCCGCGCCTTGGCTGACGGAAACCCGCTTGGGTGGTCGGAACGCTGCGTGAGGGGAGAAAACGTCCTGTACCGCTTTGGTGAAATCGTCTGCCACTCAGCCTCCGAACAATTCGAACTCTTCAGCCAAGGTGTTCAGTGCGTCGTCAATCGTCTTGCTCACCGTTTCGCAGGTCTCCGGTGCCACGCCCTCGCGCCGCTCCAGCAGGTCGGGGATTGAGCGCAGGGTCTGGGCGATGGATGCGAACGCGGTGGCGCAGGCTTCGCGCACAGCCTCGCGCTTCACGTACTCGCCCTCCTTGATGCGGTAGTCCAGCTCGACAGTCTTGGCCGTCCATGCCTCCTTGCGCGCCCGGGAGACGGCGTACTCAACCTCGCCCGCGTCCTCCAGTTCCTTGCGCACCTGGTCCTCGAACACCTTGGGCTTGCGGCCAGCGTTCTCGCGTTTGCCGCCCAGCCGGGGCACGTCGATCTCGATGCCTTCGACGTATTCGCTCATGCCAAAGGTGCCGCAAAGGCGTCACAGAATGTGTTGCTCATACGCCAATTCTACTTGTTGCGCAGGTATTTGCGCAATCGCTAAGGGATTCAGTTGAGATTTTCTAAAAATGCTTGAGCCCCGCGCCTCTTCGTCCC
>JAFNPO010000127.1 GCA_017386585.1 Aeriscardovia sp.
CTGCCAGCCAAACTCCCACTGGTAGAGTTGTAGTCCCGCGTTTTCATTGAGGTGAATATCCCCCACCGCACAATCCACGGACAATCCTTGCTCTGACCATTCCAGGTGTGAGGGGCTACCGTCCCGCTGGTTTTCCAGTATTCGCGCCCAGGTTTGCAAAAACAGGCTTTCCCCACCCCACAAACCGGACACACTGTCAGCCACCGGCGACCAGCCAGCTAAATGCCCGGACGCCTGGTAGCCTAACAGTTGAATGTTCCTGCCCGCCAATGTTTGTGTTTCCTGGTAGAGGGGTTTAGGCTGGTAGGTGAATTGGGAGGGTTGCATGGGAAACCGGTAGCTGAGAGACGCATTCGACACACTGAAACTCATTCACAGTCTTCTTTCAACGGTTACGAAGTTCGGGGTTTTTCACTTGAAGCCAGGACGACCCATCCCCGTACTCGCCGCGCTCAACCACACCGGAATCCACAACCTCACCCTTCAAGCCTTGAGAAAGAGTCACCTTCAAACTCATGTTTCGACCCTCAGCTTCCCCGTGCAGCCAATTCTGGGTTGTTTGCGCATTCGACTGGACCAGGGAACTTAAACCCGTAGAAGACAGGTAGGCGGCGTTCGCCCACTGATTCCCAGTAGACCCAGACATGGCGGTTTCCGTCTGGGAAGCATACCGGCCCATCTCCTGAGCAATACGCGGCCAAAGTCCCTCATCCTCAACAAAGGTCGCCATCTCCTGTTTACCACCCATGAGAGCATACTCCGCGTTCACCCTGGCTTTACCTTGAAGCCCGCTCATCATCATGACGTAAGCGTTCGAGAAGGCGGACGTGTTCAAAAACTTAGACAAGTCGCCGGAGCCGGTTTCCAAGCCAGCCGCCCTCATCCCAGAAAGGATACGCGCCGAACCTTGCATAATCTGATTGGCGTCTTGCGAACCGATCGTCTGGTCAGCCGCCGACACTTGACTCGAAACATTGTCGGTCAAACTTTTGAATCCGACTCCCAGCTGGTCCGCATCCTCTGATAGTTCTCGGAAACTTTGCGCAACGTTTCCACCATTCAACGCAATCTGATCCGCCAACGAGGCCGCTTGCGAATCAGAAGCGAGTCCCATGTTCGCCAAGGTTTCCCGACCTTGTGTCACGTTTTGCGCCCGCTGAGAGCCAAGCCGCAGCCCGTAATCGTTCACCTCCATGTCGCGCCACGACTGCAACTGTTTACCCGAATAGGCGGTAAACCCTAGATCATGCGTAATATCCGTCGCCATATTCTCAGCATTTTGCACCGTCGCCCGCATAGGAGACTCATCCAAGTTTCGAGCCGTATTATTCAACTCGCGGCCCATACGCACCGTCTCACCGATACCACCAATAGCGGCAGCCGTCCCACCCAACACATCCAACAAGGAAGTATCCGACAGAATACCGGAAAGATTATCCAGCAGGCTGGTGTCCATACCCTTGGATTCCAAAAAACTTCTAGTCTTGTCCAAACTGTCGCCGATACGACTTAAATGCTGATTCAGCATAGCCTGCCCACGAGCTGCACC
>JAFNPO010000128.1 GCA_017386585.1 Aeriscardovia sp.
CATGGATAGACCCATTGGAATAATGCTAGGACGCCAATCAGCACAAGTATTAGCAGCAGTATCCACCGGATGGCCGCTACGCCTGGCTGAAGCTTAAGCAACGTGTCGTAGAGGCCCACTGTCCGCTGCTTGCGCGCCTTCCTCAGACCCCTCCTGCTGCGCTGACACGCCTTTTGCGACATCCGGCACGTGGCGTGCGCAGATTCTTGCTTGATGCGCCATTGTGGCCACTTCCACACGAACGCCGCCGCAAGAAAGATGGCTACGTACGCAACGGCCAGCCACTGAATGAGCGTCGGTAACGGCGGAATGTACTCGCTCCAATTGTTTGCGCTCGCCGGAAAACTTACGACTCCGTTGGCTTCATCTGTTGCCAACTCTGCCGGGATGCCATCTTTGACGTAGGCCCAATACTTAAATATGAACACGCCCACCCAACGGTGCGTCGGCGTGCCGTAGCGCGGCGTGCAGGTCGTCATCGTCAGTAGCCGTTGTGTAGGCTGCACATTTGGCTGACTTGGCACTGGCAGAATCACACTGACGTCGTTGGGCAGCACGATACGGTAGCTCTGAAACGTGTAGACGTACCAGTACTGCTGAGTACGAATGACGACGGCATCGCCTTTGCGAAACTCCAGCACATCGCCCAACGGTGAACCGTAGCCCTCGCGGTGGCCAGCGATGGCGGCGTTGCCAATCGCGCCGAACATCGGCGTCTGCGGATAGTGTCCCAAACCGTGACGGTTGAGCTGCTCGAGGCTTGTACCCTGCACGATGAGGCGCGTGTACTCGTGGCTAAAGCGTGGGATGTACATCTGACCTAGCACAGCACCCGTCGGCGCATTGTTTGGCAGAACCGGCGGATCACCCTGCTGCGGCTGTGCGACTTTGTATGACCCATTCACATTACCCGGCATCACCCAAGATGACGACGCAATCTGTCTGCTCTGTTCTTGTTCCGATACCACACCTGTCCACCACAGCTGCCAGACGATGTAGAGACCGCACAGCACAGCAATCGTCAGAAGAATCTCTCCGATGATACCGACCACGCTACCGCCCACGGAAATCCCCTGTTTCCTAGCCACTGTCCCAACAGCGCCGTCAGGTGCCACCTGCGTTCTCTTTGCCACCGAATCCCCTTTAACGTACCGAGGATATCCACAATCGTTTTGAAGATATTCCTGTCCATTATGACAGACTGCAGAGAGCTTTCCCGGTCGGCGCGCGGCGAAAACCGAGAAAAAGAGCGGCGTCGAAGTTCATGAGATGCCACTACACTGTTATCGTTATACGCACACACAAAGGAGACTCCATGGTCCAAAACGACGAGACTGTCGAAGCGGAGAACATCGCGGACAGCGTGGAAGAGCGCGTCTCTGCCACGGAAACCCCGACGGACGCCGTCGCGACCGCCATCGAGAACTCCATCGCGGGAAACGATGACGGTTCCGATGCCGCCAGCACGGACAGCGGGAACGACATCTCTCTTGACAAAGTTACGGCGATTCTCGGCTCGGACGCGGATGCCAAGGAGATGCCCAAGAACATGCAACGTCTCATGACGCGCGAAGCCGACAACAACAAGCGTGTCCAGAAGTCTATCAAGGGCGCAAAGACCAACGCCCACTGGTTCGTTCCAGTATTCGTTGCGCTGCTCGTCATCGGCCTGCTGTGGGTGGTGGTGAACTATCTCACTGGCGGCAGCTACCCGATTCCGGCGATCGGCAACTGGAATCTGCTTATTGGATTCGGTCTCATGCTCATTGGTTTCATCATGACGATGTGGTGGAACTGAGCGCAGATACAACAAAGTAGCAGATACAACAAAGTATACGAAAGAGGTGCTCGTAGTCAGTAGGTGCCTCTCCGGTTATTCACGCGTCGAGACTGCCGCGTTCGCTTCCCATAACTTTGTCACGCGCTACGGATCTCGCGGTGAAGTGAACTGCGGCGTTGTTGCTCCTACTCTACGCCGTGACGGTGAGGATAATACAGACGGCGCAGCAGATGAAAGCGCCGATACCACCGCTTATCGGTTTACTTGCCAGCCACTCGCTCATCGTCGTATAGCCTCCGAGGTAAGCAAACGCGATCGCAGCCACGAAGAAGGCCCACAGCCTGAGCCAGTTGGTCTGACGCGACACCCTTTTCGACATCCGTCCCGTGCGATGGCTGCCCATGGTTTTCATCTCCTCCGATTGGCCACGTCCGTTGGACGTGAAAAAGTTCTGCGATACCGGACCATCCTAGGACCCACTTTCTGACAGCAGCCTCGGAACGAAAACAGGAAGGGCGCTGTCGGAATGAATCCGGCGGTGCCCCTTCCTAAGAAAAATCACGAATCAAAAGGTCACAGGGGCTACTTTCCTATGGCGTCCTCCTCAATCTGCTCGAGGGAACGGCCGCGGGTTTCCGGAACCATGAACTTGACGAAGAAGATGGACAAGAACGCGAAGCAGAAGAAGATAATGAACGGCACGGCGATGTTACTATGACAGGCAGCCAGAATCATCGTGAAGAACTGGGAGACGAGGAAATCACCAATCCAGTTGGCAGCGGAACCGATGGAAGTTCCTACACCGCGGACTTTCAGCGGGAAAATCTCGCTGATGAGAATCCAGCAGATTGGACCCCAGGACACAGCGAATCCGATGATGAAGATAGCGATGAAGATCATCGTAATGACGGCGGCAGCTATGCTGCTAGTGCCGAAGGCGAGATCAACGACGATAATGACGGCGAACGCAACGCACATGACGATAGAACCGAAGATTAGCCAGGACTTGCGGCCGAACTTGTCCATGAGCTTGGTGGCCACAATCGTGGAAATGACGTTGACCGCGCCGATGCCGATAGAAATCCAGATAGCATTAGAGGCGTCGAAGTGGAAAGAAGACTCGAAGATCTTCGGGGTGAAGTAGATGATGGCGTTGATGCCGACGAGCTGCTGGAAGAACATCAGCAGGATGGCGACGAGCACCGCTTTACCGGAGGTCTTAAAGACTTCCTTGAAGGTGCCCTGGCCTGGGTCCTTGGCGAGCACCTCCTGAATATCGGTAAGCTCGGCCTTGGCGGCATCGGCAGTGCGGTGTAGACGGTCGAGAAGTACGGAGCTGGCTTCCTCGACGCGACCTTCTTTGACAAGCCACCGTGGAGATTCTGGCAGCACGATGGAACCAACCATGAGGATGACGGCTGGCAGGAGTTCAGAGCCAAACATCCAGCGCCAATTGGCTAAGCCGGCAGCGTTACAGTGCAAGAAGGCAAGGTTGATGAAATACGCAACTTCGATGCCGATTGTGATCATCAGCTGGAACATGGACGCAATGGAACCTCGGTGCCCTTTGTCGCTGAGCTCGACGAGATAGGTCGGCGTCAACGTGGACGTGGTGCCGATGGCGAAGCCGAGGATGATGCGGAAGATTGACATGACCGCGAAGTTCTGGGAGAACATTAGGCCAATGCCACCGACGATGAAGATAATGGCCGAAACGACGAAGAGTTTCTTGCGACCGAAGCGGTCGGAGAGACTGCCGGCAGACAGGGCACCGACCATAGAGCCAATAAGCACGGACGCGGTGATGAAGCCGAGCTGTGCGGCGTTCAAGTTCCAGTCGGACTGGACAATCGGGCCGGCGCCGGAGATTACGCCGGTGTCGAAGCCGAAGAGCAGACCTCCCAACGCTCCAACGATATACAAACCCCATGGCATCGGAGTTTTTTGCAGCATCGCGCCGACAGCTGACGCCTCCCTGTCAGTCATGTTTCTCCCCTTTGAGATTGTTAGACGAGTTTACCAAAAAGCTCCCCTAGTATGCACAGAGCAACAGGAAAATAAGCACTTTTACGAAAGATTCTTACAAAACCGACAAACAGTAAAAGAGATATTTTAAGCAGAAGCACAGATATCATTCAAGAAAATGGCGACCTCACTGTCGCGCCAATTGGGAGCACCTCCTACGCCGAGACGCCCGAAGTCGCTAGGGGCAGCGCCAGACGACACCCCAGCGCGACAAGCGCGACAACGATTGACGCAGCCACAACAGCGTCAACCAGGACCATCCGCTTCCGCCAAGTTAAGCGCGCCAAAACGGGGACATGGCCGGCCAGCAGCACCGCCATCAGCAGCCCGACAGCCAGCCCACCAACGTGCACCTGCCAGGCGATGTTGTCGTACAGCAGTGGTTCAGCCAACAGGATGACCACTAAGATAACCAACGAACGAATCTGGATTCCAGAGCGCTTGTACATCACCGTTAGCGCACCGAACAGCCCTATAATCGCACCCGACGCCCCATACGCGGAGACAACTTCGCCTGACGCCATCGGCAGGGAAGCCCACACCATCAGCCCCAGGTCCCCTCCGAGACCACAAATCAAATAGAGACAGAGATACTGGCAGTGGCCGACCATCCTTTCGACGACGGGACCCACCAACCACAGCGTCACCATGTTGAACAGCAGATGCCACAAGTTCGGTGCATGGAAGAACATCATGGTTAACGCCGTCCACGGCTTGACGTGGAACAGCAGCGGCGTGAAGGCACCATTGATAACGAAGGCGTCGAAAGCGACGCGGAAGTCGCCTCGGTACAGCACCATCTCCACAATCCAGACAGCAAGACATAGAGCCGTGATCACGCCGGTCACGACAGGCTGACCCGACCGCCACTGGCAGCTAAGCCAGTCAAAGGCGCCACCCCGAGTTGAACCGCGCCGCCCCCACCGTCGTTTCCGTTGCCACACAGACATGCGTTCCACTGTAAAACGTGCAACGACGGACGGGGAAATAGACACATTCGCGAGCACAAGGGAGTGCGGCAAATCCTGATACACCCAGCGAAGTCACAGCAGAACCGATAATATGGAGAGAGACACACTCATAGTCGAGAAGGAGCCCATCATGAAGAAGTCATCCTCGAAATTCTGGAAGTTCCTCGCCTACATCTTTGGTGCCCTGCTCGTGGGCGGCATCTGCTATTACATCTACAAGCAGCGCAACCCGAAGTATGATCCGTGGGAAGAGC
>JAFNPO010000129.1 GCA_017386585.1 Aeriscardovia sp.
CTCCTCTTCATTCGACATTTCCTTTATTGCGTGATGCAAAACAACGCGAAGGAAAACGAACCCTGAATAATCTTCGAGATGTCGCCTTCCCTGTCAACGCCCGTTGCCTTCTCACGCTCCTTGGCAGCGGCACTAACGCAGGACATTAACGGCATGCGGCCGCAAACCAACGCGTTCCATGAGAAGAGCAGCAGTTCGCCTCCGCATCGCCCCACCGAAACCAAGTTCAGCCGTATCGTCTTTGTGCGCGCGGTCCCAGATTCCACAAACCCTAGGCCTACACGCCGCACACTCGCCGATTTTGCGCGGCGGTTCGCCACAGCAAGCTGAAGGCGCACCACGCATCCCACGTCGTCCTGTATAAGCTAGGCTTTCGGGAACTCATTCCAAGATGTGTGATAGTTAACGGTGAGTCATACCCGAAAAATCACGATGCACAACAACGGGAAGACAGGGTCGATGACCGTTGGCCATGTCGGTGACAATGAAGCGTCCAACGGTTCGAAATGGGGGACATCGATTCCCCGCGTCGCCGAAAAATCTTCATCATTCCTGCCTTAGAGGTTCGAATCGTTCCTCGGAAAGTCGTACGCCGTTAGTTCCATGAGGAAAATGGCTTCCGGGTCGTCGTCCCGGAGACAACGGCAGAATACGCGCCTTCACGCCGTCGTTAACCCGCGCTGCAGACGATACCGCCGAAGCGACGTTTCGCACGAACACTGTTCCCAGGAAGGCCCCGCAATCTTCTCCTCGCCTCATATTCCCCCACGCACAGCGTTCAGCACTTCGCGAAGCAGGAGAATAGGCGCCACGACGGTCACTGCTTCAGGAGACAGAGCCAATCAATTCCGTCAGCTCGACGCCGGAACCGTCACGGCGGTGGTCGATGGCTGGCAGTTCGACCGGATCACCAACGTCGGACACCGCATGCAGCGGATACCGCCCTACGCAGGCGCCAATCAGCACGTCCTGACCTTTGAGAAAGCGTTGCGCGCGTACACCCTGGGTGGCGCGTCCCTTGGATGGGTACTCGTCCAACGGTGTCAGCTTCGCGTAACCCGACTCCGTCCCTGGCAGTGCTGAGGATTCACCGGCGATGGTCAACAACACCGCGCCCGATGCAGCGACCGCAGGAGTTCTGTCATCCCAATTGGCTACAACGGTGTCCTGCCAGTCCATCTGCTTTCGCGGCACAACAGCGAAGGCCAGCGCGCTGCATCCCTCATGCAGTTTAATGCCGGCCATACCAGCGGAGGAACGGCCCTGCGGACGGACGCTTGAAGCGGGGAAGAGCAGCACATTTGCGTCAGAGGACACAAAGGCCAGTGTGTCATCGTCAGACGCCGGAGCTGCCCCAAGGATGGCATCACCCTCCTTGAGGGACATGACAGTCCACGAATCTTTTGTCGTCGGCGCAACACCATTCCAACGTTTAACGACGCCGAAGCGAGTGCCCATCGCCAGTAGCTCGGACGCCTCCTGGCTGCTGTTCTCCCCGGCCGCCGTCAGGCCGACCACCAGCGCAACAGCTTTTTCCCCTTCGATGGGATCAGTGTCCCGCGTGCCTTGCAGTAGTTCCGTAGCCCCAATTCCGCCGACGAGGGAAAGTCCCTCGTCGCCATCGAGGATTGGCAGATCCATAGCAGAAACCAGCACTAGACGTCCGGCCGACGTGACAATGCCGAAACGCGAGCGCGTCGTCGTGCGAATGACCGACAGGACATCGTCCCACTTTGCGCGCGGCATGGTGGCGTTCCAGGAATCCCACTTGTCGGCGGCGCCTAGTGGTGCGCGGCCAATGAGTCCACTGGCTCCCAGCAGCACAGCGCAGGGCTTGTCGGCGATTTTCAAAGAATCAAGGTTCGTGGTACCGCTATTCTTGGGAATCAGGACTGCCATTGCTTCGGCATTGTCGAACACGTCGGACCGTGTGGAGTGTCGGCGTTCGGCCTTCTTGGATCCAGACACGGCAAACGGCGAGGAATTGTCGGAGCCAATTTCGTCCATCCAGTGAACCGTATTGCCGGAATTGTCGACACTGGTGACAGCGTGGGTTCGCGCGGCGACGGTTCCATCAGAGCGCAGGATGAGCGTGCGACGCGGGTCGTTCCACTGCCGGACGGCGTTATTCATTTCGTCGAGCACGGTCTCGTCGAGCTTGGCTGGAGACGCAAGAATGGCCTCCAGCTGCGCGATACGTTGAAGTAAATCGTTCTGTTCGGTTTCAAGCTCGAGACGGCTCATCTTCGTTAAACGACGTAACTGTAAGTCAAGAATGTACTTGGTCTGCGCATCATCGAGGCCGAATTCATTCATCAGTGCTTGTTTTGCCGCTTCCTGGTTCTGCACCCCGCGGATGACGGAGATAACCTTGTCGATGTCCAGCAGCGCCAGCAGCAGGCCATGGACGAGATGCAGATGTTCTTTGTCCTTGTTCTTCCGAAACTCCGAGCGACGGCGGATGACGTCGCGGCGGTGGTCAATCCACACCTGCAGGAGCTGCCGAAGTCCCAGCGTGCGTGGCCGTCCATTGACGAGCGCGACGTTATTGATAGTGAAGCAGCTTTCCATTGGCGTGCACTTGTAAAGTTGCGCGAGCACGGCCGTCGGATCATAGCCGGACTTGACAGTTATGACGAGCTTGAGACCGTTGTGACGGTCGGAGAGATCCACTGCGTTACTGATGCCGTCGAGTTTCCTGTCCTTGACAGCCGCAGCGATGCGCTCAAGCACTTTCTCCGGTCCGACCATGTACGGCAACTCGGTGACGACAATACTCTTCTTGCGGGCGGTGACGTTCTCGATGTGCGTACGGGCACGGGTGACAAAGCTTCCTTTGCCGGTCTCATACGCTTGTTTAATACCGTCAGTGCCAATAATGACACCTCCGCCGGGCAGATCGGGACCGGGGATGAACTCCATGAGATTATCCACACTGGCGTCGGGATTGCGTAGAAGGTAGGAGGCCGCGGCGATAGTCTCGCCGATATTGTGCGTAACCATACTGGTAGCCATGCCCACGGCGATGCCCGTGGAACCATTGACTAGCAGATTCGGGATAGCGCTGGGCAAGACGTCCGGCTCCTGGAGCTTGTTATCGTAGTTGGGTGAAAAGGGGACCGTGCCTTCATCAATGTCAGCGTTCATCCCCAGTGCGGCGGCTGCAAGGCGAGCTTCAGTGTAGCGGGATGCAGCTGGACCGTCGTCGAGGGAGCCGA
>JAFNPO010000130.1 GCA_017386585.1 Aeriscardovia sp.
AAATATCGGCATCACAATCAAATCATTAACTTCCAAAAAGTTCACATATATTCCAATCGCACTGCCAGGATGTTTCGGGTCTTTGATGTCAGTTATGAATGGCACATCAATGTAAGTAAGGTTGTATGTGTCAATAACTTTTTGCATTCCTTTCTGCCAATATTTGTATTCGTCTGCCAATTTGTTTCCAAGAATTGTGTTTCTGTCCACAAACCTTACCATCCCATCGGCGTGACCTGTATAATCACCATTTTGCGCAGGTAAAAACGGCAACGAAAAGCAGGCAGGATTCGGCAAACTCAAGAAGCGCGGTAAGCTAGACAGTGAAGAAAGCCGCGCCGTTACATGTCTGAAAACCACCGGTACCGAAGAACAGCAGTGGAACAACGTTCCACAACGTGACCCCGGTATCATCGCAAGTCGGACAGGAACCGAATGACGAAGACAACGCGGGAGAAACACAGAATGCTGCTAGGCGATTACATCGACGACACCTCGCAACGTTCCGACTGGCAATTGACGCCAGATAATGTGCGGCAGACATTGGACGCCATGTAGAAGGGACGCATGAATCTCCGCTATGCAGCCACGTGCTCGAGATAATCCAGATGGTGCACAACTGGGTGAAGCCGCGCGACACAAGTTATCTTTCATGCGGAGAAACCCATGCGTCCACATACGGGCTACTGTGCCAAAGCACGAGATGGGCGCGTGGACATAAACGCCGAGGAGATACAGACACCGGTGGATGCAATGCCGTGCCATCTAAAGCCGACCATCTGCTGATAGGCTGTAAAGCATCCTGATAAAACATGCGCACTCAAGCACAGGGAAATCATGTTCCGAAAGGACAAAACAGCGCACATGCATGTTCGCAGCGCGTCGAAGATTTTGTACTGCGGCGGACAGCGCGTCGTAAGGATCAGTGACACGAAGATTTCAGGGAGGCGACCCAACGTCGACGTTCTTCTTTGTGTAGCATGCATCCTACGGATGCATGCTACACATCTACGCTGGAAAAGGCGAGAACGCTCTTCTTCTTCCGGCCGTCCAGGAAAGCGGTGGCGTCCAACCCTTGAGGAATGCCTAGTACAAGGCAAGGAAAAATGTGCTGCACTTGGGATAGATGCCGCTGCGAATAGGAAGAAAAGTACACGCTTACAGAATCCCTAGTTGAATCATCACACATAGAAGCGGATGGAGGCGGACCATTCCCGGTGTGTCGACGAACACGCTTCGCATCAACCGTCGCTACAATGACATCGACCGTCGGGGATAGTTCAGATCCGCTTGCACCGTTAGCCGAAGCTGCAGTCAGCGTGAATCTTGCCGTTCACGTCCATGTCCTGAAGTCAGCGGTTCCGGAAAAGAAAGCGTTCGCTCACACTCGTAGCGGAGTCCGTTCAGACGCAGACCGTGGCTGCACTGGTAGACCACGCTCCTTTCAAATCGCGGAGAGTATCTATCAGCCTCTGGCCTTTCTGACGGCGATTTCCCATACCCTCGGCTTGTGTGTGGGAGAGGAGCGCCAGCAGTCGGAAACCGGAACGAGCTTTTCCGACGATTGCTCAATCCATTCCACTGATAGCGACAGGTAACCGTCGCACATCCTGGGGGACTTGCGCAAATGTCTGCGTATCGGAACGGTAGTCAAAGAGCGTTAACCGTGGCCAACTTTCGCCCTGTCTGCCAATCTAAGCCTGGGCCTGTCACATCAACGGGCACAAGAAGCATGCTGACGACTTATAGAAGCTGAGGTACTCGTCGAAGTTCGGTTCACCAGACAAGTCCATACGACTGTGGAAGACGACCATGCAGTCGTGAATCCTCGAGGTATGGCCTTACAGGTTAAAAGTGGACGACCATGTGGAAGCAGCAGAAGTACGAATGACTCGTTTCTCCGCTTTCATTATGTACCAGTCGCCATCGGATTCGCGTAGACCATAGCTTCCGATAGGGCGCCCCTGTGCGACTGCTGGATGATGGTGACGCTCATCAACCGAGGCCGTTACGATGCCCAAGGCGACGCGCCTGAAAGTGACGGGATATGTCCACTAGACGCGTCCGGGTATTCGTTCAGAATCGGTTCTGCGGGGTGTACAAGTCAGGACTCCGGCAGCGCGTTTGCGAGTGCCTGACCGAAAGTTTTCCTCGAAGGCGACCGCGTCGTTCAACTGGTACCAGGATTGGAGTGAAGCGTCAACACGGACGACGGCGTTCATACTCAACGCCCAGGTACAGCTGGCAGACCTGTTTGTCGCGCTCGGTTGCAAGTTTGAAGACAAGGTTTCGGACTGGCGGCGATGCCGTCGATTGAAGGAGCATCTGCCGCAATTGCCTGAAGATAATCCTGTAGTCTATTTCTTTTTCGTCGACTTGCTTCGCGTTGTTGGCCATCCTTGCTATTATCTTGGGTTTGTAACTTTCCGTGCTAGCGCTTCACCCCCAGCGCGCGCATGAACTGTAAGAGCGATGCGCTCGTAACCTTGCCTAAGGTCGGCGGTCGGGCACCCCCGGTAAATGAAACCACAGGAGAAGAGCATGAACACAACGCGTGTCTTGCGGCCGTGCCAGACACGCACCCAGTGTGGCTTGCACGGATTGGTGTGAATATTACGCGAGAGAGTGAGCCTAGCGTCGGTATGGGTCAGTTCAGACCGACTGCTGGCGGTTAGCGCCAGCAGATAAATCCGGAGCTTCGAGTTGTGCCTATCATCCCCGGCTTCACCATCAACCCCGTTATCAGTGAGCAACTCACCGACCAGAGGAAGGGCGCAGCGCTGGGCGGCTTATCTACAACTGGTTTCGCAGGATTAGCCGCTTCCCCGTCGAACTCCAGTGCCGCAAACTCTGTTCTCGTCTCCATGTCGCAAGAAGTTGATCTGACCACCATGGAAAACCTTGCTCTGAACTTCCTCGATCTGAGTTCCCAGTATACGCATTGTCGATTCTGGCAACGCCTGAGCAGGGCGTCTGGCTGTAGCGTGCGCGGCCACATTCTCGCACGCGATTCCTTGACGTACATGCTCCGCGATAACTGCGCGGTCAGAAGAGTCACCGTCGCTGGCGCTTAAGATGGAACCACTACCAGTTCTACGTGGGTTACGTGAAAGTTGCTAATACTCTAGACAACCCTACCGTTCAAATCAGCCGCATATGCCGACTAACAGATATCGTATGCCTACTAACATATGGGACATGAAACACGTAGCGGCGGACGCAAACCAAACGTGTCAAGTTCGTCAATGACTTGCTCAAACCTAAAGCTGCGTCCCAGGAGGCCCAATACCAAGAACTCGATAATTCCGAACCAATGAATGCTATCGGACCAGAGCGAGGCCTGTGACTACGTCAACCACCTCACCGTCATTGCGACACCCTGGAAGCTTCCGATCAGCGAGCCTGACAAGTCCTTCGTGGTGAACTGTCGGGAGGTTTGCCCGACCGAACCTAGAGACCGTTGTCGAAGAGTCGCCAGACGCACAACAATCGGTTCTGTGCTGCACAGCCGTTCTTCAACCGACGCCGATCCTGTTTGTTCATCGACTTGTGTTTCCCCACGCTTTCCGCGAACCCGTCCGCCTCAATCCAGCGTCCTTTTGGCGCGAATGCGCTCGGCCCGCGCGGCCAGCTCGTCATCCGCCGGATAGTCCACGCGTTCCAACGTTAACCCATGCGAATCGATAGGACCGGTCGCCCCGTCGCGCTGGGGATATGCCAACTTCTGCGCAAACCAGTTCACTGACCGCTTCCTCATCCCGACTTGCAGCTGCGCACGCACCAGTGAGCGCACCATACAGCGGGCGAAAGCGTCGGCCACAATTTCGAACTCTAGGAGCCCCGATTCCAGCGACCCATCGTCGGCGTGCCGTCGCCACCGCGCACTTTTAACGTTCCGGATTGTTGTGCCGCTGGGGTTTGGGATGGCAAAGGACCCGAAATCCTTCAGGCCCGGAACCAGCTCTGCGCATGTTTGCAAAGCCTCGACATCCAGCTCGCGGTCGCAGCGCAACACGCAGGAGCGGAGCAGTGGATTCAACGACGTGTACCGGTCCGACACCCGGTACACGTAGGTGCGTTGCTCTGCAGAAAACCTCGCATCGAAGCCGACTGGCGCGAGGCTTACGCGGTGGATAACGATATCCGCTGGCATGTTAAAACGCAGACGCTGCTCTAGCGCCGCGACCGGCTCCAGATCCAAGTATCCAACTGCCCGATCCAGCACCGGCTCATCAACATCAACGTGGCACACCTGTCCCCGCGCGTGAACACCGGCGTCCGTACGCCCTGCTACCGTCAGCGAGCAAGGCATGTCGCCGCGTTTGGGACGAATGTGGAGCACGCGGTCCAACGCCTCTTCCAATGTTCCTTGCACCGTGCGCAGGCCAGGCTGCTTCGCCCAGCCGTGAAACTGACCTCCGTCATACGCACAATCAATCCGCAACCGTGGCATCCGATCCGTCCCTTCCTTTTCCCATCCCGTTCTAACGCGCAAAAGACACAAGATACGCAAAAGAGGGGCTGGGAAACCCAACCCCTCTCCGTGAATTCAAGCCACTGATAGCCGTTGGCCATCAGAATTTCACTTGCTAGCTTCCTTAGCAGCCTCGACGGCTTCTTCGGCGATGTCGGCTTCCTCTTCGGCTTCTTCGGCCTCAGCCTCGTCCTTCTCCGCTTCAGCTTCAAGGTCCTCGGCAGCCTTATATTCTTCCGCAGCGGTCTTCGGACCGGCGTTCACTGCGTCCTTAATCGCTTCGTCGGCGGCGCCCCGAACAACGGCAGCTTCGGAGGCTTTAGCGACCTCCTCTTCCTTCTTTGCTTCAGCAATCTTCTCGACTTTTTTGACATCAGGCTTCTTGGAAACTGGCTCAGTCACCAGTTCGATAACGGCCATCGGAGCATTGTCACCCTGACGTGCCATCACCTTGATGATACGGGTGTAGCCGCCCTCACGCTCTTTCATCTGCTTCGCGATTTCTGTGAACAGCTTATGCGCGACAGACTTGTTGCGGATAATGCGGGCAATGCGACGACGCGCGGACAAATCGTCCTGCTTGGCGAAAGTAATAAGGCGTTCAGCCAGCGGCTGCAAGCGCTTCGCCTTTTTAACGGTCGTTTTGATACGGCCGTACTCGAATAGGCTCGTCGCCATGTTTGCGAGCATCAGGCGCTCGTGCGCCGGACTGGAAGCCAGACGCGGACCCTGCTTTGGTTGTGGCATTTTTTCTCCTTATCGTGTCCGACCCGAGGAGGGCATGCGCCCAACATCTCGGACCGTCATCGACTTTCTCCGCTCACTCGTCGTCAGGAACGAAGAAAGCACCTCCCTCGAGGTTTTTCTCATCAAAACCGGAAACCGGTGACTGCTTCAGGGAGAGGCCCATACCAGCGAGCTTTTCCTTAACCTCATCGATTGACTTCACGCCAAAGTTGCGAATCTCAAGCAAATCCTGCTCGGTGCGGGAGACCAACTCGCCGACCGTGCAAATTCCTTCGCGCTTGAGGCAGTTGTAGGAACGCTGCGTCAAGTTGAGATCCTCAATCGGAACAGAGAGTCCCTGATCCTCTTCCTGAGACTGTGGAGCCGGACCGACTTCGATGCCTTCAGCCTCGGTGTTCAGCTCCTTACACAGACCAAAGAGTTCAACCAAAGTGGAGCCAGCAGATGCGACTGCATCGCGCGGAGAGGTGGCCTCCTTGGTTTCAACATCGAGAATCAGGCGATCGAAGTCGGTGCGCTGCTCGACGCGTGTCGCCTCGACTTTGTAGCTCACCTTGAGGACTGGGGAGTAGATAGAATCAACCGGAATACGGCCAATTTCCTGATTCTCCTGCTTGTTCATTTCGGCAGAGACATAGCCGCGGCCCCGTTCGACAGTGAACTCAATCTCGAGTTCGCCATCTTCCGCCAGCGTTGCAATGTGGTAATCCGGATTGCAAATTGTGACCCCGGCCGGGGGCGTGATGTCGCCAGCAGTCACTTCACCTTCCCCGCTCTTCCGCAAGTACATGACGACCGGTTCATCGTACTCGCTCGTCAGTACGATGCCCTTAACGTTGAGGATGATCTCGGTCACATCCTCTTTCACGCCAGGCAGCGTGGTGAATTCATGAAGGGCACCGGAAATACGCACGGATGTCACAGCAGCACCAGGAATGGAACTGAGCAACGCGCGACGCAAGGAGTTACCGAGTGTGTAGCCGAAACCTGGTTCCAACGGCTCAATCGTGAAGCGAGAACGCCTCGGGCTGAGTACTGTTTCCGTCAATGTCGGACGCTGTGCAATAAGCACTTTCCTATCCTTTCAGCTCCGGTCGGTCGCGCGCAACCGACCTTTGCGGGTGGATGTTTTCGTCTACTAACGACCCGTGCGTCAGACGCGGCGGCGCTTCGGAGGACGGACACCGTTGTAAGCCTGCGGTGTCACATCGGTGATAGAACCGACCTCAAGGCCTGCCGACTGCAGAGAGCGGATAGCGGTCTCGCGGCCGGAACCGGGACCTTTGACGAAGACGTCGACCTTCTTGACGCCATGCTCCATCGCCTTGCGGGCGGCAGCCTCGGCAGCCATACCTGCGGCGAACGGAGTGGACTTGCGAGAACCCTTAAAGCCAACATCCCCGCCAGTCGCCCAAGCAAGAACCGCGCCAGACGGATCGGTGATAGAGATGATTGTGTTATTGAACGTGGACTTAATATGAGCCTGGCCCATCGGCACAGACTTGTGAATCCTGCGCTTGGTCTTACGCGCAGTCTGCTTAGAAGCAGCCATTTACCCTCATTTCCTTGAAGTT
>JAFNPO010000131.1 GCA_017386585.1 Aeriscardovia sp.
GCCTCCTTTGCCGGAGGCGATGGCGAAGATCTTCGTGCGGCGAGACGGGTCGGCGAACGGGTTGCGGCGGCGGGACGCGCGCAGCTCGGCGACCAGGCCGGAAAGTTTGGCTTCGCTCATGGCGCTCACGGTGATCTGCGGCACGACCAGGATGCCAGGACTCGAGCAGGATTGGGCGGCGGCCGTGACGGCGTCGAGGAGACGTCGGGTTAGCGGACAGCCGGACACGGTCAATTCCAGATCGACACGCACGTCGTAGACGGCGTCGTCTGGACCAGCTTGAACGGGCCGTTCCAGACCGGAGGTGGCGCAGCGGCGGAGAGCTTCGACGCGCGTGATCATGTGCAGGTCAATGACTGAACGGCCTAGCTCTGGGTCCGTGACATGATTCAACCGTTCGATGACGACGCGCTCAAGGGCATTGGCCTGAGCATCCCCGGAGGCGCTGGGCGCACAGATTTCAGCAGAGAACGGGAACCGCGGTGACGTGCCAGTGTCGGGGGTGCACCCAGTAGCGACATGGCTCTCAGCGCCGAATCCGCCCTGGCCTGGCACTGTGAACGACGCGTGACGGAAGGCAGGAGCGGTGTCGTCCACCGTGTTGTTCTTGCTGGCGTCTTCCTCAGAATTACCCATCGTCAGCTCCCATCGTCTATTAGTAGCGAATCCTGGTCAAAACTGGCCGGGCTGGTGGCCGCGGAATCTGTAGACGACGTAAAAGCATCGCTGGCGTCATCCGTTGCGGACGCGCTGAGCGTATTAGAAATGGGTTCCATACTCCTTACGGCTGGCAGCTCTTCGTTTTTCGCGTTCGCTGCGCTTCCTGGCCTCTGCCGCAGCAGCGCGTCGAAACCAGCCTCGTCAAGGATTGGTACACCCAGCTGCTCGGCCTTCAGGGCCTTGGATCCTGGGTTCGCCCCAACGACAACATAGTCGGTGCGTCGGCTTACCGATCCCGCAGCCTTGCCGCCATGAGCCTCGATAATTTCTTTTGCGGCTTCGCGTGAATAGCCGGTCAGAGTGCCGGTGACGACGAGCGTCAGGCCTGCTAATGTCTGTGGCACGTCCTGCACTTGTCGAGCTTGAGAGCCGACGCCTGCAGCCTTCCATGAGGAGAGTATCTGATAGCGGAAGTCTGACGGGTCTTTCGCTTTTTTGAACCAACTGACCACGCTGCGGGCAATTTCCTCTCCCACGCCGGCAATGCTGGTCAGGTCTTCGACGGTAGCGTTCTCTACCGCTTCGAGACTACCGAAGTGATTGGCGATAAGGCGCGCGGTCGGTGGACCGAGCCGGCGGATTGACAGCGCCACCAGGACGCGCCAGAGTTCAGCGGAGGATGCCTTGCGGAACTCTTCGAACATTGCAATCGTTGTCGCACTAGGCCGCGCGTCAGCAGCGTTCTGGCCAGCCTTCGGCTCGTTGAAGAATGCTGGCACCTGGCGCCACAGGCCCGATCCACCACGACGGTGTCGGCGCTTGATCATTCGCCCGCTCGCGCTTGTCGTCTTCTCGACCTCGACAATGGGAATCTCCCGCCACACGCGCACCGACCGCAACTGTTCGGGAGTGAGGTCGAAAATGGCCGCCTCACTGGTGAGCACGGGTTTCTGGACGTCGGGCAAGCGCAGGCTCTCGGGTGGCTTGTATGGCTCGGGTTCCTCGCCTGGAGCGACGTCAATCTCCTTGCCCAAGGACGGAGCATATACGTCTACCGAACTCGGACGGTTGAACTCGGGGTTCGTGAGGGCAATGGCTGCCTCCTCACCCAGATGCTCAATGTCGAAAGCGGAGCGTGAACCTAAATGGAGAACACGTTCGGTTAGCTGCGCCGGACAGGACTCGGCATTGGGACAGCGCCAGTCGATGTCACTCTCTTTGGCATGGACCAGTTTGGTGCCACAGCTCGGGCAGGTTGTCGGCATGACGAACTCACGCAGCTGTTCTTCACGACCGATGCGGTCGGCGATAACAGGTCCCACTAGCTCGGGAATGACGTCACCTGCTTTACGCACTACGACGGTGTCGCCTACGAGGATGCCTTTGCGTTTGACTTCCTCCGCGTTATGTAACGTGGTGCGCGACACGGTGGAGCCGGCCACGTACACCGGGTCAAGGACGGCGACCGGCGTAACGCGGCCCGTTCGACCGACCTGTACGATGATGTCGCGCAAACGGGTGTTAACCTCCTCGGGCGGATACTTGTAGGCGATAGCCCAGCGTGGGGCGCGGGACGTGTCGCCTAGCTGAGACTGTAGGGACAAGTTGTCAACCTTGACGACGATGCCATCAAGCGGATGCTCTATGTCGTAACGGTGTTCGCCATAGTACTCGATCATGTCGGAGATTTCTCCGAAGCTCTCGACAACGCGGTTGTGCGGCGAGACGGGCACGCCCCACTGATGGTAGAGACTATAGACCTGCGACTGTGACGTCACCTCCGGAGCGCCGTCGGCGAGCGCCGCTGGGCCCCACTGGACGAGTCCGAGACCATGGGCGTAAAAGCTGAGGCGGCGTTGGGCTGTGACACGCGGGTCCCTTTGACGCAGCGAGCCGGCGGCCGCGTTGCGGGGATTGGCGAACGGGGTCTTGCCTTCAGACTCTCGGCGAGCGTTAAGGGTGGCGAAGTCGTCGAAGCGCATGAACACTTCGCCACGTACTTCCACCAAGTGGGGGACATGATTGCCAGCTAGCTTCGTGGGAATAGTCGGGATCGTGCGAGCATTGAGGGTGATGTCCTCGCCGATGACACCGTCTCCACGCGTCAAGCCTTGAACGAGTACGCCATCACGGTAGATAAGGTTGAGTGCCAGGCCGTCGATCTTAACCTCGCAGGTCATGGGCAACGGCTGATTATTGCCGACGTGCAGCTCGCGGCGCACACCGTCGTACCAGCCGTGCAGTTCCTCGAGGCTGAACACGTCGTCGAGGCTAAGCATGCGTGAGGGATGGCGCACGGAGGGGAAATCGTTGGAGAAGGTGCCGCCCACCCGGTGTGTGGGTGAATCCGGCGAATTCAGGAACGGGAACCGATCTTCTAGGGACTGCAGGGCGCGTAGACGCGCGTCATAGGCGGCGTCAGAGGAGATGGGCGCATCGTGGATGTAGTAGGCGATTTGGTCGCGCTCCACCCAGGCGGCGAGTGCCGCGTGGAGCTGTTCGGCTTGAGCCGTGGTCAGCGTAGCGACGTTGAGGTTTTTCAAGACGGCGATGTCCTGGTCGCTGCCATTGACCGCAGCGTGAGGGTCAACGGTGATGGAATTGGCAGCGGACGGCATGTCAACGGGTAGCATAGTGGCGCTCCTGGCCGGTAACGTCCGTGAGTACGAACTGGCCGGCATAGTATTTCTCATCGGTATGGTAGTCCTCAGCGGAGTATGGAATCTTGTCGGAGAACACTGCCTCGTATTCGTCGACGCTCAACTTTGTGCGGTGCTCGAGCTTCGCTAGATGGCCGTCACGGTCCAGATTGTCAGCGTAACCCTTGGACAGAGACGCGGTGAAGAACTCTCCGACAGCACCAGAACCGTAGGAGAAGATTCCCAGTTCATCGCCGGCGCGCAGCGTGTCGTCGTTCTCCAGGAGGGACAGAATACCCAAGTAAAGTGAGCCGGTATAGGCGTTGCCGATGCGACGACAGTAGCGAGTACTTATCCGGTACCGCTCTAGCAGTTTCTGCTGCTGTTCCTCGCTGGCCTGTGGCAGGACGGAGCGCAGCGCTTTGAGACCCATTTTGGAAAATGGCAGGTGAAAACACAGAGCGGCGAAACGGTCAAGACCGCAGCCGTGAGCCTCACGGTAGCGATTCCACACATCATCAAAGAACTCAATGTACTTGAGTGTGGAGTACTTGCCGCGCGTCAGAGCGCAGTCGGTGTACAACGGACGCCAAAAGTCCTGAATGTCTTCGGAACGCACGACGGAGTCGTCATGAATGTCGAGGACGCGCGGATCGGCGCTCACGAGCATAGCCACCGCCGCGGCGCCCTGCGTCACCTCACCGCTGGTGGCCAACCCGTAGCGGGCAATGTCAGCGGCGATGACAAGGGCTTGTTTGTCCGGATGAGCGGCCACGTAGTCGCGAGCCATCATCAGCGCGGCGGTTCCCCCGTAGCACGCCTCCTTAGTCTCCACGCAACGTACGGACTTCGGCAGGCCCAGCAGCCGGTGGATGTACAGGGCGCTTGCCTTGCTAGAATCGACGCCGCTCTCCGTGCCCACGACAAGCAGGCCCAGACGGTTGTCATCGATGTCGCCGCGGAATTCCATTGCGGCGCCGGCGCCCAGGGTCACGATGTCCTGGCTCGAAGGCGCGACGGCCTGCTCGTCCTGGCCGATACCGATGGTATATTTGTCCGGCTCGTCGCCCCGGCGCACAGCGACTTCTCTCAGGTCGACGTACAGGTCCGGGCTGGCCAAACCGAAACGATCGATACCGATGCGCATGTCTTCCCCCTTCTTCCCGCAGCTGTGGCTGCCGGTTCGCGGCGGTCCACCGACCGTCGGCCTATCCTATGGCTATTGGGACTACTCTATTGCGATTGCCGTCTGCCCAAGTGACATGATGCCGATAATGCCCGAACGGCCCGTTATAGATTCGAGCGGAGTCTCTCCAAGAGACTCTTGGCTGTTTCCAGGTCCTTGCTGCATGACTGTAGCGCAGCCGCGACAGCGGCGATTTCTGCGCCGCGCGCCCCGGCGGCGATAGCGAGGTTCGACGCTTGCAACGCCATGTGCCCCGCCTGGATACCTGGACCTGCCAACGCTCGCAGGGCCGCGAGGTTCTGCACGAGCCCCAAAGCTGCCAGCGTTTCCTGGTACACCGCGACTGACACAGCAGAACCGTCATCCGGCAGGTAGTGCCCAATGCGCTGCGCGACTCCCGCAGCCGGCAGCGACGTGGTCGCCCCACCGACAACACCCACCTGTAGGGGCACACTAATCCGGCCAACAAGTCGGTTCTCTTTCATGTTCCAGACAGCCAGCGGCCGGTAGTGGCCGGTCCGCGCGGCGAAGGCATGCGCGCCGGCTTCAACGGCCCGAGTGTCATTGCCAGTTGCTAGAACAGCCGCTGAGATGCCGTTCATGATGCCCTTGTTATGCGTGACAGCACGTTCAACGTCGACTTCTGCCAAACGGCTGAGACGTGCGATGCCTTCAGCGACCTCCTCGCCAGCGACGTCGCGGCACGTCACTGTGAGCGGATCAAGGACGATTTCGGCCGTAACAGCTTGAGCCTTGCAAACGGCGTTGGTGAGGATGGCTGTCAGCGCGCGGACACCGATCCAGTCCCCCGCCGCTGTGGCGACCGCTTCAGCGATGGTGTTAACGATATTTGCGCCCATCGCGGCCTGGACGTCAACGTCGAGCGTAATTTTGAGGAACTCGTCGCACACAGCTTCCACGGACACATCGCGTAGACCACCTCCGCGAGCCACGATAGATGGCTTAGCGCGACGGGCAACAGCGAACATGTCTCGGCGTCGGGACAACAGAACCGCCAACGCAGCATCCCGGTCGGGCACGTTGGCGAAGACAACCTCGGCACGCACGCAATGTTCAGCCGGGGCGTGAGCGACTACTCCACCGTTCAGGGCCGCGATGCGAGCGCCATTGCTGGCAGCAGCCACCACACTCGACTCCTCCGTCACCATCGGCACATCCCGCGACTCGCCGTTGACGACCAGTCCGCGTGCCACGCCCAGCGGCAGCGCGAACTGCCCAATCTGGTTTTCGATGAGGCCGTCGGCGATGGCAGGATCCAGTCCGCCCGAACGTGCCAGCAACTGAGCATCCCGCGGCGATAGTTTCCCTTCAGCCTCCATCTGACTGCGCCGCCGCTGCGGCGTCATCTCGTAAAATTTCACGACACAGCCTCCTGCCGCCCCTAGAATCCTTCCGGCCCCGGTGTACGACATCCCCAGCATCAGATCTCAGCGTTCAACCTGCATGGCCACGGCCATTCCACCGCCCACACACAACGTCGCCACACCGGCGTGCAGATCGCGGCGCTCCAGCGCATGCACAAGGGTCGTTAGCACACGTGCACCGCTCGCTCCCAGCGGATGTCCCAACGCGATGGCCCCGCCGTTGACGTTGATCTTGTTCATCGGCAGGCCTAAATCACGCACGACAGCAACGGACTGCGCCGCGAACGCCTCATTGATCTCGAAGAGGTCGATGTTCTCCAGCGGCGTACCAGTATGGCGCAAGAGTTTCTCAACGGCCAGCTTTGGCGCGTAGCCCATAATCTCAGGATCGATACCCGCCTCAGCGTAGCCAGTGATACGCGCCAGCGGCTCGACACCCCGCTCGCGGGCCGTTTTCGCTGACATAAGGACCAGCGCTGCTGCCGCGTCGCTGATACCGCTAGCATTACCGGCCGTCACCGTACCCGTGCCATCGGTGAGAAAGGCGGTGCGCAGCTTCGCCAGCTTCGAAAGACTTGTGTCGTCGCGAATAGTCTCATCCACGGTCAAGCGTAAAACTCCGCGCCGACTAGAGATGACAACAGGGACCATCTCATCCTCGAACGCACCGCAGTCGCGCGCAGCCACGGCCTTGCGATGGGACGCGAAGGCAAAGGTGTCCTGCTGCTCACGCGTCACGTGAAAGCGACGCGCCACATTCTCCGCAGTAATACCCATGGCTTTGTGAGAGAAGGCGTCAGCTAAGCCATCGTGGTGCAGGCCATCCACACAAGGCATATTGCCATACTTATGACCAAAACGGGACGTCGGCAAATAGAAGGGCACATTGCTCATCGATTCGCTGCCACCGGCCAGGACAACATCAGCATCCCCCATGACAATAGCGGACTGGGCCAGGCGCACGGCCTTGAGGCCCGAACCGCAGACCTGGTTGACGGTCATCGCGGTGCTGGACCGCGACATACCCGCGCCCAGCGCAATCTGGCGCGCGACGTTCTGCCCGGAATTGGCCTGGAGCACGGTGCCGAAAATCGACTGGTCGACATCGTCGGCGCTGACGCCAGCACGGACGATGGCCTCGCGGGCTACAATGATTCCCATTTTGACAGCCGACAGTGAGGATAACTGTCCGCCGAATTTCCCACTGGGAGTCCGCACTGCGCTCACAATGACAACACTGTCCGCCGTTTCCGCCATATCAGCCCCTTTCGCCGTTTCGATTGTGCACACGCCGACGCCGAGGCGCCGATTCGCGGCGAAAAAAGCGTTATATCTCTTCAATTTCGAAAAATCATGAAGATGAAGAAAAAAGAGCACTGGCCGACAATCCCACTTCAGGCATTAAGCGAGCGCAGAAACTGCGCTTGGACGGCGTCGATACCATCCTCGCCGCCTGCTTCCATGCGCGCCGCCGCCACGGCCAACGTGCGTGCCGGAACGAAAAGACCTTCGTCTACGGCCACGCGCGCCGCCCGACGTACGATACCCGCCACGTCCGTATTGGGCCACAGCGGCACACCCACCTCGCGCAAACAGGCCTTCGCCTCCTCCACGTCCTGCGGAACCGCCACACGCTGGGACTGAGCCCGACGCTGCAGCTCGGCGCACTCGCCACGCAGCGCGCGGATACCATCTGGATGAATCGCGTCGCTAACGCGGTACGCAGCAACGGCCACATCGAACCGACCTCGCATCCATTCGGCGTAGGCGTAACGGTAGTAGGCGAACGCGGCGTCATCGCGGTCTAAGGCTACGCGCAGCGCGTTCAGGCAGGCAGCACGCGCCGACTCCCAGTCCTCCACACCCGCCAGCTGAATGGACTGCTGCAGATGCGCCAGCGGATACGCCGGAGCGTAGGACACCGCCTTGTTCAAATGCTCGATACCCCCTTGCGGGTCGCCCAGCTGCGAAAGCAGCATCCCCATCTCCATGTGCGCGTAAAAGAGGCCATCGGGGATGAGCAGCGTCGTCTCACCCGGCGAAAGAAACAGCTTGTTGTAGACGACACGCTCCGCATAAGAGTTGAAGTACCGGGGAACAATCTGCATCGAGCCAGCGAAGATAGCATCCTGTCGCTCAATTTCCTTCTCGATAATAGCGACTGCCCCCTGCAGGTTGCTGCTGAAAAGCAGCTCGCGGGCACTCGAACGGGCTTTATCCAGCTGGCGGCCGCAGGAAAAGGTGAGCGTCGGGATAGGCTCGCCGTCTATGACAGCGCGCGCCACCATCATAGCGGCATCCCTCACTTCCGGGTCACCAATGCGATTAGCTTCCTCCGCCACCCGCTTGGCAGCTTCGACAGATGAAAGCTCGCCGTTCATTCGGCGACGGCTCACATCCTCGAAGAACTCGGACACGGACGTCAGAACGTCCTCACGTTGAATCGACAAACCCAGCGAATCAACGGTACCGAACGCTTCCGCCACAGCCGGACGGAAACCGCGGTCAGCCATCTCCGGCTCCTCCTGGGAGCCAACGGGCGCGAATGTCGAATCGTGTAAACCCGAATCAGCATCAACGGGCTCGAAGCCGCGGCCATACGGGACCGTCATGCGCGCGTCAAACTCGGCATAAAAACTGCGCGGATTAACCAGACCCCGCTCGCGCAGCAGGCGCACAAACTTTGCGCGCGTGAAAGCAACAGTAACCACGCGGCGCACCCTCGGGTTTACCGCCGGTAACGCATCGGACGGGACGAGCACCGTGCGAACCACCGAGGCGCCACCCTCGGCCGAATTGGACACAGTCATGGCGTCAGCCCCAGCGGAACCCCAGTCAGCGTCGGACGAGTCAACGGCGTCAGAAACGACAGCATTGGAATCGGCACTAGAACTAGTGGCGCTTGCCGCGGTGTCGTTCGTGCCGTTAACGGATGCAGCGCAACCGGCGTCCCCATCGGCGTCACCACTGTCGAAGCTGAAATCGAAACCTCGCATGACGCCCTCAAAATGCCGCTTCAGCTCGTCGGATAGAGCCGAGTGGGCATCCTCAAAGCTGGACACACTTCCCCAACCTTTGCCATCCGCACTTTCCTGGCTGGTGCCCCTATCGCCCGAACCACCACTTCCCCGACCACTACCGGCGACAGGTGGAATCGACGTTGATGCTGTCGGATCGCCGTGGACATCACCATCCTTGGGTTCTCCCTCGGCTGAGTGAGGCGAGGGCTTAGCGCCGCGCAGGGCAGCACCGAATGCCGCAAATGCTTTCGACACGAGCCGTGAGGTGGCGGAATCCTGCCGCTGCACCGCTTCCTCGAGACCAATGGCGTCAATCTGGACCTTCACTTCACGCACGGTATCGTTCGCTCCAAAGGCGAGCGCCGCCAGTATGATGCCGACGCGCAGCTGATAGTCGGCGCTGGCGGCGTCCCGCTCATCGTCCGACAGTGCCTCGAATTTCCCGTTTTTCCAGTGGGTTCGGGGCATTAGTGCCCTCCCAGTTTCGAGGATACTCAGCGCCACGGCGCTATTAGCGAGGTTGGAGCGGAACTCCATATCGATGCGGAACGGCAGGCGTAGCCGGCGCATGAGACGCGACAGCGTCTGTCGGTACACCCACTCTGAGCGTTCGACGGGCACAGCCCCTACGGAGCCGCGGGCAACGGTGTTGGCCTCGCGTCGGGCGTAGTCCAGGAAGTGTGCTACCTCGCGACCGTCGGCGCGGTCCAGCGCAGCAATCGGGAACGGCTCGAGGGGCAGAGCTGCGATGGCAGGATCTGTGAGCAACGTCTCATCGAGACGGGCCACGCTCTCTTGGGATAAGGTTTCCTCTTTCCAGTCGTTACTGAATCCGCTGGCCCGGCGTATCACGCTCATCGCGTTGCAAAACCGATTTAGCGCTGCTTCCAGCGAGAGCGCCGAGAGCATCGGCCTGAGTCCCAAGTCGTTATGGGATTGGATGGCCAGCAGTCCCGAGTACGGGGACGACGACAAGTTCAGCGGTTCTTGTCCATGGCGAGCCTCTAGGTCTGGGGATGTCTTGAGCGCGCCAGACTCGCTTATCAGATGGGAAAAGTACCGTTCGATGCCGGAAACCCGCAGCCTGTCGCGGCTCGCGGCCTGTTCGTCGGCAACAGCGTGGCGGACGGCAGCTAGCGGCGCTTCGGAACGTAGATGATGGAACACGTTGCTCGCGCCGTAACCCTGCAACTGCCTCTGGAGCTTGGGGAATAGGTACAGTGCAAAGAAGGCCACGGTTACGGCATCGCGGAAGTCAAGGTTTCGGGACAGGTCGTCGGTCAGGTTCTGGCGGAAGCCATGCAGGTCATACAGGCCGCCGGATCTGGTCCAGGAGGACAGGCGCAGTGTCTTGCCGAAGTCGTCGTCGCAAACGACGCTACCGGCACAAGCCACGCTGGGACCAGCGTTTTCCTCGTCTCGCTCCTCCTGCGGTCGAATAAAGCTCAGCACCGGTTCGACGTGGCGCACCAACTCCGCGGGTCCTGTCCCCCGGAACACACGCCCGCGCTGATCGGCGACCGCCAGTTGCAGGAACTGTCGCCGCGGCCTGAACAAGCCCAGCCGTATACCTGATCCGTCGGCGACGGGCAGCTGCACCCAACCGCACTGGTTGAGGGCGACCGAGTCCTCGTCGCCCCGGAGAGCGTACAACGTCGACTGCTGCGGCATCCACGGCAGCACTCTGTGGCGCGCGAACGCGGGAAGCGTCTCCCACGTCGCCGAAATTGTCGGCAACAGCATCGAGACCGCTTCATCCAACCGGACTGTGTCTCCTTTTTGTGCACTAAACTCGTCACGACGCGCCGCGCTGGATGGCTCCTGAATCCGTTCCTTATTCGGTTGTGCGCCGGCCTCCTGGCTGAATACCTGTTTAGGCATAGGCCACCTCCGCTCCTGCTGTTCTCTATTCTAGGGAGTCGAAGAACGATTGGGTACACTGTTCAAGTGATGCCAGCTTCACCAATCATGTCTGCACAAAAACCCTCTTCCTCTGGAACGGAAACATCCTGCGCGAACCAGTCCACCGCTCCGTCGGATACTTCGGGAGCCACGTCGGCTTCCCCACGCCGTGGTTTCCGCACCGGTCGCTGGTTCCATGAGCACCGCAGCTGGTGGATTGCCGTTGTCATCGTCTTGTTCACCGAGGCCTTTATTTTCAACCTCGGCTTCTGGGCAAGCCTACCGTACCGTTTCTCTCAGCCGACGGCCCAAACCGTCGCAGCTAGCGCGCGTTTCGAACTAGGACCTGGCCTGAGGGACACTGCCATTCCACATATGTACATCATCGCCAACGGCACGGGTACCTACGTCGAGACGACCGACATCGACAGGCCGGTGTATTGCGTACGCATCAACACGGTGACAGTACCAGACTGGCTGAAAATCAACGACATGAGCTACGAGTGGTGGGCACAGGCACGCGTCGAGGTCAAGCTCGCGGACGAGCGAACGCTAAACGCAGCAACCCCACCGGCGAACGCTGTCTCCGACACACAGTCCGGCTGGATCGTCGGTCCAGAGCAGAGTTACTCTCCGTTCTCCCCATCCAGCACTACCCTTACGGTGCCAGACGCAGGGCAGAAGATTGCCATGCTACGCATCCGCTTCGAGCAGCCGCTGGAGTCCACCGTCGGTTTTAACGGGGCCACGCTCAATGCCTATCCGAACTTCACCCTCAGCGGCGTGAGGTTGCTCTTTATGACGCTCATCGCCTTGTTCATTCTGGCCTTTGCGCCCGGTTCGCGCCTGTGGCGCATCGAGCTTGACCCAACACACCACCGCCGTCAGCGTTGGCTCGTGCTGCTTGCCGCCGCTCCCCTGCTGCTCATGCTAGTGGTGTACACCATCCAGAACCCCTACATCGACTTGTCGTTCCCTCCCGGCGGCGACGCAGGCAACTACGTCTATGACTTCAACCAATATGACTGGATCGCCACCTCCCTCCTGCACGGGCATCCATGGGAAGCGCTGAAAGTGCCAGCAGCGCTGGCGAAGTCGGCCGACCCGTATTCCATGCAAACGCGCGCTCATCTATTAAGCCGCGGCGTAATGCCCATTTTCTGGGACCACGCCTTCTGGCACGGCCACTGGTACTGCTACTTCGGCGTGCTGCCCGTCATCCTGATGTTCATCCCCTTCCAGCTTGTCACCTCGATTTGGGTGCCGGGCGGTCTAGGGCTATCAACGGTGGTGGCCTGCGTCATCTGCCTGCTCGCCTTCTCCATCGGCTCCGTGCTGCTGGTCACGCGCATTCTACAGCGCTTCTTCCCGGGAACATCACTAGCGTGCGCCATCCTCTGTGTTCTTGGCTTCCAGACGGGCGCACAATTCTTCATCATGTTCTATCGGCAAAGCTTCTACGAACTGCCCTACGACTCAGCGCTCGCGCTTGTTACCTTCGGCCTATTACTGTGGCTGGGTGCGCGTCGTTTAACAGTTTCTCAACAGTGCCAGTGCACGTCGCTCCGCAGTGGCGGTAAGGGTTCCTCTGCCCGCTCCGCGCGCCGAGTGTACCACACGCGGATGTGGACTGTTAACGACCGCTGCAGTTCCACGGGCGTGACCGCCGGCGAACGTGAGCTTGGATTGGCACACCTGTCGAAATGGCGGCTGTTCGGCGGTACGCTGTGCATTGCCGCGACCGTGGGATGCCGTCCGCCGTTTGCCATCGCCATCATTCTGGCGTTCCCGATTTTCTGGGAGGAAATTCGCGACGGTCGATTCTTCAGCTGGCTTCGTCCCTCTTTCTGGAGAAAGAAACGCCAGTGGCGCTCCGTCGGTAACGATCTATCCGTGCTACTCCCCGCCTTGCTGACCGTCCTGCCGTTCCTGGCGTACAACTACTGGCGCTTCCATAAGCTTTTCGACTTTGGCAATACGTACCAGTTGACCGTTAACGACATGATGACATACAAAGCTCCACGCAGCGTACTAATGCCGCTGGTGTACTACTACCTGTTCCAACCGCTGCGTCTGTCCTGGGCATTCCCGCTAGTGCACGTCAACGCGACGCCGCTGCCTGCCTACCAGTTCCGCGAGCCATGGATGGGCGGCATCGTCTTCACCGTGCCGTACCTCGCCTTCGCCGTCGCAGCCTGGTGCTTGCTGCGCACGCTGCGGCACCGCCAGCTGGCCGGTCTCACCGTGATTGCTACCGTCTGCGGTCTCGCGCTCTGCGTGTTCGACTCCGCGCTCGGAGGCTTGTCAATGCGCTACACCTTCGACTTCGGTTGGCTGCTGACTATTCCAGCTGTCTGCGGTACAGCCGTCACCTTGGAAATACTGCGTCGCCATGATCAGCGCCTCGTGGAGATCGGCTCCCTGAAACCAGGCCAAATTAGTTGGGTGACCTGGTGGACGCGCGTGGCACTATTGGTGCTCGTGGGTATCGGGCTGCTACTGGCCATCCAGATGTATTTCTCCCCCAATCGCCTCGACGACCTCATCAAGAACAACCCGCAGTTGTGGTGCCGCATCAATGGCGACTTCTCAGAGTGGACTCACTGGCTGTAAGGACTGGTCCATCGGCTGTGATGACTTTGCGCTGCCAAGATTTCACGCCGCAGTGCGGACACCTCAGGTAGCGCATGCGACCTAGATGCGGCGCCCAAAACATCGCCATGTAGGACGGCACCCACCGCCAGCCACAGACACGACATTCGTAGTACCCCGCCTTCTGCTCGATACGTAGAGCCGCAGCCGACATCACGAGAATCAGCGCGAGCGCGACAGCAATCAGAACAATCCGCGCCGGTACCGGTAGCGTGGCGACACCGGCTGTCACCACCAGTAGCAAACACGCTGCGATGCCAGGGGCCGTCAGCCAAGTCTCCGAATCCAGTAGCAGACGGGCCTGATGCTCGTTCTTTTGGCGCAGCGCCAGCAAGTTTTTCTCCGCGGCCGCGGAATACTGGGCGCCCTCCAGTTTCTGCCCCGACAGTAGCTCGTTGACAGTAATGCCCAAGTATTCGCACAACGGCAGCATAAGGGCCGCGTCCGGCAGTGACTTGCCTGTTTCCCATTTTGATACCGCGCGGTTAGTGACGCCCATCTTCTCTGCTAGTCGGGCCTGCGTCAGTCCTTTCTTTTTGCGGCACTGCGCAATGAAGCGTCCCGTCTTCGCCTGGTTCATGAGCATCCTTTCGACTGTCAGCCTCCATGCGGCCAAATCGGCTCCTATTTAGACACCGCTGGATGCAGAACGTCAAGACGAATAGTAGGAACCAGCAGTTGATTTGCCACGCTGGAACGGAAAAAACTCGGCAGGGACGCAAGCAATAACGCGCTTGCGCCCCTGCCGCATCTTTTATTCGAGAACCAATTACCCGATCTCTTCCTTCGCGTAAGCAGTTTTCGAACTCCGATCCTCTCAGATCTCGAAGCCCATCGCTTCGGCCGCGTTAAACGGTGAGGGATCAGCCCAATACTCGTCGAGGTTGTCATCTGTCGATAGGGATCGGATTTCGCATTTGTCGATGTAAAGCTCGCCACCAAGATGGTCAGTTTCGTGCTGAAAAATACGGGCCGGCCAACCGTGCAGCTTCTGCTCGTGGCTCTGGCCGTTTTCGTCCTGCCACGTGGCGATAATGTCCAGCCAGCGGCGGCGCACCGCCTCCACGCCTGGCACTGACAGACAGCCCTCGTAGAAGCTGGCGGTCTGATCGCCGACTGGTTCGTATCGAGGATTAATGATGACATGGAAAGGAAATTCGTCAAACTCGCGCGGATCACCTTCCAACTCTTTAGATAGGTGGTCCTCGACAACAGCGAAGGCAAACGGCAGTCCAATCTGGGGAGCGGCCAGACCTACACCCGGCGCATCCAGCATGGTTGAACGCATCGCATCCAGCAGTTTGTGGAAAACTGACGCGTCAACTTGCCCCTGATATAGCCTCGCCTGTGCGCGCAGCACGGGGTTCCCCACTTCAACGATGCTCAAATGCCTTCCGTGCGTCCGACGCAACGCCTTGGCGAGCGCGAGGGTGAGCTGGCGATCCTGCTGTTCTGGGAATGCCATGGTGTCGCTCACTTCAGCGCATCGGCGACAATGCCAGCCAGACGCTGGCAGACATCCTTAGCCTGCTCATCGGTGGCAGCCTCGGTCATAACACGCACGACGGGTTCAGTACCGGAGGGTCGAAGCAGCACGCGACCGGTATCCCCCAGCTCCTTGCCAGCGTCCTTGACGGCCTTTTGGATAACGGCGTTAGTTTTTGCTTCCTGCTTGCGCGGAGTGTGTACATTAATGAGTTCTTGGGGCAACTGGGGAAAGTCCTTAGCCAGCTCAGCTAGGGACTTGCCGGAGCGGTTGACCTCAGCAGCTAGCGTCAGGGCCGTCAGAGTACCATCACCGGTGGTGGCGAACTGACGGTTAATGATATGACCAGACTGCTCGCCCCCCAGTGTGTAATTGTGCTTCATCATCTCCTCGAGTACGTAACGGTCACCCACAGCAGTCTGGACAGTCTTGATGCCCATGTCGCGCAGCGCTAATTTAAGGCCGAGGTTGCTCATGACGGTAACGACGAGCGTGTTGTCGTTAAGTCTGCCCTGCTGTTTAAAAGCGCGAGCCAGGATGCCCATAATCTGGTCGCCATTGACGATATTGCCCTGCGCGTCAACGGCCAAGCAGCGGTCCGCGTCGCCATCGCATGCCACGCCCATGTCGGCCTTTGAGGCGACAGTCATGGCCTGCAGACCCTCGGGATGCATAGATCCAGCGTGGTCATTGATGTTGTAGCCGTCCGGAGAGGCGTTAATGACAACAACGTCTGCGCCCGCGCGTCGCAGCACGACCGGAGCTACCAAAGACGTCGCACCGTTGGCGCAGTCCACTACGATGCGCAGACCTTTCAGAGGGGTCTCCGTCTCATCGGTGGCCGATTCGACGATGTGGTCGATATACATCTTGCGAGGCGTCTCGACATCGTGAGAGATACGGCCCACGTTCTCGCCCGTCGGACGGTCCCAGTCGTCACCCAGAATCGCCTCAATCTCGTCTTCCTTGGCATCGGAGAGCTTAAAACCGCCTTTGCCGAAGAACTTGATACCGTTGTAAATCATCGGATTATGGGATGCAGAGACGATGCCAGCGAAGTCAACGTTGAGCACTGTACTGAGGTACGCCAAGCCCGGAGTCGGAATCACACCGACATCGATAACATCAAAGCCGCCAGCCGCCATGCCGGCCATCAGAGCGGAACCAAGGAAGTCACCGGACACGCGCGTGTCCCTGCCCACGAGGGTCCGGCGCCGACCCTCTCCCCGGTGGGCCGCTCCCAGGACTCGAGCAGACGCCTCGCCCAAGTCCAAAGCCATTTTCGGCGTCAACTCGCTATTAGCGACGCCGCGAACGCCATCGGTTCCGAAAAGTCGTGGCATGCTCTGCTCCTTGCTTCGACAAAGAATCCGCTGAATAAAATCCAGTCCTTCCAGCCTATGGGGAAAAGGGTGCGGAATCGCACAAGCGCGCGCGTTTTTCACGGGATAGACGCACCCGCGAATAAGGCTGACGGCGTCTGCCGCGTGCCGACAGTACAATGAGAAATGGCAATCGGCGTCGTCTTCAAACCGGAAGGGCAATTATGACGGGTAACGAAACCAGCAGCGCGGAGAACACTATCACCGTTTCCCCCGTGCAGCGCGCATACGACATCCTGGACAACTCGAGAAAAGCCGGACTTGGCAAACCACTGAAGTGGCGGCGCCTGCAGCTGACCGCCCTGAGCCGTATGCTTAAGGACAACGCGCGGATGCTCTGCGACGCGGTCCACCAAGATATGGGCAAACCGGTCGCGGAAACGCTCATGATGGAAATCGGCATCGTACTCGACGAAATCAAGTTCGTCCTGCCACGCTTGAGCGTCTGGTCGGCACCCAAGCCGGTGTTAATGCCGACACTGCTACAACCGGCCCTCGGCTGGAAACGCCCTGAACCAGAAGGCGTGGTACTCATCATCTCGCCGTGGAACTATCCGATCCTGCTGGCCTTGCAACCGCTGGTCGACGCCATTAGTGCCGGCAATCTCGTTTGTCTCAAGCCGTCTGACCTTTCGCCGCACACGAGCCAGACACTCCAGCTGCTCATCGAACAGTACTTGGATCCGCGCGGCATACAGGTGGTACAGGGTGGCAGAGCCGTCAACACGGAGCTGTTGAACCACCATTTCGATCATCTCTTCTTTACCGGCGGCGATCATGTTGGCTCTATCCTCATGGCGGAAGCTGCCAAGAATCTAACGCCAACGTCCCTCGAGCTGGGCGGTAAATCTCCATGCTACGTGGACGGCACTACGGATCTCGACGTGGCCGCCGAACGTATCGCCTGGGGTCGCTTCATCAACGCGGGCCAGACTTGCGTTGCACCGGACTATGTGCTGGCCACCGCTGACGTCGCCGAGGACTTGGCACATAAGATCGCTAACACACTCATCCGTTTCTTTGGCGAGAACCCGCAGACCAGCGACAGTTACGGGCGCATCATCAACGCTAAACAGTTCGACCGCCTCGTCTCGCTACTGCCCGCCAAAGGTGACGGTAGCGATAGCGAAGCCGGTTCAGTAATTTGCGGCGGCGTCTATGACCGCAACGACCTATACTTCTCCCCAACCGTCCTGCTCGACGTCTCCCCGCAAGCCCCCGTTATGCAGGAAGAGATTTTCGGGCCAATCCTGCCGATTCTGACTGTGGCCGACGAGTCCGAGGCCATCGACTTCGTCAACGCGCGCCCCAAACCACTCGCAGAGTATGTGTTCAGCCGCAGGCCGCACGTGCGCAGCCGCTTCGAGAGTGAGACCAGCTCTGGAGCGCTCAGCTTCAACCTACCCCTGGGTTATTTGCTCTCCCCTCGTCTGCCGTTCGGCGGTGTCGGCGCGTCTGGCATGGGCCACTACCACGGCAAAGCCGGATTCGATGAGTTCACGCACCTTAAAAGCGTCATTATCAAGCCAACCATGCCGGACACACTAAAGTTTATGATGCCGCCGTATACCCAGCTACTCAATACAGTGGCCGCACTCGTTAGCCATATTAAGCCGAACAAAATGCGCTAAAACTCGAGATCCGGACGGCGCATTCGGTGACGACGCTGCCAATAGATAGAAAGAGACGCTTCCTGCCGCATATTTAAATGCTAGTGAGACAAGAAGCATCCCCTTTCACCATCACTTGCAGCAGTATTACGAAACTCTATCTAATATGCCTTCGCAATAGAGTAAGAGTCCCAAGACGTCGCCCAGTGACGCGCATCCGATACTGGGCTGACATGCTAGATAGGCCACTAGGTTGGCGACGGCTCCGGTAAACGATGAGGAAATAAATTTCCCCATCACTGAATGTCTATAGCACACAAGCTAGCCTGAGAGAGGCAAGGACTCTGCGTGTGCCGGAGAAAAATCCGGCACACGCAGAGTCCTTGCCTCTCTCAGGAATCTATCTCAGCATAGAGCGGCGTTATACTTCTGCGCCTTTTGCATGCGCACAGTCGCCGCTAGATCATCCTCGATAGTGCCCACTAGCGCGCGATCCTTGTGTTTGTTTGCAGCGAGCCATTCGTTAGCGGCGGCAACCAGTTCATCGGTCGGAGCGGCCGCCGGGTACAGGCTGTACGGGGAGACGCAAGAGCCGAGTATGGTTTCGCTGGAATGGTACGTGCGAGTCGTCCAAACGGTGTTGATCGCGTCGAAGAACGGCTTGATGTAGCCCTCGTAGAGCTTCGGGTCAGATCCGGAAGCGAAGCCGAGAACAACAGCACGCAGTTGAGAGTTGGTCAACGCGTCCGGATCCATAGCGGCATCCCAAGCCCACTTCTTGGCTTCAGCGGTCGGCCTAGAGGCGCGCGCGCGGTAGGCGAACTCACGGTTGGCAATGGAGTCATCCTTGTCGAGTTCGGCTTTGATCTCATCGTCATCGACGGCGCCGACGCGAGCCAAGGAGATGAGGATAGTCCAGCGCAAGTTGTTATCCACCACCAGGCCCGGCAAGCTCAACTTGCCAGACAGCAGGCCACGAGCGTGAGACTTGAAATCTTTATCTGCTCCTAGGCCGAGGTACGCGCCCAGCAGCTGGAACTGTGCGTCGGAACCGGCTTCAGCCTCGGTAGTAAGCTTCCAGAGGGCTTCACTAGTGCTCTCGAGCATCGCTGCGGAGCGCGCTGGAGCAACATACTGCCGGACGGTCGTCATGAGACCAGCGAGGACCGTCTTGAAGGTCGTCGCCTGGTCCTCGCAAGCAAGCTGCGTCAACGTGACTTTGATGTACTTTTCGGCCGGATACTCGGCGTCTCGAGTCATGTCCCACAATGCCAAGGATGCCACGGCGCGAGCGAGCGCGTCGTCGAAATCCGCTAGATGATCCTGCACGAAGTCGAGAGACTGCTGGTCGAAGCGGAGCTTGGCGTAGGTCAAATCATCGTCGTTGAGCAGAATAAACTCCGGGCGTTTTTTACCCACAAGATCGGTGATCTCGGTGAACGGAGCAGCGTCAATATCCTCCTGGAAGGAGTCGAAACGCACGACCTTGCCGTCCTGCAGGCCGTAGAAGCCGATCTTGAGGGTATGTGGACGCAGGACGCCGTTACCGGCAGAACCCTTCTGATCCACCCTGAACTTCGTGATAACGCCGTTAGCGTCGGTCACGACCTTGGTGGTCAGGGTGTTAATGCCAGACTCCTGCAACCAGAGCTTAGACCAAGCGTCAAGGTCACGGCCGGAAGCAGCGTTGAGTTCAGCGAGCAGGTCGTTAAGAGTGGCGTTACTGTAGGAGTACTTCGTCAGATAGTTGTGAATGCCCTTGAAGAAGTTGTCGCGACCGACGTAGGCCACGAGCTGTTTGAGAACGGAACCGCCCTTAGCGTAGGTGATTCCGTCGAAGTTTGCCTCCGTGTCATTAATGTCGTTAATCGGCGCGACGATCGGGTGCGTAGTGGGCAGCTGGTCCTGTTCCTCGCCCCAGCTCTTCTCACCAGATGCGAACGTGGCCCACTCGGTCTTCCACTCAGTGGCCTCTGCTGTGCACAGCGTGCACATGAACTCGGCGAAGGACTCGTTGAGCCACAGGTCATTCCACCACTTCATGGTGACAAGGTCGCCGAACCACATATGGGCCAGCTCATGCAGTAGGGAGCTGACACGGCGGTCGGCGACAGCGTCGCTAACCTTAGACTGAAACACGTAGCTGTCAACGACGGTGACGTTGCCGATGTTTTCCATAGCGCCCGCGTTATACTCCGGTACGAAGATCTGGTCGTACTTCTGGTATGGATACGGGATACCAAAGAGCTTTTCGTAGAAGGCGCAACCCTTCTGGACCTCGTCGAACAGGTAGGCGGCGTCTTTGTCGAGGCCATCCTTGATGGACTGACGGCAGTAGAGCGCCATCGGGATTGTGCGACCGTCGGCGTTGATGTAACTATCGTTGTGCCATTCGGCGTACGGGCCGGCGACGAGACTGGTCAGGTAGCTCGACATCTTTGGAGTCTTCGGGAATTTCCATTCCACCACGCCATCGATGACGCCGTCGGACAGGGTATCCGGATCGGTATTAACGCCGGGGACAATCTCGTGGCTTGTCGGAAGCATGGTGGACGTGACGGCATTCCAGGACTTCGGCGCGCGCACTGTGAAAGTGAACGTGCCTTTGATGTCCGGCTGGTCAAAAACGGCGTACACGCGGCGGCAGTCCATGACTTCAAACTGAGTGTAGAGATAAACTAGGCCGTCTGCGGTGTCAGTAGCACGGTGCAAACCCTCGCCAGTGTGAGAGTACTCGCACTGCGCAACGACAGTCAGGTCATTATGATCCTGGAGACCGCGAAGCGCGATGCGGCAGTCGTGAAACACGTCGTCAGGGTTGAGTTCGACGCCATTGAGCATGATCTTCAGCGCCTTGGGGGCGATGAGATCGATCCAGGCGTCACAGCCCGGTTTGGCGTCGAAAGTGACATGGGACGTGGATAGGAACGTCTTCGGTCCCCTCGTTAGATCGAGGCTGACCTCGTACATGGGATTGCAGATGAGGCCGGAACGGGTTTCGGCTTCGGTCCTCGTCAGATTCTTTCCTGGCATCTTGACCTCCTTTGGACAGGTGTCACTTGTTGTTCTTGGAGACGGTGGCAATGTCAGTGACGACAGGGACGATCATCGGCTTGCGGTGCAGCGTGCGCGAGATCCACGATCCGAGCGTGTGTCTCATCAACTGTTGAAGCTTGACCGTGTCCTTTTCGCCGTCCATCATGGCGTCTTCAAGAACCTGAATAATTCTAGACTCGATTTTTCGGAACTGTCCCTCATCTTCCGCGACAGCGTTGAGAAAGATACGCGGACCCTTGACCACGGAGTGGGAATCGGTGTCGACAACCACAAAGCTGGAGACAAAACCCTCAGTACCCAAAATCTTGCGCTTCTCAAGCTCCTCGTCGGTCAGTTCTCCCACGGAGTCACCGTCCACGTATACATAGCCGCACGGCACGGAGCCGACGATAGCTGCCTTACCCTTGTAAAGGTCAACAACGTCGCCGTCACGTGCCAGAATCACGTTCTGCGGGTCGACACCAGTCTGGATAGCAATGAGACCGTTGGCCAGCTGGTGACGCGACTCGCCATGAATTGGCATAGCGTTCTTCGGGCTGACGATATTGTACATGTACAGCAGTTCGCCTTCGTTAGCATGACCGGAGACATGCACGGAAGCATTATCACGGTTGATGACGCGGGCACCCAGCGCGGTCAGCTTGTTGATAACTTTGTACACCTCGGACTCGTTGCCCGGGATGAGAGAACTGGCGAGGATAACCGTATCGAACTCGTTGATCTGGATGTCCGGATGTACTCCGTTGGCAATACGGCCCAGTGCAGCGAGCGGCTCACCCTGGGAGCCGGTGCACATATAGACGAGCTTGTTATCCGGATAGTCTTTAGCAGCTTTAAGATCGATAACCGTGTCCTCTGGCAGCTTAAGGTAGCCGAGGTCGGAAGCGATACCCATGTTACGCACCATCGAGCGGCCGACAAAGACGACCTTTCGGCCGTACTTGTGAGCGATATCCACAATCTGCTGGACGCGGTGGACATGGCTGGAGAAGCTAGCCACAATGATTTTGCGCGTGGCGTTAGAAAAGGTCAGATCGATGGCCGGCGTCACGGAAATCTCCGGCTTAACGAAGCCCTTAACCTCGGCATTCGTCGAATCCATCATCAGCAGGTCTACACCCTCTTCGCCTTCACGAGCAAACGCACGTAGGTCCGTGAGACGGCGATCAAGCGGCAGCGGGTCAATCTTCATGTCACCGGTGTCGATGATGTGGCCAGCCGGGGTTTTGACACAGACGGCGAGCGCGTCCGGAATGGAGTGAGTCACGGAGATGAAGTCGAGCGTGAACGGACCAACCTTGAGGCTGTCTGGATCTTCGACAGTGATCATTTTCGGATGTTCGTTGAACTCCTCGCACTTGGCGGCTACGAAGCCCAGCGTCAGCTTAGAGCCAATGAGAGGAATGTCCGGGCGTAGACGCAACAGGTAGGGCACCCCACCAATGTGGTCCTCATGGCCGTGGGTGAGCACCAGGCCTTCAACGTCGTCAAGACGGTCCTTAATGTAGCTGAAGTCGGGAAGAATGACGTCAACGCCCGGTTGCTCCTCGTCCGGGAAAAGCACTCCGCAGTCGATGAGCAGCAGGTGCCCGTTGTACTCGATGACGTTCATATTGCGGCCGACTTCACCTAGGCCACCGAGAGCCACGACACGCATAGAGCCCTTTCGGTATTTCGGCGGGGCGATGAGCTTCTCCGCTGGAGCCTTGGTCACCGGACGGCGTCCGCTAGAGCCGTGGCCGCGCTGCTCGCCACGCACCGAGTTGCTGCGGCGGCTGGAACGGCTCGGAGCTTTGCCGGATGCGGATTTCTTGGAAACTTTTTCTGTCATGTACTACTGCTTTCACTTAGTCAGCGGACGAAACGGTAAAAACAGTCCGTCCTATTGTGTTGCGTCATCCCGCTGGCACTAGAGCCGGCAGGGACGCTTCTCCTCCCTTGGAATCACTCCCCGTCAAGCGCTTATCGTCGCGCACGCGCTGCCTGTGTTATCTGAGACTGTTATCTGAGACCAGCAGGAGCCGGCGGTGGGGAAACTTCTGAGCTCAACCCTAAGCGTCACCGGCGACTCGCTGACCGCTTCGACTGCCACTGGGGGCAGCAATCGCCGGACGGGGGTACCGGGGTTCTCACGGCGCTCCGTAGGACCTAGTCGCTCGGTAGAGTGCTCGCTGCTCTGGGCGTCCGGCCGCCAGGTTCTCCAGCGACGTCCTCGTCCGGACCCATTGCGGCGGCGAACCGGGGATTGCGCACAATCTCCGCGACGATCTCGTCTGTGGTTTTCGGTTGGGCGACGATTTGGCGTAGGGTCGGGTCTTTCTCTGACACGTAGAACAGGCAAGCGTCTACATTGTCGATGTTAACGCCTGTGGCCAGGGAGAACACTAGGCGATAGACGTCCAGCTGCAGCAAGCAATCCTCCTGGGTGCCTGCATCCCGAGGCCGCGAGCCGGTCTTCCAGTCGACAATCGTGTACGTGCCTGCTTGCTCGTGACCCGGTTCGTCGCTCAGACGACCGGCAAAAACGGCATCTATCTTGGCCGGGACGCGGTGGTAGGCTAGAGCGATGGCGTATTCGCGCTCCACAGCTACCGCCGTGCGCGAACGCCACCGCGAGGAGAGAAAAGCTTTTTGCCAATTATGGAAGTCCGAATCTTTGGGCAGCGACGTCACCACCTTATCGACATCCGCATTCGAGAGGGCAGGATCGAGGAAAGACTCCACCCACCTGTGGAACAGCGTGCCATTGTCTGCAGCACGGGCTGGCGGCTGCGGCATCGGACGAAGGATTTCAAGCAGGCTGCCGCGATATTTTTCCTGGCTGCGCGGGCGCAGGAGTCGCTGCAGGTGCGTCGTGCTGATGGATTGGCCTTTCATCGCCTCGCGGACATGGCGTTGCAGCCAGTCAACCTGCTTGTCTAACAGCTCGACAGAAGGCATAGAACTGCTTCCAGCAGGGGTGACGGTTGTGGAATCAGTGCTAGCTGTTCTGGTGCTCTCCGGTTCGGCGGTTGGGTACGGGTCGTCTTGCCTGAACCGGCTCAGCAGGGCCTTCGCGCGGCGCGTCAGTTCCCCGCCGGGCAGGGCGGCGCCGTTCTTGAGCCGATCCTGGGCTTGGCGGACGCGGTCGGCGGAGCTGTCGAGCACCTGTTGCACGTCCGAACGCAGCCGGGTCGGCCATGCCAGAGACGCTGGGTCGATGCCGCGGCCGCCGGCGAAATCGGCTGGGACGGCGGGACGGCAAGCCGCGCCGAACAGCAGGGAGTACAGCCGGGCCGCCCAATCCGGGTCGGTGGCGGCGACGATCCCGTAGCAGTCGCCGCGCGCGGCTGCCGCGCTAGCGTCCGTTTGGCCGTCTGCGGTTTCGGCCGGGCCGCCGCCGCAGACGTCGGCGCGCAGGACCGTCAGGCCGCTTGCCTCCCGTTCCTCTAGGAACGCTTTGGCCTGTTTCCAGAAGACGCCGCCGCCTGTGGCGTCGTCCACTTTCCTGACGCCGTCTGTCCCGGCGCGGGCCGACTTTTTCTTCGTCGCAGCCGAATAGGTCAGCAACACGTCCCCCTGGGAGCGCGTCACGGCGACGTACAGCAGGTGCAGTTCGTCGGAGTAGGCGCGCCGCCCGTACTGCCGCCGCAGGCCGCCCTCCGGGTAGCCCGTGCGCCGTGCCTCGCTTTGCGCGTCGCCGTCGGTGTCGGGTTCGGCGGCAAGCTCGTCCATGATCCGTTCCAGGCTGTCGATGTCCTCGATGGCGCTCACAGGATCGACGAGCGCGTTCTCCTCGCTATCGCGCGCCGCGTTCTGCGGAAAGGACGGCAGGGACGCGGCGTCCGACCGCAAGGGGGCGGGCACGCGCGCAGGGCTTTCGATCCACAGGGTGTTCGCCGGCGTCTTCGCGATGTCGCCGGCCTGGAAGACGTCCATGCCCTTCCTGGCTTTGGCTCCCAGGCTGACGGAGTTTTTCGGCGGGAAGGTCTCGTTTTTCATATCCGCGACGACGACCGCCGGCCATTCGAGGCCCTTGGCCGCATGGATGGTCATGAGCACGACGTCCGGCTCCTTGGCCGCGCCCATCGAGCCGCTGGACTGTTCCACCGCGTCGGCGGAGGAGTCCAGCCAGGAGAGGAACCCGGGAAGCGTCGGGTCCTGCCCTTGCATCAGATCGGCTTTGTACGTGCCGACGGCGGCGACGAGGCTCTGCACAGCCGCCAGGCCTTTGCTGCTCGTGCCCGACACATCCACGCCTGGGGCCGACGAGCCTTCCGCCGCCACCGCGGCGAGCAGCTGCGCGACGGCTAGGTCGGCATCCAGGTCCAGGGCGGAGACGGCGGCGCGCACGGCCGCTTCCACGCCCAACGGCAGGCACGACTCCACCGTCCGCACCGCCTGCGAGACGGTTTTGAGCGCACGCCTCGCGGATGCTGACGGATGCCCGTCGCGCTTGCGCGCGAACTTCTTCAGCACTGTTTCCAGGTTTCCTCGACGCAGGACGTCGTTGACGCTCACCAGGGGGTCTGCCGGCAGATCGCCGCGGTGCTGCTGAACGGCCTTATGCTGCGCCCTGCGCTGCGCCTCGTCAGCCTCGCTGCCGCTATCGCCGAGATGCGGGGCCAGTCCGGCCTCGACGAGCAGCTTGTACTGCGCGGCCTCGTTCTCCTCGTCGACAAAGCGCGCGACGGCGTCCAGATCGGCGGCCTGCAGATGGTAGCGAGGGGACGCCAGCAGGCGCATCGCTCGCGCCGAATTCGTAGCGTCGCAGCACACCGTCAGCAGGTCGAGCAAATCCTGCGTCTCCGGGGTGTCCATCACGGCCGAGGCGCCAATGGCCTGGCACGTCAGACCAAGGGATTCGAGCGCGGCCAGGTAGACGGGCATTCTCCTCTTGGTGCGCAGCAGCACGGCGATCGGCGGCAGCGGATCGCCCGGCCTTTGGAGCTCCTCGCGCGCCGGCCGTTCGGCGTCCACGAAACGCTTGATGGCCTCGGCTTCCAGTTTCAGGCAGGAGTAGCCGGCCACAGCCACCGCGCATGGCTCGTGCAGGGACGCGGACCCGGCGTCGACGGCGCCGCTCTCGCCCATCGCGCCCAGCTTGGCGACCTGGACGACCGACCGGCCCTTCTCCTGCTCCTCCCGCAGCGAATCGGTCAGGCGGTTGGCGCAGTCCAGCACGAGCCTGCGGTTGCGCTTGGTCAGCGACAGTTTCTGGATGTCCTTTTTGTCGATGTGGAACCGGTCGACGAACAGCTTGAAGGAATCGGGACTCGAGCCGCGGAACGCGTAGACGGACTGGAACGGGTCGCCCACGGCCGTCACGTGGGACGGTCGATCATGGGCGTCGACCGGCCGCTCCGGATGGAACAGCGCCGCCAGCAGCAGCGCCTGCGTCGTGGATGTGTCCTGGTACTCGTCAAGGAACACGTAGCGGTAGCGGCGGCGGTACTCCTCGCCGATCGACGGGAAGCGCTGGACCAGCTGGAACGCGTACGCCGTGTAATCCGGGTA
>JAFNPO010000132.1 GCA_017386585.1 Aeriscardovia sp.
ACCGGTGTCGGAAATACTCCCGGGATTGCAGAATGGGAGACGTCAGGGAATTTAAAAACCAAAAAGGAGTTGCATGGGCAATGCTTTCCAGCATTGAAATATGCGCAGGAGCAGGCGGACAGGCATTAGGCTTGTCAATGGCAGGCTTCGAGCACGTAGCTTTGATCGAATACGAAAAAGACTATTGCGATACGCTTAAACGAAACCGTCCCGACTGGAATGTCATATGCGCTGATATAAGGGAATTCAACGGGTGGCCATACCGCTTCAAGATAGATTTACTGGCGGGAGGTGTGCCATGCCCGCCGTTTTCCGTAGCCGGCAAACAATTAGGATCCGACGATGAAAGAGACCTGTTCCCGGAAATGCTGCGGCTCGTCGAAGAAATAGCGCCCAAGGCAGTGATGATCGAGAACGTAAGAGGATTCCTTGATCCCGCTTTCGACGACTATCGAGCGAACATATTCGCCCAATTGGACAAGCTAGGATACAACGCGCAGATCAAGCTTCTTCAAGCATCCGATTACGGTGTTCCCCAGCTCAGACCACGAATAGTGATAACGGGCATACGCAAAGACATAAAGAAGCGGTTCAGTTATCCCGAACCGCATCCCAGGGATACGAAAACCGTGGGACAGACGCTCAATGATCTGATGAAAGCGAACGGATGGAACGGTGCGGACGAATGGTCAGCGAAAGCGGACAAAATCGCTCCGACAATCGTGGGCGGGTCGAAAAAGCATGGCGGCCCTGACCTTGGTCCGGTCCGGGCGAGAAAAGCATGGCTGGAACTAGGAGTCGATGGGCTTGGCGTCGCGAACGAAGCGCCCGGGGAAGATTTCGAAGGGAATCCGCGATTAACCCCACGGATGATCGCTCGTATACAAGGTTTCCCTGATTACTGGGATTTCGGCAAGAAGAAAACGGTGGCATGCCGTATGATTGGCAACGCTTTCCCGCCGCCGGTCGCGCAAGCAGTCGGGGAAAAAATCAGAGAGGCGCTTGAATAATGGGACCATTGATAGCTCAAGAACGGAAAAAGTATCATGCAAGCCTCCTGCGCGAGGGAGTCCTGACGATTGATAAGAACGGGGTTCCAAGCAATGCGGACAAATCCTCAAGACTGTCCGTCGGCATTGCTACGGGGATCGCCGGCAGACTGATGGCGGAGATGCACGCTAAGTCCGTAGGCCAAACGTCCGGTGCCAAGTTCGAACAGCTCAATATGGAATTCCTGAGCAATACTTTCCCGAAGCTGCAAAATCTCAGGCCAGGGGCGTGGCACATCGTCAGACTCGGAAATCGGAGCAGCATGGAGATAAGCAGTTTCGCGCAGTACGAGCACCTGGACTACCTTAATCGGCTGACCGCTGATGACAAGAAACTCGCCGCTTCGATGGGTAATGATTACATGGTGGCTCCTGATGTCGTCGTGTACCGTGACACGGTGTCCGATGAGGATATCAATGGAACGCAGGTGTTCGTCGATGACACGGTTTGCACCCTGGCGGATCTTCGGAAGAAGAACGGTGGTCTTCCGATTCTTCACGCATCCGTTTCCGCGAAGTGGACGATGCGCAGCGACCGTGCTCAGAACAGTCGAACCGAGGCTCTTAACCTGATCAGAAACAGGAAAGGCAATCTCCCGCATATCGTTGTCGTGACCGGAGAACCCATGCCGGCGAGAATCGCGTCGCTGGCTCTTGGCACCGGGGATATCGACTGCGTGTATCATTTCGCTCTTTACGAGCTGGGGGACGCGGTCAAGGAAACCGGTGCGGAAGACGCGTTTGAGATGTTGAATGTGTTGATCGAGGGCAAACGTTTGAAAGACATCAGCGACCTGCCTATGGATCTTGCGATTTAAGTTGGATCAGCGGGAGAGGAGGGCGGCGATTCCTTCCCGCTGATCCCCGGTTCAGGCCGTCTCCGCCAACCGAGTCAAAAACCCGCCAACCGCACCCAAAAACCCCGGAAGACCAGCAGCCAAAACATGCAACCCGGACATCACCGGCACACCCATGCACTGCAAAACACTACCCAACACCCATAAAGCGAACAAACAACCGACAACATCCACGAGAACGCTAACCCACCGTTTCTCCCGCCACACCAGCGCGCACACGCCGCACGCGAGCAAGAGTAAAGTGAGCATAGCGCCCACCGGCGTCATGAACGCCCACACGCAAAAGACACGCCACGCTTGATGATCGGCATCCATGTTGGGAATCAGCGGAAAACCGGCATTCAAGTTCGCGTAATCGTTTTGACTGACTGGGCTTGTCATGCGGTCAGCTCCTTCTTTGGTTGACCTACTCGCAGGCTAAAGCCTGTGAGATTCTGCTGTAATCTTGGTTTCCACCGAGATTCGGCAAGGGGTGGTCAAAAGCCCCCTACACAGTCGCCCGTCACCGGGTCACTGGCTGGTTTCGTCCGCTGGCGCGGCTGGTGGTTCCTGCTGGCTTGGCATGCTGGCTGCGGGTTGCGCCGGGCGGGTGAAAATCCTGCGTCCGAGCTTGTTCTCCGCGTAATCCATTTCCGTCTTGCCCCAACCATGTTCCTGTGCGATTGTCCGCAGCTGCGCGTTGATGCGCTGG
>JAFNPO010000133.1 GCA_017386585.1 Aeriscardovia sp.
GCCCAACAGGAAGCCGCGGAGCAGGCGGCCGCTCAAGCTGCCGCGGCGCAGAAGGCCGCGCAGGAGAAGGCAGCCCAAGAGGCCGCCGCTCAGGCTGCGCAGAAAGCCGCCGCTGAAAAAGCCGCTCAGGCCGCCGCGGCTCAGAAGGCCGCTGAACAGGCCGCCGCGCAGAAAGCCGCCGCTCAGGCGGCTGCGCAGAAGGCCCAACAGGAGGCCGCGGAGCAGGCGGCCGCTCAAGCCGCTGCCGCGGCTGCGCAGAAGGCCGCGCAGGAGAAGGCAGCCCAAGAGGCCGCACAGCGCGCCGCCGCTCAAGCCGCGGCTCAGAAGGCCGCCGCCCAAGCGCAAGCCGCGTCCACAGCGAACCTTTCCGGCGAGCTGAGTCCAGCGCAGGCCCAGTCGCTCGCCCGTGCCATGGAGGAGGACCGCTACGGCTGGGGCAGCGGCCAGTTCAGCTGTCTCGTCTCCCTATGGAATCGTGAGTCTGGCTGGCGCTGGAACGCCGAGAACGCCTACTCCGGAGCATACGGCATCCCCCAGGCGCTACCGCCGTCAAAAATGGGCGCCGGCTACCAGTACAATGCGCGCGTCCAGATTTCCTGGGGCTTGAGCTACATCGCCCAACGTTACGGCACCCCCTGCGGCGCCTGGGGCCATGAGCTATCCAGCGGCTGGTACTGATACTCTTCCCGCGATATCACTATCAAGTGACGTTGCCGTGTCGTGTGATGTGCTGCTGGCGCCACCGATGCTATACCAGGAGCCTCAGCATTCCGAGGAACACCAGCGCATCTCATGACACGCATCCTGCTAGGAAAATTCTCCACCACGAAATCCATGACGGCGATTCAGCTGGGCAGCTGCTAACACAGCCGACTGGAGGGCAGAGCGGGACAGAAACCACTACGAGGGAACCAGGAGGGGACGTGGGACATGGACGGCGCGGAAGAACGCATCGAAGACCAGTGCGGCGAACTCAACCGTGGCATCTGCGGTGCGGCAGATAGCAGCCTTGACATTGACTTAGTCGCTAGGCCGCTCCTCCAACAGACCACGCGGATTAACGGAAACAACACCCGTCTGCTAGGCGCATCCCACGTTCATGCGCTCGCCAAGGCCTTAGGAATTCGTCCAACGAAGAAACTGGGGCAGAACTTCATGGTCGACCCGGGCACCGTGCGCCGCATCGTATCCCTGGCCGGCGTGACAGCGGGCAGTCGTGTTCTGGAAGTCGGCCCCGGCTTAGGATCGTTAACACTAGGCCTACTGGAAACCGGCGCATTGGTGACGGCCGTTGAGATCGACCCATGTTTGGCCGAGCAGCTGCCGAAAACTGTCGCAGCCCTGCAGCCCGAACACGCTGTGAACTTCTCCCTCGTTCTCAACGACGCGTTGAAGGTCACTGCCACCGATTTAGCGGCTGCTGCTCTGGACGCAGATGACCCCGACCACCCGTTCTTCCTCGTATCGAACCTACCGTATAATGTCGCCGTGCCGATTCTGCTGACACTGCTGGAGAAGTGCTGCGGCCTGCGCTCGGCGGTCATTCTGGTTCAGAACGAGGTGGCGGACCGCCTGTCGGCCGCGCCGGGTTCCAAATGCTACGGCGTGCCGTCGGTGAAGCTCGCTTGGTACGGCGAGGCCTTTAAAGCCGGCAAGGTCGCTCGGAGTGTGTTCTGGCCGGTGCCAAACGTCGACTCTGCGCTGGTGATGTTCATGCGCCGCGATACACCGTTGGGTGACGACGACTTGCACCGTCGGACATTCCAGCTCGTCGATGCTGCGTTCAGTCAGCGCCGCAAGACCTTGCGCGCCGCGCTGAAAGGATTGATTAGCGCCGACGCTATCGCGGCTGCGGGCATTGATCCGACACTACGCGGGGAGAAACTGACGGTAGACGACTTTGTCCGATTGGCCAAGGCCTGCCTGACAAACGCCGAGTGAGATAATCACGTCTAGGTGACGACCGTGTGACAACATCCGATTGTCGCGCTACCATTCGCTGTTCCGCCGACCTGCACGACACCGAAATCGCATTCATGCGATTGCCTTCACTCCTCATCTGTTTGTCCCATAAGAACTGCGGTTTTTGTTGTCACTGTTGCTTAGCGATTTGCCATGTCTCTCTCCAGATGGGAGTATCACGCAACGCTTGTGGAGAGTACCACCCAATCCGCTGCGTCTCAAAACAACCTAGGTGATGTAGAGCACAAGTCCGACCTTTTTGTATGTGTGTAGTTGGTGTTGGATCGTGGTGGTTGGTCTGCGGACTGAATAGGTTAGCGGGATGGATAGTACGCGACGTGCCGTGTTATGTTTTGTCGTACAATCGGGAGGGCAGGTCTGCTGGGGGCTGCGGGTTTGCGAGGACTGTGGCCGGCTGGTGGTCTGTGGTGTCGATAGGTGAAGCTGCGGGGGATGTGTGGGTTTGTCGCGGCTGGAGGAGCGGTTGCCTGGTGGGGTAACTGGAGGTAGCAACGATGTTCAAGATTGCTGTCAGCGAACGGGCTAGGGAGCATATGTTTCCCACGAGCCGTGAGATTGTGGAC
>JAFNPO010000134.1 GCA_017386585.1 Aeriscardovia sp.
GAACAACCTGGCCCGCAAGCGCCCCGACCTCACTTCGGGCATGTTCAGCTATGCGGGCGAGTCTTTCGGCCGTTTCGGCGAGTTCCTTTCCGGGTGGGGCTACTGGGTGTCGGACTGGCTGACGAACATCGCCTTCTGCACGATGCTCATGAGCGCGGTCGGCACGTTCGTTCCCGCGTTCGCCGGCGGCCAGAATCTGCCGTCCATCCTCGCATCGGCCGCTCTTATTTGGGCGTTGACGCTGCTCATCGCCAGGGGAGTGGAGAGCGCGTCCGTCGTCAACACGATCGTCACCGTCTGTAAGATCGCGCCGATCCTCGTCTTCGGCGTCGCTGCCGTGCTCGGCTTCAAGGCAGGCCTCTTCACGTCGCAGTTCTGGGCTACGCTGTCGAGCAACGCGGCGGCCGCCGCGCATACGCCGATCAGCGCGGGAGCGGTGTTCGGACAGGCGAAGAACAGCCTGCTGGTGACGGTCTGGCTCATGCTCGGCATCGAGGGCGCGTTCGTGATGTCGAACAGGGCGCGGCGCAAGTCAGACGCGATCCATGCGACGGTGGCCGCGTTCGTCTGCCTTGCGCTCGTCTACTTGTTCATTTCTCTGCTGCCGTACGGCGTGATGACCCGCGCGCAGCTTGCCGGTCTCGGCCAGCCCGCGATGGGCGCCGTCATGGGCAAGCTCGTCGGCGGCTGGGGAGAGGCGTTCATCAATATCGCGCTGATCGTTTCCTGCTTAGGCGGTCTGCTGTCCTGGACCATCCTGCCGACGGAGGCCACCACTCTCATGGCCCGCGACCATGTCATGCCCGCGTACTGGGGACGTCTCAACGCCCGCCGCGCGCCGCAGACCTCGCTCGTCATCACCGCCGCTATCGAGACCGCGTTCTTGCTGACGTTCCTCGTCACATCCAACGCCTACGATTTCTGCTCCGAGCTCGACGTCTCGGCGTCGCTGGTGTGCTACCTGTTCATCTGCGTCTACCAGATCCAGTATTCCTCGCGCCACCGCGAGGGCTGGCAACTGGCCGTCGGCATCGTCGCGGCGGCGTTCCAGCTGGTCGCGCTCATCCTCGCTGGCTGGCAGTACACGCTTCTCATCATGATTCTGTACACCGCAGGTTTTGGTTTCTACATCGCCGCGAGCCGAGGCAGCGGGCGGCGCATCGGCGCCGGGGAATGGACGGCGATGGGCGTCATCGCCGCGCTGGCGGCCGTCGCCGTCGTGCTGACCTGCCGGGGCGTCATCAGCGTCTGACGGCGGAGGCCTGCGACGCCGTTCCGCAACATCGTTTCACGGGAAACATACGATGGGGATCCCGGCAACGAAGCTCTCCGGCCGCGCCGATCCCGGCCGCCGTCATTCCAACCACAACAAGCAATGATTGCAAAACCGTCCGCCAGGCGCCAGCGCTTGGCGGACGGCCAGACGAAAGGAAGCACAGCATATGACCGACATGAGCCACCAGCCCAGCGAGACCGCTTTGCGCCACCGCACCATCCGGCATTTCAAGCCGGAACCCGTCGATGTCGGGACGCTCGAGAACGCGGCCCGCGCGGCCGCCAGCAGCGAGTATCTGCAGTCCTTCACGCTGATCCATGTCACCGACCCGGACCTGTGGCACGCCATCGCAGCCGTCAGCGGCAGCGCGGTGCTCCAGCAGGAGAACGGCGAGCTGTTCATCTTCGTGGTCGACACGGACCGCGACATCCGCATCGCGCGCCGCGCTCTGGCGAAGCAGGCCGCCGCTGCCGGCAAGGCCAAGACGACCGGCTCCGCCGACGCCATTCGGAATGTTTCACGCGAAACCATGCTCGCCGACGCGCTCTCCAACGCGCCCATGCACGCTTTCACGAACTGGAACGCCTTCCTCGCCGGCGTCTTCGACGCGACTCTGGCCGCGCAGAACATGCTCGGCTACGCGGAGGCCAACGGCATGGGCGGCTGCTACCTGGGCAGCATCCTCAATGACGCGCGCCGGCTCATCGACCTGCTGCGCCTGCCGAAGCACACCTTCCCGATCCTCGGCCTCATCATCGGCGTCCCGGACGAGGAACCCGAACAGAAGCCGCGCATCCCCTCCTCGCTGTCCGTAGGCGAGAACGGCTACCCGGCCGTCGACGAGGAGGAGTGGAACGAGGCCGTCGACGCCTACGACCGCACCGTCGCCGCGTACTACGGCACCCGCGGCTCCAACACCCGCGCCGACACGTTCAGCGCCCTCGTCGTTCGCCATCTGGCCTCCGACCAGCATCACCGCGACGACATCGGCGCCATCCTGCGCGAACAGGGCTTCGAAGTGGAGTAAGCGCGGGGCGAGAGTCCAGGACGAGGCTTCCACGGGCGGACGGGCCTTTGTCCCTCACTCGCGGAAGCCTGTCGCCGCAAAGCCTGCACGCGACCTCGTTGTTTCGACCATGCCGAACACATCGACGGAATCGAACTCGTCGGCCTATGCACGGACATCTGCGTC
>JAFNPO010000135.1 GCA_017386585.1 Aeriscardovia sp.
GTTCGTCTCTTCGGTCAAAGGGCAGTGGAGGGTCACCACATCAGCGTTCTTAAGTCCTATCTCCAGGGGCAGGATCTTCACGCTGGCACCGTGGCAGTCGACAACCTCGTCGCCGGTATCGTGGTGCAAGGTCGCGGACACATCCATTCCCAGGGCATCTGCGATGGCGGCAACGCGCATTCCGATCTTGCCGAGACCTACGATGTGAAGGTTCTTTTTCCACAGCTCAACGATAGGTTCATCCTGGTAAAACAAATGGGGGCAAAGCATGACGCTCCGCCCCCATACGCAATGATGAGCTAATCACTAGCTTTAGCAGTCGGAGCCTGAGATGAAGAACCAGATTGAGAATTCTTATCCTCAGAGCCTCCAGCAATCTTCGTCTGCAAAGCAGCCTCCCGCTTCTCTATCCTCTCTACCTCCCTTTCCAGGTGCGCCTCTTTCTTAACTTCCACGTCCCGTTTTGCTTCCTCAAGCGAAAAACGTTCGATCATCTTCCTGTCATCGAGGAAAACGAAGAGGATAGCAGCCGCCCCAGCTACGCACGCTCCCAGGATGATGGTCTTGAGAGTGAACTGGAAAACCATGTAGAAAGCGATAAGCAGAGCAATGATAGGAATCGTGTAACCGCCTCCGAGCTTGAACCCGTGGTTGGGGAACTTCTTACCATGCTTGAACTTCATGACTGCAAGAATGCTCGGCACGTACTGAACGAAGGAAGCGAACACAATCATCCCCACCAAGAACAAGTACGACTGAGTGACAAGGAAACAGCTCACAATCGTCGTGATGATCACCGATACCCATGGGGAATCGAAACGGTTCATCTTCCCGAAAAACTTGGGAAGCATCGCATGCTCGTTTGAAAGGGAAGCCATGAGAGCGGGGGTGTTAAAGCTCGTGGCGAAACCCACCCCGAAAATCGACATGAGCATTCCGATGATAACAATCACGTATCCCCACGTTCCAACAGCCTTCCTGAACGCTACGGCTATAGGAAGGGAATAGTTAACCATGGTGGCACCCAAAACACCGATAGCGAAGAGCATCATCAGACCATAAAGGATGGTCACCGTTATCATCACACCTATCAGAACCCTAGGTATGTTTTTTTCAGGGTCTACCATCTGGCTGGCAGCTATAGGGATGAAAGAAAAACCGGTGAACATGTAGAAGACAACACTGAAAGCATTACCGAAGTGTGAGGAAAAAGCGCCGATGCTCTTACCGGCTGCGGCAGGCATCACAGGATGAAAATTCGCCGCGTGGATGAAGAACACTGCCACGACGATGAAGAGGATGATGACACCAAGCTTGGCTCCGGAGGAAATGTTGTCCACCCATTTAACAAGAGTCCTACCAAAAATGTTGATTATTCCAAAGATGACAACGAGACCTACGCAAGACCAGATACGAATTGGCGTGTTGTTAAATACGGGAATAAACGCTCGGAGTGTCGTAAAGAGGGCCACAGTTTCAGCTGCCACCGTGCAACAGCCGAGGAACCAGACGAAAATCCCTAGCTCGTAGCCTATAAAAGGCCCGAAAGCGTGGTAGGAGTAAAGCCACGCCGCCCCTGCTCCAGAAAACCTGCTGGCCAAATCCGCATAACACAACGCTATAAGACTCACGGTGATGGCGGCCGCTACTAGGACGATAACGCTCATTAGGTCCATGTCTTGGTAAATGGTTTGAGGTAGAAGGAA
>JAFNPO010000136.1 GCA_017386585.1 Aeriscardovia sp.
ATGAGTAGAATCCAGATGAGAGTGTTCGCCTTCGTGAGGAGGCAGACGATGATTAAAACGATAATTGGGACGACGAAGACAAGGGCCATCCACCAGGGAAGTGCCTTGTCCTTCCGAGCTGTGAACCGATACACCTGTACCAGTTGCTTGAATGTGCCACCACTTTTTTTCTTTTTCGTGCTTTTGTCCACCATCTCTTGTTCCTTCAACGGTGTGCGTCTGTACACTCCGGAAGTGTAACGCTGAGCTTGCCCAGAAGTTCGCTGGGCTTCCGCCAGCCCGGCTAGCGAGCGTGCAATGGGCGTCCGTCGGCCAGTAGGAGCGCCTCGCCCAAAGCCTCGCTGATTGTCGGATGCGGATGGATGAACCGGGCTGCGTCGTGGATCGGCACGCGATTGCCGATGAGTTCCTCGGCTTCCGCCGCCAAGTCGGCCGTTTGTGGGCCTGCCATCTGCACGCCGAGCAGCACGCGTTCGCCAGTGCGATCGCCGTAAGCGTTGACGTTCCGGTCGGTTCCGGGAGAGTTTGATGGGTTGGCGTTCGCGTGACCCGTACTGCTGCCGTCCAAGTCCGCAACCAGACGTCCTGACACCAGTGTGACAATGCCAACCTGGCCGGTCATGGCCGCGCAGGCGTTGCCGCCCATAGGGTAGGAGTCCTCCGTCACGTCGGTGAGACGGTTGTCGGCGCGCGCCTCCTCAGCCGTGTACCCTACGGAGCAGTTCTCAGCGAGACCATACGTTGTGACCGGCACGGTCCGGTCATCCAATGGCGTCGTTGCCATACCGGCGATGGTCTCAGCGATGACAAGGCCTTGCGCGTAGGCGCGGTGGGCGAGCTGCTTGCCAGGCGTGACATCTCCAACGGCCCAGATTCCCGGTACATTGGTGCGCCCAACAGGGTCTGTGAGGATACAACCTCGCTCGCCTGGTTCCGTACTCAACGTCACGCCCAGGTCAGCGAGCCAGTCCATGCCGGTATTCGGCATGCGTCCAACGGCGGCCAGAAGCACGTCGGCCGAGAGGCTCCGTGCTTGCCCATCGGCATCGCGATAGCGCAGCGTGGCGATGTTCTCGTCCTCCAATGCACTGAGAATCTGCGCCTGCGTAACAAGGACGACGCCAGCCTGCTGGAGGTTACGTGCAACGGTCGCACTGACGCGTTTAGTCGTCGACTGCAGAATCCGCTCGCCACGTTCGATGAGGGTGACCTGCGTTCCCAGCGGGGCCCAGATGCCAGCAAACTCCAAGGCCACGTCGCCCGAGCCGAGGATAAGGGCGCTGGACGGCACGCGCCCGAGGTTCAACGCGTCAGTGGAGTCAAGAATACGCTGATGGGAGATGGGCACGTTTTCCAACTCGTTGGGGCGCGAGCCAGTGGCCACTACGATGTCCCCAGCGTGGATTTCCATTGGCTTATTGAGTGCGGCCGGCCCCTGCTCGCCACCAGTTGGGTGCAACTTCACCGTTCCGGGCTCTACGACGCGAGCTTCCGCCTGAACATACCGCACGCCGCGCGACGTCAGCATACCGCACAATCCGGAGACCATCGTGTCAACGAGACCCTGTTTGTAGGCGTTAATTTTCTCCATGTCCATGGCGTTGTTGCCGGTAATGTCGGTACCGGCGCTTGTGTGGAAGAAACCGAACTCTGTAGCCCGTTTCGCTCGTCCAACGGTGTCGGCGACACGCAGTAGCGCGCGGCTAGGGATACAGCCTTCGTGAAGACAGACGCCGCCGGGCGTGGGCCTACGGTCAACGAGCAGTACTGACTCACCGAGCTGGGAAGCCCTCAAAGCAACAGAATAGCCGCCAGGGCCAGCGCCCACGACGGCTATATCGTAGTGTTCGTTGATGTCCATGCACATCAGTGTTACATGATTAGTCTGGCCACACGCCGCGCTTCTTTTCCCGTGGACGGGGTACTCGCATGCGGCGAATCTGCAGGGATCGGGAGAGCGCGTAGGTCAGGATATGCATCCGGCGGAGCTTGGAGCGGTCACCGTCCCACTTCTTGTGCTTTATCAGGCTCCTCTTGAGTGTGAACCACATGGCGAACAGATCAGCGATAACTACGAACATGTAAACGTACAGGAACATGGCCAGGATCATGCCGAGGAGGGTGGAGTAGGAGGAGAGCGACATTGAACCAATCAGCAAGATGATGGCGATCGGGATGAACCATTCGCCGAGGTTCCAACGCGCGTCAACCCAGTCGCGGATGTAGATGCGCATCGGGTCGCGTTCGGCCTTCGGCATCTGGGAGATATCGCCGCTTTCCATAGCCGCGTATTCACGGTTCTCGCGGGCGCGGGTGCGATTGCGCTCGACCTTACGGCGAGTCTTACGGTCCTTCGGGTCCGGAACGAGCGGAGTGTAGGACATCGCCTGCGCGTCCTTGCGCTTGGGTGTTGCATGGTCTTTCTTGCCGGCCTTGCGTGCGGCCGCTGCTTTCGCTTCGGCTTCCTGTTGCTGTTTTTCGGCTTTTGCTTTTTTGGTGTTCGCAAAAGGATTCCATGTCATAGCGAAAAGGTTATTCTATAGACGGGACTGGAAAGTGCTGAAATTACCGAAAGGATAAGGGTTATGGCAAATGTGAATGATCAGGGTCTAACCCTGGACGAGATTCGTTCTCGTGTCAATTCCGAATGGAGCGATGTTCTCGATCTGCTCAAGCAGAAAATCGCTAACAAAGCCGTTTCCGCCGAGGGAATCGCCGCCCCGCGCATGAAGAAGGACGCTGAGTTCGTCGCCAACGCGCTCAAGCAGGCCGGCATCGATGAGGCTCACGTGGAACAGGCCACACAGGAGGATGGCACTCCGGGTGCCTTTGAAGTCGTTGGCACCAAGATCGTCCACCCATCCGCTCCGACTGTCCTACTCTACGCCCATCACGATGTCCAGCCCGTTCCCGATGCAAGCGTGTGGCACACCGATCCGTTTGTCGGCACGATTGTTGACGGACGCATGTTCGGCCGCGGTTCCTCCGATGATGGCGCCGGTTGCCTGATACACATCGGCTCCCTGTCTGCTCTGGGCAAAGACCTGGGCGTCAACATCAAGATTTTCATCGAAGGCGAGGAGGAGATGGGTTCGCCGAGCTTCGTCCCGTTCCTCAAAGCTCACCCGGACTACTTCGACGCGGACATTATGTTCATCACGGATTCTTCCAACTGGTCCCCGCAGATTCCGAGCCTCACTACCTCCCTGCGCGGTAACGTGACCATGGACGTCACCGTCAAAGTTCTGAACCATCCGGTTCACTCCGGCTCTTTCGGCGGCCCGATTCTCGACGCCAACACCACCGCATCCATGCTTGTTACCTCTCTGTATGACAAGAAGGGCAACATCATTGTGCCAGGTCTCAAGTCCATCGAGCCGGTCGGTGGTCTGCAACAGGACCTCAACGAGGCAGACTTCCGTAAAGACTCCGGCGTTGTCGACAGTTATACCTTCGCAGGTGAAGGTTCCCTAGCGTCTCGCCTGTGGACCAAACCGGCCATCGCTCTCATTGGCATGGACGTTCCGTCCGTCGACGAGTCCTTCAACCAGCTGGTCCCAGAGTGCCGTTTCCGCCTCTCCATGCGCGTGTGCCCGACGCAATCCGGCAAGGAAGCCGCACAGGCTCTCGCAGATTACCTCAAGGCACAGGCCCCCTTCGGAGCTCAGGTTGATGTCAAGATCAACGAAACTGGTACCGGCTGGGCGATGGATACTACATCCGTCGTCACCGAGATTGCGGAGAAGTCCTTCCAGGAGGCTTTCGGCCATGCCGTCGTCAACAAGGGTGAAGGCGGCTCCATCCCGATGATTCCGATTCTACAGTCCGCGTACCCGAAGGCTAAGGTGCTCGTCGACGGCCCGGAGGACCCGATGACCAATGCGCACAGCCCGAACGAATCTCAGGACCTTGAGGAACTCAAAGGGGACATCGTCGCTGAGGCGCTCATGCTCACCAAGTTCGCTGCTCGTGCGGCCGAACTGAAGGCTTGATCAACACAGAGCACTGAGTTGGCGGCCTGCCATGGCTTCCGTTCTCGTACGGAAAACCATGGTGGACCGCCTTTTCCTGTGCTAGGGTTTTTCATTTGGACACGGGAGCTGGGAAAACCTGCGGCAAGTGGTTTTCACGGCTGAGAAGGGGCGTAGCCCCGACCGATTGAACGCGTTCTGGACAATGCCAGCGTGCGGAAAGGCCTTCATGAAAAATCACATCAACGCCGCCGAATGGCGTTTCATCGGCGCGTTGCAACGTCGTCATCTTTGTGGTCATTGGCGCTGGCGCGTCGTCGACATCGCCGTTGCTTCGGTCATCGGTGTTGCTTCATCTCTGGTCTTCTGGGCGGCGGATTTCGTGCCTTTCGACGGACTCCAGAGTCTCGTCCCCGGGTTGGGTGGACTCATCAACGGGCTATGGCTGTTCGCAGGCCCCTTGGCGGCCGTCATTATCCGCAAGCCAGGCGCAGCCATCTACGCCGAACTACTGGCCGCCTTCTGCGAGTCGCTGCTGGGAGACTTCTGGGGGGTGCTCAAGACCATCCTGCCCGGATTCATCCAGGGCCTTTTCGCGGAGCTGGCGTTCCTGTTGGTTGGCTACAGCGTGTGGAACCTGTGGACAACCATCCTCAGCGGGGCGCTGGCAGGTGTAGGCTGCTGGCTCTATAGCTTCGTTAGCGACCTGCAAGCCATCTCACTGACAGGTTCCTACGGCCTGTCATATCTGGTGGCAACAGTCATTTCCGGTGTGGTGTTCGCGGGCGTGCTGGTATGGCACCTATTCCTGATGATTGCGCGCACAGGCGTGCTGGATCGGTTTGAATCGGGACGCGTCGCACGTCGGCGCCGGAAGGTGTCAGCATGCCTTGCTACGTTAACGAAAGGCGGGTGTGCCGAGGCAATATGGAGTCCGCGTCAGAGTGAGTCGCACAGAATGCGGTTATCGTGAGGACCGCATCGTTTATGGGGTGTTCGTATCCCATTTCCAGGAAAGACGGTCATGACTGGTTCTGATTACGCATCTCAAACATCATCGTCCGCAACGGCGTCCCTACCGTCAATGTCGGAGCGGCCAGCGAAGCGTGCCTATAGGAGTCTCAAGTGGAGGCCTGTCGATATCGCCGTGGCTTCTGTCATCGGTGTTGCTTCGTCTCTAGTGTTCTGGGCGGGCGACTTCATTCCCCATGCCGGTCTGCAGGCGCTGTTCCCTGGCTTAGGTAGCCTGGTGGACGGCATCTGGCTATTTGCAGGTCCCTTGGCCGCTGTCATCATTCGCAAGCCAGGCGCAGCCATTTATGCGCAGGTCTTAGCCTCGTTGTGTGAATCGTTGCTGGGCAATATTTACGGGGGCGCGCTAACGGTGCTCAGTGGTTTCGTCCAAGGCCTAGGTGCAGAAATTGTCTTTGCCTTGTTCGCTTACCGCGTGTGGAATGTGTGGACGACGATGCTCGCCGGTGCCATGTCCGGTCTTTTCTACCGCACGGTGAGTTTCCTGACAGCGCTACAGGCATTTAGCGCACTGGGATGGTACGCGGCGTCCTATTACATCGCCACGACGATTTCCGGCGTTGTACTCGCCGGAGCGGTCGTCTGGTGGCTGTATCTATCCATCGCCAGGACCGGCGTTCTGGACCGGTTCGAATCCGGCCGAATCGTGAGAGCAAAGAAGTGATACAGAAGGAAAGAGCAAGGAAGTGATGCAGAAGGAACAGGAACCGGTGGGAATAACCTTCGCTGACTGGGGCTACCGCCGTCCCCTGCGCTCGCGGTTCGTGGCACGCCATCTGAATCTGGAGATTACGGCCGGCCAGCACGTGCTGCTGTTAGGTGCTTCCGGCATTGGCAAATCGACTATCCTCGAGGCGGTGGCCGGTATCCTAGGTAACGAGAACATCGGCGAGACTTCTGCTACCGATGCGGCTAGCGGTGAAACAACTGCGCGCGAGGATCAAGAAGGTGGCGTGACCGAAGGCAGCCTGCTAGTGGGTGGACAATCCGTGCAGGAGGCTCGCGACCATTGTGCTCTGATGATGCAGGACCCGGACACGCAGATGGTGCTCCAGCGAGTGGGGGATAACGTCGCCTTCGGCTTGGAGAACCTTGACGTGCCAGCAGGCGAGATCTGGCCGCGCGTCCGCTATGCCCTCGAGCAAGTAGGCCTAAAGGACATGGAGCTCGACCGGTCAACGTCGCATTTGTCCGGCGGACAGATGCAGCGCATTGCTCTGGCAGGTGCGCTGTGTATGCGCCCGGGTGTGCTGCTGCTCGACGAGCCGACAGCGAACCTTGATCCGGCTGGTGCGCGCGACGTTGTCGAAGCCGTCCATCGCATGCTACGCGCACACCGCTCCACCGTGATGATCGTGGAACATCGGGCGGAAGCGTGGCTCGACATTCTCGACCGCGTAGTTGTCTTGGGACGCGCCGGCGAGGATGGCACTGCTCGCGTTGTGGCAGACGGCACCCCGGATAAAGTCTTCACTGATCCGTCCATCGACTTCGACGGCCTGGGCATTTGGGTGCCTTCGCGGTACCCGGCCGCCACTGTTCAGCACCGGCGTATGCTCCGTGAAATCGCAGAGAAAAAGGCCGCCGACATCGGCAAGGCGTCTCCCATGGTCGCTGTGAGCACTACCACTGTCGTCGCAAACGGCTCCACCGACGACGCTGACTTCAGGTTAGAAGCCGAAGCCGTTCACCGTCTCATCGCGCCCGACGTCAAATTCGCACAGCGGAAGGCCATCGCTCCGGGCACCGTGCTCCTGACAACGCAAGACCTGGCTATCGGCCACAACGGCACGCCCATCGCCAAGCACGTCGCCTGCGAGTTCCGCAGTGGCGAGATTGCTGTTTTACAAGGTCGTAATGGCGCTGGCAAGTCGACTCTATCGATGACCCTTGCTGGACTGCTCCCGCAGGTCTCTGGGCACGTGGTTGCCTCCGACGAACTACGTCGGGGCTTGTCCGCATCTGACCCGCACGATTGGTCCAGCGTGGAACTCTCGCAGCGTATTGCGTTCGTCTTTCAGAACCCGGAGCACCAGTTCGTGCGCAATACCGTCCTTGAAGAGGTTGAGGTCGGACTGCTGGCCGTGGGTAACGAACCCGCCGAAGCCGAACGCAAGGGACATGCGCTGTTGGACCGTTTTGGCCTTGATGACTACGCCGATGCTAACCCATACACCCTCTCTGGAGGGGAGAAACGTCGTTTAACCGTAGCTGCCGCACTGGCCGCCGCTCCGGGCGTGCTCATCCTCGACGAGCCAACCTTCGGACAGGACCGGTCCACATGGCTGGAGATTGTCATGCTCATGCGCGCCGTGGCCGACAGCGGCGTGGCAGTCATCGCCGTCACCCACGATGCCGATCTCGTCGAAGCGCTTGCTGACCAGACCATCACCGTCGGCGACGAGGAGACAAGCTCCGTGCACGTCACCAAGCAGGCCGACCGCGTCGAAGTTCCTCGGCCTGCGAGCCGCTCCCGGTTCCTAGCCGGTATTAATCCGGCGTTCCGCCTGCTGGGTGCATTCCTCATTTCTATCCCCTTACTCTTCTCACTCGATCCAGTGTCGGCGGGAACGGCGCTTGTCCTGGAGCTGCTTGCCTTTAGCGCTATTGGCCTGCATCTACCGCGTATCATCAAATCCGTGTGGCCCGTCCTTGTCATGGCACCCTGGACGTTCCTGGCGGTCGTGCTTTATGGCAAGCATGGCGGCCACACGTACTTTGAATGGGGCATGATTCACATCACAACCAAGTCCGTGTGGCTAGCTTGCGCTACTTTTCTGCGCGTGCTCGCTGTTGCTATCCCCGCCGTGCTGCTGATGCTGGGGATTGATTCAACTGACCTAGCCGACGCCCTGTCTCAGGTGTTCCATCTGCCGGACCGTTTCGTCTATGGAGGTCTAGCGGGCATGCGCCTATTGACCGTGCTCAAAGATGATTGGACGGAAATCACCCAGGCTCGCCGTTCGCGTGGCCTAGGTGATCAGAACCGCGTCGTGCAGTTCTTCTCCTGTGCCTTTTCGCTATTGGTGCTCTCCATCCGCAGGGCAACGAGTTTGTCGACGGCTATGGAGGCGCGCGCCTTCGGAACGGGAGGTGCGCGCAGCTGGGCTCGTAAGTCGCGCGTTCATGCCAAGGACTGGCTATTTCTCGTGGCGTGCCTTCTCATTCCGTTGGTTGCGCTGGGCGTCTCCATCCATTTTGGTACCTTCTCCCTCGGCGGAGGCAAGTAAGGGTCCGGCAAGGACCGGCCGATAGCAAAACGGATCGTCGCGCACGGCGGTCTGCTGTTGCGTGGGCGGGAAGGAGGCAAGGCACCGTCTGCTTTGCAAGTGGCGACGCATTATGCGGGTGATGGCTGTAGGTTTTCCATGGAAGACAGGCGCGATCATCAGCAGCAACCGAACAGATTAAATCGAAAGGATGCGTTGCCAAGAACGGCGAAGTGTTCGTCAACGAGCGCATAGTCAACGCAATGCGTGGCCACCTCGTCCGACAGGAAACAGATCGCATCGAAAGTCGTTTCCTGGAAACGGCGTGCGGGAACGGGAATTTTCTGAACCCGTTTCTCCGCCGCAAGCTTGCGGCGGAGAAACGTTGGTACGGTGGCAGCGATTGGATTACGAAAAATATCCGTTCTCGCTGTTTCCAGCAGTTATAGCGTCGTGATGCACGACAATGCGGGCGAATGACATGATTGTCTGTTCGATGTGTGGCTGAGCATGTATACGGCGGATTTGAGGAAAGAGTCTGGCGCAGAAAGGTCCGTTGCGCTGCGCTTCATTCTCGCGAAGAACATCCTCTGCGACGACGCGTTGACGATGCTGCGAGCCGACGGCGGGCCGATGAGTGGGATTTCATCAAGGGCACGAAGCCCAAGCGCGAAGACTACCGGCTCGGCCAGCTCATGCAGGGGAAAGGCCAGCACGGGATAACGCTGGATATGCTCGATTGGGAGGAAGACGTGGGAACGGGGATACTGATCTCTAGCGTTTTCCAGCCGTTGACTATTGGAAAGTGCAGGAGACGGAGAAATAAGGCTGTTCGGGAGCAACTGCAATCCGGATGTTTTGGAATGTCTGGCGGACCTATCGAACGACGGGTGTTCACGCCGCCGAAGGTCGTAAACTAGACGCTGGACCTGCTGCCGCAGGGACTGAAGGCTGATTGTGGGTTCGGAAAAGCAAATTCCGGATTTGCAGGAACGGCTCGGCCGCATTTTCGCCAAGAAGATTTACGGAATCGTCATCACTGGACTGATGGGGCTGATGCCACGCTGTAGTCTGTACTGCTCGAAGGATGCCGGTGACGAATACAACGTCGCCGATTTTGAGGATCAGCAAGGAAACATCCGTTTCCGTCGCATCGAGCGCACTTAGAAGAATGGCAAATGCCGGTACGGTAACGCTTCGAAAGAAGAAGTAAGAGCGGGGAACAGATCCGGAGACTGATGCCTATCAGTTCACTCGCAACATGCAGAGGAAGACTGGGGGAGCAGCCCATCTCGGCGGAGGCCCGGTCTCCAGCGTCTCGAGCTCGCCATCGGAGATCCGGACGTTCAAGCGTCTTGGCATGGCGCCTCGGCTCAAGTCGGTCGCCCCCAGGTGCGCGGGGCATCTCCCGCAGAGCGAAAGGACGTTCGGAAGGTTCGGCCGCGGAGGTGTCCCCCGAGGCACAGACGAAAGTCCGAGCCATCGGGACGGATCCCGTGTCCACCCTGTCCGCTCCGCCCGTCACGTCCATTCTGGACATTGTGGGTGTACAGGATGGGCTACTTGTCGTCCGTGGAGTTAGCTCGATGAAGTGATGCGTGAAACGCTTCCAAATGATATGATGTCTGTCGAATGTGTTGCATTCCTACTCCTGTGGAGGCCGTCCAGTGAAGTATTCGGACCTCGTCGAAGACGGAGCAAGCGATACAAGGAAGCAGGAGTTCCTCGCGGGAGGCGGAATGGCCGCCATCACGATCAGGATTCCGAAGAACCTTCGTGACGTCGGCAAGGAGGCCGCAACGCTGAAGGGTGTTAGCTTCAGCGCGTTCATCCGCATGTGTATGATTGACGAACTCGTCAAGAAGGGACAGTAGTAGGTGACGCTTGACGAGCAACATATCGCTGGCTTGGGCTTCATCGAGAGCTTCGTTTCGCGCTATCCGACGCGCATCCTGGAGACGCTTCTTTCCGACCGCACCACCGGCCGTAACATCATCTGGGCCGATAACGAGTACGAGGCGCTCGGTGACGGCTACATGGGAGATGACGAGATAACCGTAGAGAAGATCACTGGTCTCTCCTCCGGCGTCATCAAGCCCCGCATCGCCAAGGAGCAGGCGCACCAGTCCCAGCGCACCAAGACGCGCGCTGAGGTGTTTACGCCATCGTGGCTGGTGAACCGTATGAACAATGACCTCGACGCCGTTTGGTTCGGCGCGCGGGACATCTTCAACACTGAGGCGGACACCACATGGTGCCCCAGCGCGGCACCGGTAGCCTTCCCCAAGAGGAAGGGCTTCGGCTGGCACGCCTACGTTGAGAGTCCCCGTTTGGAGATAACCTGCGGCGAGGCCCCCTTCGTGTGCTCGCGCTACGACGCCGTCACGGGAGATGCCCTCCCCGTGACGGCGCGCATCGGCTTCCTCGACCGGAAGCTGCGCGTCATGAGCGAGAAGACCAAGTCGCGCCGCGAGTGGGTGCGCTGGGGTCTCGCCGCCCTTAAGGCCTCCTACGGCTTCGAGTACCAGGGCGACAACCTGCTCCTCGCACGCATCAACGTGTTCGAGACATTCTGCGAGCACCTGCACGAGCGCTGGGGTACGGGCATATCCGATGAGGAGCTGGACCAGGCCGCGTGGATAGTTTCGTGGAACTTCTGGCAGATGAACGGCTTCACCTGCGCGGTACCCACCAACAAGATGGACGCCGTCGTGCAGTCGGCGCTCTTCGGATACGAGGAGCCCGTACCGGAGTCCCTGCAGCCTGCGCTGTTCGACCTCCTGGACGAGTCACCCTTCGGCGATGCGGCGGAAGAAAAGGAAGGGGAGCCCGACGAGACGGTGCCCCTCTGTGTCATATACGACTGGCAGGAAAACAAGCCCTTCGAGTTCCAAGCGATGAAAGGCAAGGCATGTCCCATGGACAAGAAGTTCTACGCGGTAATCGGTAACCCCCCGTACCAGGAGGAATCAGAAGGAAATCAGCGCAACCCTCCCATCTACAACTTGTTTATGGATGAGGCGTACAAGGTTTCTGGCAAGGTTGAGCTGATTACGCCCGCGCGCTTTCTCTCAGATGCCGGTCAAACACCAAAGGAATGGAATCGTAAGATGCTCCATGATCCTCATCTCAAGGTCATGGAGTTTGAGCAAGATGCCAGCACCGTATTCTCCGGCGTGGAAATCAAGGGCGGCGTTGCGGTTACCTATCGAGACGAGGAATCGAATTTTGGCGCAATCGAAACATTTGTACCTTATGAACCTCTGCGCTCTGTTTTGTCCAAGGTGCAGGCTACCGACGCTGATGTTCTGTCTGATATGGTAACGGGGGCCGTTCCCTACAAGTTCACCGATAAGGCCAAAAAAGACCACCCTGAGTACGTTGAGCTGATGGGCAAGTCATGCGACCTGCGGACGAACGTACTAGACAATCTCTACGACAAGCTGTTCTTCAGGAACAAGCGTGATGATTCGGCGTATGCCGCAATCTACGGACTTTTCAACAAGAAGAGGGAATGTCTGTGGATAGAGCGCCAATACATCGATGTTCCCGAAAACTTCGGTGGGTACAAGGTGCTCCTATCCAAGGCCAACGGCGCGGGAACTTATGGTGAGAAGTTATCGTCTTTTGAGATTGCCGCTAAGGGAGTTGGCCATACGCAGTCGTTCGTTTCGATGGGGAACTTCGAGACAGAAGCTGAGGCAGAAAACCTCGTTAAATATCTGAAGACAAAATTTGCACGCTCCCTTCTGGGAATTCTCAAAGTGACTCAAGACATATCCCCGCGCGTATGGAGTCTCGTTCCCGTTCAGGATTTCACCGATAGCTCGGACATCGACTGGTCCAGGTCCGTCTCCGAGATCGACCGGCAGCTCTACCGCAAGTACGGCCTCTCCCAGGACGAAATCGACTTCATCGAGTCCCATGTGAAGGAGATGGACTAGTCATGGCCTTCACCGACATCAGCAGCCTCGTCAAGACCTCGCGCCCGGCACTGCCGCAGATATACGCCTACACCACGCCCGAAATCAGCAGCCATGACGGCTGGACCAAAATCGGCTACACGGAGCAGAACGTCGAGAGGCGACTCAGGCAGCAGACGCATACCGCCGACGTTGCCGTCAAGCTCCAATGGCACGGCAACGCAACTTTTGAGGACACGGGCGAAACGTTCCGCGACACCGACTTCCACGGATACCTCCGAAAGCTCGGCGTCAGAAACAAGCCGGGTACCGAATGGTTCGAGATAGAACCCACCCCCGCGCACCAGCGCTTCTACGAGTTCCGCGAGAACCACGGCGTCGTCCAGGACGCTGCCCCCACCATCGAATACCGTCTGCGCGACGAGCAGGAACGCGCCTCCAAGGAGACCGCCAGCTACGCGCGCAGCCACGAGGGCGGCGAGTTCCTCTGGAACGCGAAGCCCCGCTTCGGCAAGACGCTCACCTCATACGACTTCTGCAAACGGCTGGGCGCCCAGAAAGTCCTTATCGTCACCAACCGCCCCGCCATCGCGAACTCCTGGTACGACGACTACGTGAAGTTCGTCGGGCGATCGTCGGGCCTCGTGTTCATCAGCTCCGCAAGCGCACTCCAGGGCAAACCCTACTGCATCACGCGCGAGCAGTACCTTCAAGGCCTCCATAATGGAGGCCCCAAGGGCTTCATCGAGTTCGTGAGCCTCCAGGACCTCAAAGGCGCCATCGATTTCGGTGGCAAGTACGACAAGCTCGGGCACATTGCCGACCTCGTGTGGGACGTCCTCATCATCGACGAGGCACACGAGGGCGTGGACACCTTCAAGACCGACGTCGCCTTCGACCACATCAGGCGCAGGTTCACGCTGCATCTCTCGGGCACGCCATTCAAAGCCATCGCAAACGAGAAGTTCCCGGAGGAGGCCATCTTCAACTGGACCTACGCCGACGAGCAGAAAGCGAAGCTTGACTGGAACGACCCGGAACTCCCGAACCCCTACGCGGACCTGCCGCGCCTCAACATGTTCACCTACCAAATGTCGGACATCATCGCCGACGAGGTAAAGCACGGTGTGGATATCGACGGCGAGAGCGTCGAGTACGCCTTCGACCTGAACGAATTCTTCGCCACCAACGAGAACGGCTACTTCCTGCACAACGAGGACGTGGACAGATTCCTGGACGCCCTCACCACGCAGAGGAAGTTCCCCTTCTCCACGCCCGAGCTTCGCGACGAGCTGCGCCACACCTTCTGGATGCTCAACCGCGTGGACTCGGCGAAGGCGCTCGCGAAAAAGCTCAGGCGTCATCCCGTGTTTAAGGACTACGAGGTCGTCCTGGCGGCCGGGGACGGGAAGCTGGACGACGACGAGGCGAGCGCCCGCTCGCTTGACAGGGTGCGCAAGGCAATCGCCACCCATGAGCGCACCATCACGCTTTCCGTCGGCCAGCTGACAACAGGAGTCACGGTTCCCGAGTGGACCGCCGTCCTCATGCTCTCCAACATGAAGAGCCCCTCGCTCTACATGCAAGCGGCCTTCCGCGCCCAGAACCCCTGCCTGTTCAACAGGGGTGGAGAGTTCCTACGCAAGGAGAACGCTTACGTCTTCGACTTTGACCCCGCCCGCACCCTCACCATATTCGAGGAGTTCGCCAACGACCTCTACACGGACACCGCCTCGGGCGGCGGCACCGCAGATGACCGCAAGCAGCGCGTGAGGACGCTGCTCAACTTCTTCCCGGTCATCGGCGAGGACGAGGACGGTGAGATGGTGGAACTCGACGCCGAGCGCGTCCTCTCCATCCCGCGAAGGATCCGCTCGCGCGAGGTGGTGCGCCGCGGCTTCATGAGCGACTTCCTGTTCCAGAACATCAGCAACGTCTTCCGCGCTCCCGCCGAGGTCCTCGAAGTGCTGCAGAGGCTCGAACCCTACAAGGCGCCCAACAAGGACCTGGGCATCCAGGAGGACACGGCCAACGAGCTCGACCTCGACAGGGACGGAGAGGTGAACCTGCCCCAGGAGCAGGTGATAGGCCTCGCCAACGGGATGTTCGGCGACAAGGTGTACAGCTCCATCGCAGACGAGCTCGACGACGCCATCGACTCCATTGCCTTGGATGAGGGCGACAACCCAGACGACGTGTTCCTGGACAAGCTGCAGCAGACGTTCGGCGAAAGCATAACGAAGCCGCTCGTCGAGGAGGCGAACCAGAACTACGGCAATGACTTCAAGCCCTCCCAGCAGAAGAAGGTGGAGCGCCGCATCAAGACAGACGTGGACATCAGACTGAACCGCGAGGTGGGCAACTTCACCATCGAGAAGAACCGCATCGAGAGGGACCGCGCGGACCAACTCGGCCAAGCGCAGACCCAGGACGAGGCGGACGAGATCAACCGCACCCACGACGAGCAGCTCAAGGGCGCGCGGCAAACCCTCGTCGAAAGCCTCAGGGACTCGAGCGACGAGCTGGTGAAAAAGGCCGGAGAGACCGTGGCGCGCGAGGTTGAGACCGCAAAGAGGGAAAGCAAGAAACAGACCATCGAAATGAGCATCCGCGATCACCTGCGGGGCTTCTCGAGAACCATCCCGTCGTTCCTCATGGCATACGGCAACGAAAGAACAACGCTGGAGAACTTCGACAAAATCATACCGGCGGACGTGTTCCAGGAGGTCACGAGCGTGACCGTGGAGCAGTTCCGCCTGCTGCGCGACGGCGGCGACATCATTGATCCAGAGACCGGCAAGACGGTCCACTTCGAGGGGCATCTCTTCGACCCCGTGGTGTTCAACGACTCAGTGCGCGAGTTCATCAACCTGCGCGGCAAGCTCGCCAACTACTTCGACAACAGCCAGGACGAGGACATCTTCGACTACGTGCCGCCGCAGAAGACGAACCAGATATTCACCCCCCGAAGCGTGGTGGTCGAGATGGTCGACCTGTTCGAGAGGGAGAACCCGGGCTGCTTCGACGACCCGGACCACACCTTCGCGGACCTGTACATGAAGAGCGGGCTCTACATCGCCGAGATCGTCAAGCGCCTCTACAACAGCGAGAGGATGAGGAGGCTTTTCCCGGACGACCGCAAACGCCTCGACCACATCCTCGAGAAGCAGGTCTTCGGCATCGCACCAACGGAGATCATCTACCAGATTGCGACGCACTACATCCTCGGGTACAACAACGAGGTCGGCGGAGGCTGCGACACCAATTTCGTCAAGGCAGACTCCGCGGAACTCGCCAAGGAGGGAAAGCTCGCCGAATTCGTCGAGCATACGTTTGGCGGCAAGCTGTGAGAAGGGGATTCCGTTCGCGACGGCCGCGGGCGCGTCAGGGATGCTGAAGACGGGAAACACCTGGTCGGGATACTGAGGGCACCGCGGGTTTGGCCCGGAGTGAGATCGATAGGAGAAGAATGACACAAAGTGAAGAAGTGAGGGTCTGGGGGGGGTTCACACGCGGGCTGACGCCCTCTTCCTCCAGGACAGCGTGATAGCAATCGGTCGGCGTAAGATGGGAGACCTTCGAAATGTCGGAGGAGACCGCGGCGCATTCAAGAAGCGCTACGCCGAAGCGTATTCGAACGCAAAGAGGCGCAACGTTTCCGTCTCCCCCGGGATACTCTTCCGGTTCGCTCGCGCGGCTCAGGTCGGCGACTACGTCGTATTCCCATCCAAGAGCGACAGGAAGATCAACATCGGAGTCATCGAGGACGACTACACCTACGAGCCGTCAGCCCCCGAGTACGTGCATCGGAGGAAGGTGAAGTGGCTCAAGCACCTGCCGCGCACCTCCTTCTCACAGGGCGCTCTCTATGAGATTGGCTCGGCGATGTCCTTCTTTGCTGTGAAGAACTACGCGGACGAGTACCTCGCCGCCCTGGACAGAGACTTCAAGAGGGAGGTCGCAGCCGATAGCCCCGAGGACGAGAGCGTTGGAGCCACTGCGGAGGACGTCATCGAGAGCACGAGAGACTTCGTCCTCAAGGAACTGAGCCGGAAGCTCAAGGGCTACGACCTCGAGCCGTTCGTGGCCGACCTCCTCGGCGCGATGGGGTACAGGAGGAAGGTGTCTCCTCACGGGGACGACAGCGGCATCGACATCGTTGCCTACAAGGACGAGCTTCCGCCCCGCATCCTGGTGCAGGTGAAGAGCGGAGACGACCCCATACGGGAGGCGACGATCCAGTCGCTCAAAGGAGCGATGCACGAGGGCGACTACGGCCTGTTCCTCACGCTCCCCGACTACACGAAGAACGCGCAGCGGTATCTGGACAGCACACCCATCATCCGCGGCATCAACGGCACGGAGCTGGCGGACCTGATCTTGAAGTACTACAAGGATCTGAGCGACAGGTACGCCAGGATGATTCCGCTGAAGATGGTCTATATACCGGTTCCGCCAGAGCAGATGTGAGGGCTTTCGAAGGAGCTGACAGGACGCCATCCATTTAATAAGCGCGGCCCGGGCTCTCCTGCGCTCGCTTGCCAAGCTCCCTGGGCGTTCGCGGGAACCTGCCCATCAACCGGAACCCCGTGCACTCCGCAGTCCCGTTGCCCGGTGCAAAGAGGTGTTCTACGCGGAAGCGACGGGTCACGAGCGTCCATCGGACGGGGTCGGGTCCTTCCAATCGAACTCCGCGTTTCCCGGCGGGGGGAACGATTCAAGATCCCCCCAACGCTTTCGTGCAATTGCTCCCGATTCCGAATGTCCCTCTCCCTGCCATGTGCCCGGTCGAGTAACGGGTAGGATTGCACTTCCTCCCCGCCGTCGCCAGGTGTTCCTGCCGCGAGCGGTTTTCGTGGTCTGACGCCCCAGGTCACTCCTCGCTCTCCGCTCATCGCCAGGCGTCTATGAGGTGGCGCAGCCTCGCCTGACGCTCTCCCGTCACAACGATGGAGACCACGTCGTGGCGTATTGCGTCCACGTCGCCGTGGTCCGCGAGGTAAAGCAGGCACGCGCGCCTCATTATCGCGAACTCGGCGGCGCCCACGCTGAGCTCGGGTATCCCGGTCGATCCTTCCTCGTATGCGGAGATGACGGCTATCAGCATCATCTCGTCTCCGTCCATGGGCCACTATCGGCGCGTCCTCGCCGTCGCAGGACCAGCCGTCTGCCACGTGGACCTCATATCCCCTGTGGGCGAGGTAATCCCTCACAATGCCCTCGCACGTGGCGGCGAGTCCCTCCTCGGCCATGGTCTCGGCGCTCTCCGTCTTCTTGGTCATGGTGACCTCCCTGGGACGTGGGAAGGCCTTTTTCCCTCCCTCGCCCAAAGAGCGGCAAGACCCGCGTGGCGCGGCGCCGGCCTGTCGCGCGGGCCGTCAGGGAGCGGGAAGAGGTGCTTGCTCCCTGTGTAGCGTCTTGGGCGAGGGAGGGCGCGAGGAAAGGGGACGTCGACGATGTCCCCGGCGCAGCGGATGCCGGAAGGGCACTGCCGTCAGCCGTTGCCTCCGCTCCCGCGGGAGTGGAGGCAACGGTCGAAAGACTGTTTTTCATGGGTGAGAAGCGAGAGCGGGCTTACCGCGCAGGCTCGTCGTCCCCCGCATGGGCATGAGACACGGTCGCCTCAGCGAGCCCCCTACCAAACGCCCCAGGAGGTACATCGCGGCGTCCGCAGCGTTCCTCGGTACGGAGGAGAGGTCGACGTGCTCCAAGTATCGCCGAGACGTCCATCCCCGCGAATGCGACCTCTTCGAGGTCCGCATTGCCGCAAGCGTCGTAGATCCACTTCATGGCATTTCCTCCAGTCCTCGTGACCGCTTGATGTGGCAGCTATGCTACGACAGGCGGGAGCGATTGGTGGCAATGCTTTGCGAGGATTCTCCGTGCAAATGTCAGGAATGCGGCGCCAGAGTGGGCACCCCGCGAATCGTGACGTTCGACACCCGGGCGCCTCGTCCGGACTCGCTTTGGATGGCGGTCGGATCGGTCACCCTGGCAGAAGTTTCGCGTGCATGCACCAAGGTTGGGACGTGACGATTCCGGAAGTTATCGGCCGCGCCGGATCCGAAAGGCAAAAAATTAGGCGGAGGCGCTCGCGCGTCTCCGCCACATAAAACCCTCTTGGGTTTTGACATCCAACTACACTATGACACGATCAGAACCAGCAGTCAACCAGCTCGGCGAGGAATTCCATGGATGCTTTCGCGGAGGCGTCGGGGTGAGTTACAGAGAGCACGGACCTAATGTCATTGGCAAGGGAGCGGAGCACTGCAGACGCCTCGCCTGCGAGCGCGGTCCCCTCGGCCATGCGCCTGTGGAGGAACAGGAGCGAGGCTATCTGCTGGAGGCGTGGGTTCCTCATCATGGACTCCCTAGAACTCTTCGAGAAGCCCGCGTCGCGCAGGGCGACAGTGAGGGCGTACGGCGCCGGATGTGCACCGTGGCTCGCGGAGCCGAACCCGTTGATTATCGCGGAGGAGTGGGCGCAGGCGTTGCGCACCCCCTTCGCAGACTTGAGGAGGTAGTGCTCTCGCAGCATGTGGCGGTCGCCCCACCGGTTCGCGCAGAAGCGGTAGACGTCCGCGACGGTGCCGAAGGAGGAAAGCTCGAGCAGCACCCATATGGGCATCTCGGCGGCGTAGTGCCTCTGAAGGTCTCCGGAGTACTCGTCGCGCTGGAGCCTCGAAATCTCCTCCTCCCTCCGGGAGCGCTCGTCATGGGGGAGCGACGCCATGTAGTCGCGCACAATGGAGTGGCCATCTTCGGCAGGCCGCGTTGCCACTTCGTCGAGCACCCGCTGCTTCGCGAGGTGCTCCGCGTCGAGCGTGAGCGGCAGGAGCGCCGTCCTGAGATCCCGGTCGAGCCGCTCGAGGTCGACCAGGTCGCCGAAGTCGAGGTTCACGTACTCGCCGTCGTGTGCTCCTCCGACGCGCCTGGGGAAGAGAGTCCGATATGCGTACGTGGCGAAGAGGTAGGACTCCCGCGAGAGGTAGCGCATGGCGTCGGCCTCGCCCATGCGCTTGAACGCGACCCCCTTGCCTCTGAGGAAGGCTATCTGTCCTTCGGGCTCGAGCTTCGGCTTTCTGACCTTGTTCTGTTGCTCCATTCCAAAACCCGCCCATCTAGTCGTCCTGCGGTTAGTGATGTCGTATTCTACGGCCTACGAGAGCCCCGCGGGCATGATCCTGCCCATGAGGTCCAGCTTACCTTCTTGCTGTCGGCGAGCGCGTCCGCGTAGACGTTGAGGGTCATCGCGGCGTTGGAGTGGCCGAGGATGGCGTTCACGGTCTTCACGTCCACGCCGGAGCTGATTGTCATCGTCGCGAAGGTATGCCTGAGGTCGTGGAGCCGCGGCGCCTCGCCCTGGGACTCGACAAGCTTCGCCACCCTCGCGAACGCCCTCCACTCCTGACCGAGCGCCATTGGGCTCTTCCAGACGCCGGTGACGGCGTTTCCCACGACGAGGAGCCCCTCGTCCCAGTCGAGGCCCATGGACTCGCTCTCGTCGTGTATCGCGCCTGTCCTCGCCTCCAGCACGCGGGCGAGCTCGTCGCCGTAGGATGGTCCTGGCCGAGCTCCTCGTCTTCGGGGTGGAGAGCGCGAACGTGCCGTTCGCCCTCGTGAGGGCGTGCGAGACGCGGATCTTGCGGGGCACGCGGTTAACATCCTGTCACCTGAGGGCGCATATCTTCCCCTGCCTCATCCCCGTCATGAGCGCGAGGAGCACGGCGGTCGAGAACGGGTCGGCGACGCTTCCCAGTGTGTCTGGTTGAGCTGACGGACGCTTGCGGCGTCGAGGGAGTTTATCGGCTTCGTGGGCCTTTTGGGCGCGTCGACGAGGTCGAAGGGGCTGGAGGGTATGTTGCCCAGCTGCGCGCCCTGATGAAGGCGGTCTTGAGGAGCACGTGGGTGTGTGAGACCGTGTTTCCGCCGTAGCCGTCCTGCAGCATGTCGCGCTCGAACTTCTGTATCTCCCTCGCGGTGACCTGCCCCACGGGGGTCTTCCCGAGTTTGGTGCAAAGGAGTTGCTTCGCGTACCAGCGGTAGCCGTCCGCTGTGGAGACGAGGATGCTGCCAGTGGACTCCTTCATGTCTATGCAGTCGGACGTAGCAGTAACGGGCGTCTCGCAGGAGACGGTGCCGGAGAGCTCCTCGTCCTTCCGTACCTCCTCGTCGCGCCACTCCCTGAGGAAGGCCTCGGCGGCGCCCTTCCCACGGTCGTCCCTGGTGGCCTTCCCGGTCTTCCTACTCACCCTGTCGAGGTAGCAGGCGACGGGGGTGTGGCGTGCCATCCTCCTTGGCTGCCGTCCTCGTCCTGCCAGTTGATCGCGGCCCTCCAGTGATCGGACCTCTCGTCCTTGAAGACGAACCCGTTGCTCAGATTCCTCGGCATCGTGCCCCCATCAACGATTGAACCTCTGAAACGCCTGTCCTCGGCGGTCGTAGTACGTGTAGTACGTGGCGTACTATTTGCGTACTGCAGACGACTTGACATGTTGGGAGCTGTGGTCGTCTCATGTTCGCCAAGGTCGGCAAATGCCCAGTCAAACAGCACAATTCGTGAAAGCGATATCCTTTGTTGTCTATTGACATTCATCAAGGATTGCGCCCTGGAAAGATGAAATTCGATGTCATCATCTCCTGCTATCGCAGACCGCCGTTTCCCAGAATACGTTAATGAAGAATTTCTGTTTTATTCTGGAATTGAGGGGGGCATACGTATACCGATGAGTATATATGTCATCAATGGGGATTGAGCGAAGTAGATTGGAAAAGTACAAGTCCTAAATCAACGATAATGAGTGACTGATAGCGGATTTGTATTGATCAACACGCTTCACCTCGGTCTGATTCACATCCGTGGATTCATGCTTGCGAGGATCACGATTTGCTCTATAAAGGCATGCTGAAAGTCGGATACACCGCAGGTGGCGTCGGCGGGCGCGGTGTCGAACAGTATCCGGTTCTGCGCCCAGGCAGACGAAGCCGTACAGGATCGTCTTCCGCGGGAGCGCGACGCGCGAGGACGGTCATCATTCGGGGACCACGACGTGCATCGGGTTCTGGAACGCAAAAGTTTCCGGCGTTTGCAGAATGGGCGCGGCAAGAAGACGGAATGGTCCCGATGTTCCGTGAAAGACGTGGAGGCGGCGGTTCTGGTTGTCAAAAACGGGTGGGAGAACAGCGAGAACCGCATCGCTGGTTTCTCCATGCTGCTGGAGCAGGAACGGGCCGTTGGAAAACGGCTCGGTATTTCGCTATGCAGTCGGCAGCGAATAGCACGCCGAAGTTCCTATGGAGCGCGAAAATGCGCTTCAGAAGGCGTTTACAACCTATGGGCTGGCGAAGCGGATCGGGCCTCCGCCGTATTCTGGTGCTGACATTCAATCCGGCCGTGGAATCAGCCTGGCAAGAGGATCTGCTGTCCTACGTCGATTCCAGAGGACGGCAGTTCTATTCGCGTGAATATGGGGAAGCCCGGAACGCTGTCCCGCAGGATTTAGACCAGAGCAAACCGATCGTGTGCTTTTCGGTTCGTTCCAGCATTTCCTTGGTCCGGATAGGAGTGCCGACGGCATCAAAACTCGGAACAAGTGGGGTGTACGACGAACTGGGACATGGTTGTTTCCGATGAATACCACTTTCGGCGCGCGGCTCAGCAACGCGAAGAAGCTGTTCGGGAAGACAGACGAGGACGACCATGGCTGCGGTATGACGAGGAGTCCTATTAGGCCAACGAAGCAGGGGGACGCGCTCGACGGATCGTTTCTTTCGATGATGTCCTGCTCCTACCTGTACCTGTCGGGGACACTGTTCCGAAGCCTGAACAACGGCGAAGTCCATCGAGGTGCGGATTTTCAGCTGGACATACTCCGACGAACAGTAGGCCAAGCCGACTGGAAAACGAAGGAGCACGACGGTCAACCGAATCCGTACGCTGCTCCGCTGCGCATGATCATGCCGCGTGTCGAATGCTGGATGATATCCAACGCATCGTGATGAACACGGACAGCGGCGAGTTCGATCCAACGGGTTCTTCCGTGCCGAAAAGCAGGGTGGCGGCATCGAAGCCGGCGAGTTCGTTCGCAAGGACTATGTCCAAAAGTGGCTGAACCTGATGCGGGGACAGCATATGCCGGCCGCTGCCGGCGTCTACAAGGCCGACGGGAACCGGGAACCGGTCGTGCCTTGCTCCCGACATGCGGTTTCTGCGGAATCTGTCGCACACGCTGTGGTTCCTGCCGAAGGTCGCGTCTTGTTATGCGATGGGCGATCTTCGGTTGAACAGCAGAACACGTTCAACCACGGCTACACAGTGCCGGCGTGCGCTGGGGCGAAAGCCGGAATAGGACTGGCCGCCGTCGAACTGGTCCGGAAAGCGATGACCAATCCAAATCCGCTGGCCTGCAGGACTGGCGTTCCGCCCTGCGGCAAACCCACCACCGGCGTGACGATTCGTCCCTGGACGGGAATCTTCATGCTGCATGGTCTGTCAAGCCCGGGATCGTATTTCTAGGCGGCTTTCCGTGTCCAAAGCCTATAGGCCTTTGAAGGCGCTGATGGGGAAGGCCGAGATCCCCCAGGAGGGCTGCCATGTGTTCGATTTCACGTTGAACCGTGCCTTCAAGGAAATCTCCGACTACAGCCGCAATCTGAACGTGGACGAAAGCAGTCTGGAAAAGAAGGTCGGGAAGTTCGTGAGGTTCCTACGTCTTGTCCTATGACGGAAGCGCCCATGAACCGCATGGACGTCGAGGAAATCCTCCAACAAGTCATGTCGGAAACCACGGCGACGATGCTGGCCCGCAAAGCGGCAGTCGGCTCTTCTCGTCAATGTCGACAGCGCTGTTCTCTCGCGCGTCCCGGATGATCCGGAGAAGCTGGCCGTCATCGAACCCATCGAAGGCTTCCGGTCTTTGGACGAGGACATGCAGGCCATTGTCGACAAGTTGGAACATGTGGAATCCGTCAGGAAGTCGGGCGAGCGGCTGTCGAAAACCCAGAAGGGAAGGCTGAGGGAATGCAAGTCGAAACGCAGGGAGGCCAGCAGAAGCCCGTCAAGTTCGCGACGCGCATTCCGTTTTCACGTGCCTGTCCGATTTCTGTGAGGGAACAAAAACAGCCGCTTTGGGAAACAGCAGCCTCTCCGGTGCGCACGGGTCCTGTCGCTACAGTGGGAGATATGCCTTTATCGGAACAAGTGATGGACAATCCGAAAGCCGACCGCGTTAGGAAGCTAGCCGATCTGCTGACCAAACGTGGGCAGCGCAAGGCGGGTAAGTTCCTCGTCGAGGGGCCGCAGTCGGTGCGCGAAGCGGTGGCGATGGACCCGGCAATCGTGACGGACGTGTACTACGACCCAAACGCGTGCGCAGATCCCGCCATCCCCCAGGCGGCGTTGGACGCTGGTCTCTATGTGCATCAGGCCTCCCCAGCCGTGATGCGGCGCGTTAGCGAGAACGCGCAGGGAATCGTCGCGTCGGCGCGGATCGACGCGCTGGACGCTGCGCGCCAGGCCGCGTTGCGGCGGCTCAACGATGCCGCTGCCGGGTTCTCCCGCGCCGGCTCCGGTTCCATGCCGGGCCGCGTGCCGCTGATCGCGGCCTGCTGGCAGGTGCGCGACCCGGGCAACGAAGGGACCATCATCCGCACCGCGGACGCCGCCGGCTGCTCGCTGGTCGTGCTCGTCGATGACTGCGTCGACCCGCTCAACCCGAAGGTTATCCGTTCGACGGCCGGCTCGCTGTTCCATATCCCGGTGCTGCGCTTGACCGAGGACGAGTTCTTCGACTGGGCTGCGCAGCGCTCGACGGCCGTGTGGGCCGCCGACATCCACGGCATTCCGGGCAGTTCGCCGGTGGACGTCGCCGATCTGGCGTTCGACACCAGTCATTCTGAGACAAGCAGCGCGGTTGCTGGCAGTGCCATCGACGGCCGTCATGTCACGTCAGCAACAGCCGCCAGCCGTGCCCTACTAGCCTCAATGGTCTCCGGAGAAACCAACGCCTCTCTGGCCGTCCTCTTCGGTAACGAGGCTCGCGGGCTGCCGATTAAGACGGTTGAACGGGCCGACGGTAGCATTATCATTCCGCTGTACGGGTGTGCGGAGTCCTTGAATCTGGCGTCAAGCGCCGCCATCCTGCTTTACACGCTGTCGATGCTCCTACACCGGCGTTAAGGACGAGTCCATCCTTCCTGTCGGGACTGACAGGGACAATAACCTTGGCGTTTCTTCGGCTGGCTGGCGTCATGAAACGTCAGCCAGCCGAAGAAACCACAGAAAACATTCGGAAAGGTCTGTTTCAGTGTCTGACGAGATGGTTTTCAACGAGGAAGTGGTGACGCAAGCGGTCGTCGAAGGCATCCGGTCTGTTGAGGCCGCAAAGAGTACTGACGAACTCCATCAGCTACGCACCCGATACGCCGGCGCACAGTCGGAGCTAACCCGCGTGTCTAAGATAATCGGGTCGCTGCCCAGTGATCGCAAGAAAGCCATTGGTCAGCTGGTAGGCAAGCTCCGCGCCGATTTCGGTCGCGCGTACGGCGCGAAAGAAGCTGAGCTGTCCGCGCTAGAGGAACAGCGCCGGCTTGAGTCCGAAGCCGTCGACGTGACCTTGCCGGTGGACCGCCACCCTCTGGGTGCACGCCATCCTATCAGCGCACTAATGGAGGAGATTCAGGACTTCTTCATCTCCCGCGGCTGGCAAATCTCCGACGGCCCTGAAGTGGAGAGCGAATGGTACGACTTCGATGCTCTCAACTTTGGCCCAGACCACCCGGCCCGCCAGATGCAGGACACCTTCTACGTCAAAGGCGATAAAGCTAAGGACGGCGCCGGTTTCAGCGGCTCTAATATGGTCATGCGCACCCAAACCAGCTCTGACCAGGTTCGTGGCCTCATTGACAAAGGTGTTCCGCTTTACATGGCCTGCACCGGCCGCGTGTTCCGCACCGACGAACTCGACGCCACTCACACGCCCGTGTTTCACCAGTGCGAGGCGCTCGCCGTCGACAAACACTTAACCATGGCCGACCTTAAGGGAACGCTCAACGCGCTTGCCGTTGCCATGTTTGGCCCCGACGCCAAGACGCGCCTGCGTCCGAGTTACTTCCCGTTCACTGAGCCGAGCGCCGAGATGGACCTATGGTTCCCCGCAAAGAAGGGCGGCGCCGGCTGGATTGAGTGGGGCGGTTGCGGCATGGTCCACCCCAACGTCATCCGTTCGGCGGGTCTGGATCCCGACGTGTACACAGGATTTGCGTTCGGCGTCGGTGTGGAACGTGCCCTGCTGTTGCGCTACGGAATCAACGATATGCATGACCTAGTCGAGGGTGACATTCGTTTTAGCAAACAGTTCGCGATGGGAGAATGACTAGAAATGCCTATTGTTGATATCGACTGGCTCCGTGAGCACGCCACCGTCCCTAGCGATTTGACCGTCGAGAAGCTCAGCCGTCAGCTCGTGCGCGTGGGTTTCGAAGAAGAGGCTATCCATCCGTCGTTTATCCAAGGTCCGCTCGTCGTCGGCTATGTTCAACAGTGTCTAGAGGAACCGCAGAAGTCCGGCAAGATAATCCACTGGAATCAGATTGACGTAGGCGATCAATACAATCCGGTCGACAAGAACGGTAACAAAGTACCGCTAGGCATCGTCTGCGGAGCGCCGAACATCGCGCAAGGCGAGTACGTTGTCGTTGCGCTCAATAGCGCCGTGCTGCCAAACAACTTTGCTATCACCCCGCAGAAGAAGTATGGTCATATCTCCAATGGTATGTGCTGCTCTGACCGTGAACTGGGCATCAGCAACGAGTACGACGGTATCATCCTGCTCAAGGACCGTTTGACCCCCGAACAAATGGCCACCATCAAACCAGGCGACAACGCTATTCCGCTGTTGGGCCTGGATGTCCCGGAGCTAGAGATCAACATTACTCCGGACCGCGGCTATGCCTTCTCCTGCCGCGGCATCGCGCGCGAGTACTCCTACGCGTCCGGCGAGAGCTTCACTGATCCGCTCGACGCCCTGAATGCTGCCGCTCCGAGGACAGCCAAGAATACTGAAGGCGAGGTTGAAGCCCGCATCGAGGACACCTCCCCGATTCATGGTGTGCCTGGTTGCGACCACTACTACCTACGCACTATTCGCGGTATCGATGCTTCTGCCGTGACGCCAGACGTCGTGTTGCGGCGCTTGGTGCGTTCCGACTTTCCAGTTTCGAACCTGACAGCCGACGTACTCAACTACGTTATGCTCGACCTCGGAGAGCCGATGAACGCCTACGATCTGGACAGGGTCTGCGCCCCCCTGGTGGTGCGCCGAGCCCATGCTGGTGAGAAACTGAGGACCATTGACGACATCGAGCGTGAACTCGACCCGGAGGACCTCGTCGTGGCTGATTCGCCTGACGGTAAGGACGGATCCCGCGTCATTGCTCTGGCCGGCGTCATGATCGGCAAGGATGTTGCCGCTACTGCCAAGACGACGGACCTGTTGCTCGAAGCCGCTCACTACGACCCGGTGACCGTGGCCCGTACAGCCCGTCGGCATAAGCTGCCGACAGAGGCGTCTCATCGCTTCGAACGCGGTACCGACACACAGATGCAGGCAGGCGCTGCTCAGCTAGCCGTCGAGTTGATCACGAAGCAAGCCGGCGGCGATGCCAGCGGCACTCCAACAAACCTCGACACGACAGTCACACCGAAGGCTATCGCTCTGCGCACCACAGAAGTCAAGCGTCTGACCGGCCTTGAGGTCGATCCGGAACATATCGCAGCCCTGCTACGCGCTGTGGGTTGCGAGGTCTCCGGCGGGGAAGACGGCGTTTTTGCTGTCGTTCCGCCGACGTGGAGACCGGACATCACCCAAACTTGCGACCTGGTCGAAGAAGTCGCACGCCTGGTAGGCTACGACGAGATCCCGACGCGCATGCCGGCCGTCCCGTCCACGAGGACCGGCCTGACGGTGGACCAGCAGCGCCAGCGCTGGGTGTCCCAGACTCTCGCCGAATCCGGTTTGGTGGAAACCCTCAGCTACCCGTACGTTGGCTCGGCTGATTTCAAGGTTTTCGGCGTCAACCAGAGCAAGGCAACCGTTTACTCCGTGGAAATCGTCAATCCGCTGATGGGTGACCGTCCCTGGCTGCGTACGAACGTGCTCTTCACTCTGGCGGGCACGCTGCGCCGTAACATCGGCCGCGGTCTAGAGAATGTGCAGATCTACGAGATCGGCCGCGTGTTCCATCTTGATCCGGCCGCGCCGACTATCCCGGCCCTGCCAGGAGCGTTAAAGCCGGACGAGGAGTCCCTTGCCGCGCTGGACGCTGGCTTGCCGTCGCAGCCGCTGCACGTGGCCGGTCTGCTGACAGGCCAGGCCGTTGTCGACGGCTGGTATCACTCTGGCCGAGCTGTCGACTGGACCGATGGCATCGCATCCGCCGAGCGCTTTGCCGCGCGCTTGGGTACCTCGTTCCGACGCGTGGCACTGAAGGAAGCTCCCGAATTACCGCAAGGCCTATTCGCCGAGAGCTGGCATCCGGGCCGCACTGCCGTCCTGTTAATGGGGGACAACACCCCAATCGGCTTGGCGGGAGAGCTCCATCCGCGTGTCATCGCCAATCTCGGCATCCCGGAGCATTCCGCGGCATTTGAACTCGACCTAACGGCAATCTTCGAGCGTCTATCAACCGAGCCGCTACAGTCGCGCCGTCTGTCTTCGTTCCCGCCCGTCAAGCAGGACCTCGCGTTCATCGTGGATGAATCGGTGACGAACGCGCAATTGTCCGATGCCATCCGCGAGGGTGCGGGCGAGTACCTCGAGTCTATCGTGCTGTTTGACGTCTATCACGGCGATGACCTGGGTGAGGGCAAGAAGTCCCTGGCTTATTCGGTTGTTTTCCGCGCACCGAATAAAACGCTGAAATCTAAGGATGCCGCGGCGATTCGCGCTAACATTATCGCGGAAGCGTCCCGCATCGGCGCGCAACTGCGGTCCTAAGAGAACCTGGGGTCGCAGAGGTCCCGAAAAACTGGCGAAGTGACTTCGCGTTGCTTCGCAGACGGACGCGGAACGAAAGATGACGCGCTCTGGGCGGTCAACCGCACGGAGTCGCTTCGCGTCACGATGAGGGGTATGGGCATGAGGGACGACAACAACAAGAATCCGGATCAGAACACGCCGGAGCAGCCGAATGGACGGCAGCTGGACGCCGAACAGCGGAAGGCTGAAGACCAAGTAGCCCATCAGGACTACGACGCCACCGGCCTAGATCCTCAGGTCGACAAAGCCGGCACCGACAAGCCGCTGTACGGCGGCATGATGTCTGACTATCCCAATTACAACCCATATCTGTTTGGTGCTCCCGATTCAGCGCCGAACCAGCAGAACGCGGGCCAACTGAACCAGCAGGCCCCGTACGGTCAGCAGTCTTACGGTCAAAGCCAGCAGTATGGCCAGAACGCGGGCCAGCAGTACGGCCCCTACGGTCAACCCAACCAGAACCCCTATGGTCAGTCCTACGGCGGACAACAGTACGGTGGTCAACCATACGGTGCGCCGCAAGGACAGCCGATGCCAGGCATGGGTAATGCCAACGGCATAAACAATGGTACCGGCCAGAACTTTGGTCCCTTCCAGCAGCCACCGTTCAACCCGGGCGACCCCCAGCAGAACCCGTACTACGGGCGGTGGGATGGCTTCGCCATCATCGCTTTCGTGGCTTCAATCTTTGGCCTGTGGTTCATCTCCGTACCGTTAGCCATCTTCTCCCTGAGCCGTGTCAAGCACATGCATATGCGTGGCAAGGGGCTGGCCATCGCCTCACTCGTCATCATTGCTGTGCTACTGATCGGCTCGTTTGTGCTGACTATGACGGGCCACTCTCAGCAGCTAACGAATAGCCTCATTCAGATGCTGAAGCAAAGTGAACAGTAACCTTCAGAACACCAGCATGTTTATCAAAGCGAGCTTCTTCTCTCTTGCCTAGTGCTTACCGCTGGAGGGAACAATTGTGTCCCCAGGGACACAATTGTTCCCTCCAGCGTGCATCTATCCGGATAGGGGATTTTTATAAGTGCTAGCAACAGTTTCGCTGATACGGATTACTTGGAGAACGAAATGAGCGTGCTGCTGGCCCATTCCCACGCTGCTCACCGTCTTTCCCTCATCACTACGGACCAGACATATCGGCTAGAGTACGCTCTCAAGGCCGTGCGACGGGGTCTGAAAATCGGTTGCATCGAAGTGAACGCGCCACACCTGTCCCGAACTCCGAGGAGTTCCTTGCCAAGCAAGTTCTACAAGCGTTGAGCGGCGAATGTCGCGACAAGAACGAGAAACTGTACGCCATCTGCTTGACGGCGCATACACGTTGAACCTGCGCCTGATCGCGCGTCGACTGTGGCTGCGTCACCAGGCAACGGTCCTCTCACAGCAAGCCATGGATGTAGCGCACGCCCTTGCCGATAAGGCCAGAAAGCACGACGTTAATCGCATGCCGCAGTGGCTTCACTTCGAGTTCAAGTTCACTGGTGCGAAACTGGAATCTTGTCGCTCGCAGTTCGACGGGCCGGTGTTGGTCATGCACCGCCTGCTGAGCTTCGTCTGGCCGCCGTTACGCATGTTGAGCGAATTCAGCAGTGGTTCCCTCGCGCTGACGTGTGCCTTTATGGTTGTGGTGACGGTGTGGGCAGGTCCTTCGTGGAGAACGATCCGCGTGAAGTGGCTCAAGAGCTTGGCTTCTCGCGCGTGGCAATGAATTCTCTGGACGTCACGGAAGCTATCGACGTTGACAACGAGCTGCATTCCATTGGCCACCAGATGGCTGTCACAGTGGCACGAGCAGCCGCGTTCGCTGGATCCATGACCATCACGGACTTCCACGCCACGGAATTCTTTGTCGAAGGGATGACGGTTTCGGAGGACGACTATAGTGACGCCTTTGAAGGTGTTTACCGCCAGATGCGCCTGTGCGAAGCGAAGTTTCCGCAGTTCGCAGAAAAACTCGCTGTCTGTGCGTTCGACATGGAACGGTTGGAGAGGGAAGCGGAGCCGGGTGCGATGCTCGTGCCGGACATCATCGATTGGTGTGAGCGTCAGGGTATCAACCGTGATGCAGGTAGCAGCATCGCTTGTCGCTGCTGGGCCGAAGTGCAGTCCTGTCCCGTTGATGAAGTTGTCGCGTGAACTCTTCGAGTTGATTAGTGGACCAGTACTGGCGCAACAGAACTCCAGCAAGCCGCTGTCGTGCATCCGCGGCATTCATCTGCTCTTTGACGCACATGGCTCAGTCGAGTCGCGCAAGCAGATCGGCGGAATGTCCACCAAGTGCGTACGCGAGCAGCTGCGTAACGTCCAAATCGAAATTCAGCAGCTGCAGGACGCCGTTGGACACTGAACCGGAGGAGAGGGATTGCCCGATTCGCCTGGTTGGTCCATGTTTCCGAACGCGTCCGGAAACATGGACCAACCAGTAATTCTGTCGGCGGTAGCTGAGAGGATGGAAACCTATTCGTGACATCACGTCACCATTTATTTGTCGTAAAAATCAAAGAGACGGAGCGTGACCGCCCAGGGCTGTCGGTCGCGTTTCCATGGGGTCTTTGGAGGTCCATTATGAGCGAACGCACTCAGTCGCATCAATCTGGATTCGGAAAACGCGGGAACAGCCATGATTCGCATCGTTCCTTTGGCTACCGCGAACATAGAAGCCGTGCGCGCCGCGACGACAATCCATTCAGCCGAGGTGGGGCGCGCAACACCAGTCGCCACTTTAATCATGGTCATTCCAGCTACAGTTTTTCCGATAGTGATGAGCGAAACGGTCACCGCGACAGGAGCCGGAGTTCGAGCTTCCACCACGACGGCCGGTGCAGCGATCGGCACAGTGACGACCGTCGCAATAACGGTGGTCAACGTGATTATCGCCGTGACGGCAACCGTGATGAGCAGCATCGTAGCGACTTTAGCAACCCGCATTACAACGGTCGTCACTCCGATTTTCACCGCAACGATCAGCGCAGCAACCACCACGCTCAACACGATTCTCTGCGCGGTGAACGTCTCAGTGACCGTAGTTTCCGCGACAACCGCCGTAACAACCATCATGATGAGCACTCCGGAAACCGCAGAAGTCATCATTTCGACCGTCACGAGCGTTTCAATGACGTCGAAGGCAGCCGCCACTTCGAGACCGGCCCGCGCCGCAACTCCGACCGCACCCTCTCCTTCCCGTCGCAAAACCCGTACACCGATCGCCGTCCGGGTGAGCCGCAGATGCCACAAGGTATGGAGTGGCGCATGCTCTCCAGTGACGACAAGCTGCGTCTGCGCGGCTTGAGTAAAGAACATGCGGAGAACATCGGGCTGCACATCCTCGCTGCGTACGCGCTGGAGAAGTCCGATCCAGACGCGGCACTCGCCCATGCCAGGTGGGCGGCCCGCCAGGCCTCCCGAGTTGACATTGCCCGCGAGACGCTAGCGTTCGTCGCCTACCGTTGCGGCGATTACAAGCTCGCTAACCGCGAGTTTCGCACAGCCTACCGTATGAACGGTGAACTGGATTACCTGCCATTCATTGCCGACTGTGAACGTGGTCTAGGTCATCCGCAGGAAGCGGTGTCCATCGCGCTATCGCCACAAGCCAAGAAGCTCACTGGCGAATCCAAGGCCGAGATGATGCTCGTCTTCGCTGGCGCATACGCCGACATGGGCAAGTTCGACCAGGCATTGAAGATTGTCCGGGCGTTGCTGTCTGTGCGTGGTTTGGGCGGCGCGTACCGCATGCGCGCCCTGCAGGCGGAACAGAATTTCCTGGATCAGGCCAACCGTGAGGACGAAGCCCAGGAGCTGGAGGCTGTTATCGAGGACCTCGAGAATAAGTTTGCCGATCCGGACGAGGATGGAATGGACGTCGACGACGATTTGGTTGATAACGATCTCGAGGAAGCTGATGCTCGGATGCTCGAAGGTTTGGGCATTAATTTGTCCCAGTTCGTTGGGAACAAAGACGGCGAGAACCAGGAAATCGAAGACGGTAAAAGTGGAACCGCTGAGGAGGAGGCCATCGTGGGCACTGGGGAAGTGAAATTTGACGATGGTGCGGCCGAAATAGCTGAGTCTGATGACAGTGCTGGTTCTGGGCAGTCTGCTGCGAGCAAAGAGTGAGCCGTGGCCGGTGAGGGAACGTTAAAGTCTTGCGGTGTGCCGCTGGCGCAGCAGTATCATTTGGCTTTGCTGGACCTCGATGGCGTCGTCTACCGCGGTGCCAATTCGGTTGCCTATGCGGCTGACGCCGTTCGCGGAGCGGCTTCGCTGGGGATGCGTGTGTGCTACACGACGAACAATCCGTCACGTCCCCCGCAGGCAGTCGCTAACCAAATCGCCGGATTTGGCATTCCGGTGAGTCCGGACCAGATTGTGACGTCGGCGGCTGCCGTTGCCTTTTTGTTGGCGCAGGAGCTACCCGTCGGAGCAGTGGTGCTGGTCATTGGCGCGGATGCGTTGAAAGATGCCGTCCGACGGGCGGGGTTTCGCGTTGTTGACGGCGCGTGGGAAGATCCGGCGGCTGTCGTCGAAGGCTGGTATCCGTCTCTCTGCTGGACGCAGCTAGCGCAGGCTGCTTACGCCATTGAGCGTGGCGCCCGATATTTCGCGACGAATCTTGACAGGACTATCCCCCGGGAGGACGGCATTGCTCCCGGAAATGGAGCGATGATTGGTGCCGTTACCGCGGCGACGGGCGTGGCGCCTTGTCGGTGTGCAGGCAAACCAGAATCGGTCTTGTACGACATAGGGCTGCGCCGCACTGGTGTGGTTGCATCCGACGCGTTGGCTGTAGGGGACCGGCTCGACACGGACATCGAGGCTGCTAGTCGCGAGGGTTGCGATTCGTTATGTGTGCTCACCGGCGTGACCGACGCCCGGACCCTACTATTCGCGGCGCCAAAGCAGCGGCCGACATACATCGCCGCCGATTTGCGTGGTCTGCTCAAGATGCATGCGGCGCCTGCACTACAGGGCGTTCTGTGCCAGGACGGAACTGGTGAAAATGGTGGCGGCAATCGGCTCGCTGTTGATGGTGATATTCCATGTGTCGGCATGTCCGATGTTCCGGTTTGCTGTGCAACGTTACCGGGTCTGGCTTGCGCCGTCTGTGACGAGCACAGTCGCGTGTGGTCTGCCGGACCGGCGATGGACCGACTGCGCTGCCTGTGCCAACTGTCCTGGGCACTCGCTGACGCTGGAGTCGCGATGCAGTCACTTGATTTCTGCGATTTTTCCGTTGTGGAGGAGGAGTTGCGATGAGCGCGGAGCGGTTGGACGTCCGCGTGGCGAAGAATTCAGTTGCTGGAACGCGCACGAAAGCGGCGCAGCTCATCCGTGCCGGCTTGGTGCGCGTTAATGGAGCCGTTGTGGCGAAGCCCTCGCGCACTGTGGCCAAGAACGACTACATTGAGATTGCCGCGATTCCAGCGCAGTCCGCGTTCCGTTATGTTTCTCGCGGGGCCGTGAAGTTGCTGGGCGCGTTTGATACCTTCGGCCCCCAGGGCCTTGCGCTGCCAACTGGCCGCGTATGCTGGGACATCGGCGCGTCGACGGGTGGCTTCACGCAGGTCTTGCTCGAGAAAGGCGCAAGCCGAGTGATGGCCCTTGACGTGGGGCACGACCAGTTGAGTCCGCTACTGCGTTCCGATCCACGCACCGTTGACCTCAGCGGTTGGAACGTGCGCGACGTGCAGGCACCGGACCTACCGGGGCGCCCGGACTACATCGTGTCCGATGTATCGTTCATCTCACTGAGATACGTCATCCCCGTCATCGCCCGCGTTCTTCGCCAGGAACGGCAAGCGCGAACCGCCGTGGACGCTGGCGATGACATGTCATTGTCTTCCGGCGTGTCTCCGGTCGAAATCGTGCTGCTTATTAAACCCCAGTTCGAGGTCGGCAAAGGCAAGCTGAGCAAGAACGGCATCGTCACGGACCCGGTCCTGCGTCAGATGGTGGTTGACGCCGTGATCTGCTGCGCGCGGAGCAATGGTTTTTCAGTGGAAGGCTGCATCCCGTCTCCGATCCGAGGCACGTATGGTAACAGAGAGTATCTGCTATGGTTGCGGCCGAAATCCGCAAGGGACCAGGATTCGGGCCAAACACAGGATCGCGCTCTCCTCTGAACCAGGGCTATACTCCGGTCCACAAGCGCGCTTCCAGAACCGGCACGCCTTACCATGGGAACGAATGAAGGAGGGTCAATGCGATCGGCTGTGGTGGTGACGCACCGGGGGATTGCGCCAAACCGTGAGATCGTTGGGAATGTCGTCGATCGGCTGCGGCAGCGAGGCTTCTCCGTTCGCGTAGTGAATAACCTGTCCCTCCTGCCGTTCGGCACTCGCCGTGCTACGGTCCCGGATGATACGGAAATTGTCATCGTTCTGGGAGGGGACGGAACGATCCTGTCCGCGGCGGAACTTGTCCGGGGTACGCGTGTGCCGATTCTAGGTATTAACCTCGGGCACGTCGGTTTCCTGGCCGAGTTCGAATGCATCCAGGCGCAGGAGGCTATTGACCGTGTCGCAGATCGCGACTACCGCATCGACGAGCGCACCATTGCCACTATCACCGCGCAGGTACCCGGTCGGGAGCCGTTGGCGGACTGGGCCCTCAACGAGGTGACTATGGAGAAGGCTGACCGTAGCACCACGATTGAAACAGGCATCGCCATTGACAATGTGCCAGTGACGTCCTTCGCAGCCGACGGAGTTATCGTCTCGACGCCCACCGGCTCGACGGCCTATGCGTTCTCCGTGGGTGGACCGGTCATCTGGCCATCCGTGCAAGCTCTAGAAATCGTGCCGATTGCCGCGCATGCGCTATTCACTCGTCCACTGATTGTGGGTCAGGGATCGGACGTGCGGATCGAGCTGCTGCCAGATTCCCAGTCCACAGGACACCTGACGTGCGATGGTCGGCGCACCATTGAACTACCCGTCAGATCGGTGCTGCACATTACACAGTCGCTGCAGCCCCTGCGCTTAGCGCATCTGTCGGGCGCGTCTTTCACCCAGCGTCTGGTAACGAAATTCGAGCTGCCGGTCAACGGCTGGCGGAACGAGGCTAACGGAGGCGGTGTCCATGCTCGATGAACTCGAAATACGAAACCTGGGGCCGATTCGGGTAGCGAACGTCACGTTCGCTCCGGGCATGACAGCCATTACCGGCGAAACGGGCGCTGGGAAATCCATGCTTCTCAGCGCACTCAAGCTCGTGCGCGGCGCACAGGCGGAATCCGCTAAAGTGAGCGCTGGATCGGAGGAGACTTGGGTCGAGGCCATCTTCACCATCGCTCCCGGTTCTCCAGCTATGCGCGCCGCTGACAACGCTGGCGTCTTACCAGAAGGGAAGGGAAAGAGTCGACTGTTCCTCGCCCGACAGGTACCCGTCCATGGGCGCTCCAAGGCTATCATCAACGGGCGAACCGTTCCTAGCGGCTTACTCAAGCAAATCGCCGGCGACCTCGTCACCATCCACGGGCAGGCCGATCAGATGCGGCTGGTCTCATCGGGGCGCCAGCGCGAGTTTCTCGACGAATACGCGTGTCTTGCAGACCGTCTGAAACGGTACTCGAAGGTCTGGAAACGCCTGATGGACACTGATCGAACACTGCGCAACCTTGAATCCCAGCAGGCTGACGTGCTCCAGCGCGCCGACTACTTACGCGACTCTTTGGAGCAGATTGCTCGTGTTGATCCACAGCCGCACGAGGACGAGGATCTGCGCGAGCGCCGGTCCCGCGCCGAGAATGCGGCGGCCATCATCCGGGCCGTGAGCGGGGCATTGCGCTCGTTGGACTCTTCTGTCGGAGATTTCTCCGATGGGGCCGTTGACAGGGAGCCGTCCGTTGCGTCACTGTTGGCGGACGCGCAGAACGCGCTGCGTCCGGTGACGTCGATTCCACAGATAGCTCAATGTCTTTCGTGCCTTGAGGATGTGGGTACCGCCGTTTCGGACGCTGTGTACCTGCTGGAGGAGCAGCTGCGCGACGATGTCAGTGACGCCGATCTCGATTGTCTCAACGAGCGCATTCATGACCTCGCCGGGCTGACGCGTCGATGGGGGCCAAGCGTCGACGACGTTTTGGCCTGGCGTGACAAGGCCGCCGCTGAACTCACTGACATCGATGTTTCGCCTGAGAAGCTCGACGCGTTGCGAGTCCAGCGCGCTCAAGCATACGAGGAAGCGCTAGGCTTGGCCCATGAGCTGCATCAGTGCCGTGTGGCGGCTGCCGCCGATTTGACTGCGCAGGTCAATGGGGAGCTAACGTCGCTGGCGATGGCTGGTGCGCGTTTGGAGATTGACGTCGAAGCGCGGCACGAGGGTGATTGTCCGCTAGACGACTCGGGTATGGACGATGTGCTATTCCTCTTCTCCGCGTTTCCCGGGGCACCTCTCCAGCCGGTGGCGAAATCGGCATCCGGTGGAGAACTGAGTCGTCTCATGCTGGCTCTAGAGGTGTGCTTGGCGCGCCGACTCGATGGCATGAATAGTACTAGTTCAGACGACGAGGGTTTTAGTGATTCTGATAATGTCAATGCTCGGCGTCTGACGTTTGTGTTCGACGAGATTGACGCGGGGGTGGGCGGTCAGGCAGCCGTGGAACTTGGCAAACGTTTGGCGCGCTTAGCTCGGCGAGAGCAGGTCATCGTGGTGACACATCTGCCGCAGGTCGCGTCCTGGGCTGACGCACAGGTCGTCGTGTCGAAAGAAGCCTCCCCTCACTGCTCGGACGACGACGACTCGACTGTGGCCGGTTCGTGTGGGGCAGCTGTCATGACGACAGTGACGTCGGTCAGCGGCGAAGCGCGTGAGGAGGAAATTGCGCGAATGTTGTCAGGAACAGTGTCGGCCGTGTCGCTTAAGCATGCCCGTCAACTGCTACGCGACAGTACGCTTCACGATAATGTCTTGAACAACGGTATTCCCTGTAACAGCGTCTCTGGCAACGTTCTGCGGGATGATGACGCCACTGCCGCAAGCAATGATTCGAGTATCATGCGGATTCCCCCACCGAGGAAAACTGAAGCGAAGAAAACCGCTGCTAAGAAATCCAGCGCGAGGAAAAAACCAACACGAGGAAAAAATGGTATGAAGGAGAACATTGATGGCGAATGAATCCGACAATCAATCCGATCACCAACGCAAGCAGCCTATCGCCCCACCGCCGCGCGTCTTTGACCGTTCCGATATGCTGATGATGGCCTCAGAACGCCTCAGCCAGGTGCGGTACGTGTTCTTCGTCCAAATCGAGGACGGGATTCCCACAGCGTTCCAGCGCGCGGCCCTAGAGTATTCCGACGCTGTCCTGATGGGTTGGCCCGACTCTGACGACAGGAGCCTGTCAATACCGACCGCTGACGAACAGGCCGTCATCAAGGGCTGTGAGCAGGCTATCGAACGTCACCTTAACGACTTCCGTCTAGCCGAGCGAGACGACAAGACCGACGACATGGGTGACAAACTCATCCAAATCTCCGACAACGTTGCCCAGATCCGCAAGTTTTACCAGCCCGGTTTCCTATTGCCGACCTTCTCCGAGATTAAGCGCGTGGTGAGCGAGGAGTGGGACGAGGACATGGACAGCGTCGATTCGCGCGTGAACGACCGTGAACTCGGCGTCACGATGAGCACCGATACGTGGTTGAGCACACCGGACAATCCGTCGGAAGACACGCTAGCCAGGGCGACGCAGGAATCCATCGCGAATCAAGATGCCGGCAGGGAAGCGCAATCGGAATGAGCCGGGGTACAGGGCGTCATGTCGGCGTGATGGGCGGCACATTCGACCCTATCCACAACGGGCATCTGCTGGCCGCCTCGGAAGCTGCATGGCGCTGCAAACTAGACGAAGTAGTGTTCGTTCCTGCTGGCCGTCCCGTCTTCAAGTTAGAACGCGATGTGGCGCCCGCGCAGGATCGGTGTGCTATGGTGACGCTTGCCATTGCGGACGACCCGCGATTTTCCCTGTCTTGCGTGGACATTGACCGTGACGGCGTCACGTACACGGTCGACACCCTGCGCGACTTGCAGGCCGCACGCCCGAACGACGAGCTGTTCTTCATTGCCGGCACAGACGCCATTGTCCAGATATCCCGCTGGAAGGACGCCGAACAACTGCCGAAGCTAGCACGCTTCATCGCCGTCACGCGCCCCAACGGGAGAATAAGCGTCAACTCTGATGCGGTTGGCGTCGTCAACTCTGCTACTCCAGAGCCGCAGGCGCTTGCTGGTTCCGCAACAGTCGCATTAGGTCTGTCGGCCACGCCCTTTGGAGTGCCTGGTTTGGACGTGACGGCCGTGCCGATTCCGATGTTTGATATCTCCTCGACGATGCTGCGCGAGCGCGTGCGCCGTGGGTTGCCGATTAACTATCTGACACCTGCTTCAGTGGTACGTTATATCGCTGCCCATGGTCTGTACCGGGACGCTGGAGCATCCCCAGAGGTGTCGCACTGAGTCGATACAGTGAAAACCGTTCGCTAGAACCGCTACCTATGTTGGGAGAGCCGCAAGTGGGTGTTTTACTCAAAGGCACACCGAAGAAAAACCTCGTCCTCGTGACTGGCCGTGCGTATCCGAAGCTAGCTAACGACGTTGCCAAGCAGCTAGGAATCGATGTCCTCAAGACTACGTCGTACGATTTTGCGGATGGGGAAATCTACTGCCGATACACGGAGTCGGTGCGCGGCACCGATGCGTTCGTCCTGCAGTCCCACACGCAGCCGATCAACAAGTGGATTATGGAACAGCTCATTATGATTGACGCCATGAAGCGCGCGTCTGCTCGGTCTATTACCGCGATTGTCCCGTTCCTCGGCTACTCCCGTCAAGACAAGAAGCATCTGGGTCGCGAACCCATCTCCAGTCGCCTTATCTTCGATTTGTTCACCACGGCGGGTGCTGATCGTATCATGTCCGTCGATCTGCACGCTGCCCAGTCCCAGGGCTTCTTCAATGGTCCTGTCGACGCCCTGCAGGCCATGCCGCTGCTTGTCAGCTACGTGCGCGACAGCATGGACATTAGCAACGTAACCGTTGTTTCCCCGGACGCCGGTCGCATCCGTGTAGCTGAGCAGTGGGCTAGCCGCCTGAATAACTGTCCTCTGGCCTATATCCACAAGACTCGTGACATCACCTGCGCCAACCACGCTGTCTCCAAGCGCGTCATTGGGGATGTCAGAGGCAAGGACTGCATCATCACTGACGACATGATCGACACCGGCGGCACTATCATCGGTGCTGTCGAATGTCTCAAGGAACAGGGCGCCAAATCCGTGACCATCGTCGCTACTCACGCTCTCTTCAACGGCGACGCGGTCGAAAACCTCAAGAACTGCGGAGCTCGCAAGGTTATTGTCACCGACACGGTGCCGGTCCCGCAGGAGAAGCGTTTCGACAACCTCGTCGTGCTGTCCATCGCGCCTCTCATTGCCGCCGCTATGAAGGCCGTTTTCACCGACGGCTCCGTCGCTGATCTCTTTGCCAATTACCCGGAGCACCATGGTAAGGAGTTCCTCCTCGCCTGAGTTCGCTGCAACCCAAGCCAGGGCGTTGGCAGCATCCGGTTGCTGTTTGACGCTCCGACTGGCATAATTAAGCCTGCTGGCTCTGCGGTCGGCCTTTCCCCTATGGTGTAATGGCAGCACACGGGTCTTTGGAACCCTTAGTCTTGGTTCGAGTCCAGGTGGGGGAACGAGGATGAGTTCACCGCTGTTCCAATTTGCTTGGAATAGCGGTGATTTTTGTTGCAATTACAACGATTCATGACTTTTTTGGTTTCGCTCGAGAGGAACTGAAATAAACGGAAAAGCAGATCTGTGCTCTCTGTAAACGTCCATTTAAGTACCAGTAGAATACGAGAGAACCGACGGAGGGGCAGAGTCCGATGGCGAACAAGTCTGAAAAACAGTGGTCTCTCCCGCGAAAAAGACAGCATGAGCGCCATTGGAAAATCATCTTGGGCGTGTCGGAGAGGGGATAGTGTCCCACACTTACTGATTCGAGCTAGCCCGTTCGGCCTACCACGAAACGATTCAAAGTAGGAGGAACTTGCCTGCAACTTGGGTAAAACGGAAAATCAGCTTGCACAAACAGGCCATCGAAAACAGTGATGTTTATGAAGTATCACCGATTACGCACATCGCGCGTAGGAGCGGGAAGCTCCTACAGAGCGCGTGGTGTGAAGCATCAGCTGGTAAAGAGAGTACCCCAGAAGCGCGTAGAGCGTGACAGGGGGGTACGGATTCGCATCCTTGCGCAACAGTGGAAGGAAAACGTCGAGCAGACCCTACACGCGACGTTTTGCGGCCACCCACTTATCATCTTCAACCAAGCGGCGTTCCTCACCATGTATCTCACCAAGGGTCACTCCTTGTTGGACGAAAAACAAAAGGGTCGCTAGCGTATCCACCTTGATGCTTCTGGAAATGAGGAGATTCGTTTTCAACGGTCACGATTGAACCGAAGACAAAGACAGCAAGGTCTGTTTGCCAATTGAGTTCATTGTTGGCAGGAACGTGACAACAGCGGAATTCGCCTCGCTTCCCGCAGGAGCGATTGCAGAGCCGAGCCAAGGCTTGTCCGTGTTGTTTGAGACACTGTTCCGCTTTTTTCCCACGGGGTTCAAGCCGATGCGGTAGGCTTACGGCGATGATTGATGAATGGGATGACGCAACGGTAAACGATAACAACGAAAACCAGGTTGCCGCCGGGGGCTCTCCTGACAGTACTGGTTTCGATAACGCTGATCTGCTTTTCGACGACGCGAACAGCCTTGATATGATCGATTCGGATGTGGACACACCGGTCCGGAACGGTATGAAAAGCACAACAAACGCCGGTTCAGGCACCGTCAAGGACGCTGAGACTGCTGAAACTACCGAGGAGGGCGCTATCGACGCCAACCTCAACGTCTCTGGGGGTGCGAGTGCGATGGATGAGTTCAGCGGCGCCTTGGCCGCCAGCGAATTCGATGCGGACGGCGCTGAGGACGCGGCATCTCGCCACCGCCCGTTCGTTAAAGGGCTCCTGATTCTTGCTGCCGTTGGACTTGTCGTACTGCTGATTGGCTTTGTCGCGCGCAGCGTCTGGAAACTCCTGCTGCTGTCAGGCGGCTGTCTCGTGCTTGTGTGCGGCCTCATCGGAGCTATCTGCGTTGCACTCTTGGGCCACACGTCAAGGAGAAGTGAATCGGGAACCAGCGAACGAGATTAGAAAGATGCGTTTCGCTTTCCTGAAGTAAGCCACCTCTGGTGCACGGAAAGCACATAGCTGTTTCTAGGAAATTCGGCACTCAAAAGGCACCTATCTGATTCCCAACTATTGTTCCAGTGGAAAAAGATAGATCTGCGCTTGATGGGGCTTTCACACTATCGCTAGCAATGCGATTTTTACGTGTTCAGATCCGGATTGCTTCAGCTTTGGCCTTAATGAATCCAAATGGAGTAGGCCCCTGTCGGCGCAGGACAAGGAAACGGCTCTCATTTTTAGACACGATCGTCTGGGACAATTAGCTGTTGCCAAAAGTGGCGGCAAACCTCTGCTCTGAAATTTGCACCCTGGTGAAAGTAATACCCGAGATTTGGTCCAGGCATGCCGAGAGGACAGCGGCGAACATGTACGATTCGCTGATGCTCGAGCGAGATCTCATCAGCACATAAAAAGCTCGACAAGCTGGTTGATGTCGCTTCCGAAATGTCGAAAATACTTAGGCATGAGGCCGCTGACAATGCTTGCCTAGATTTGCTTTTCGAGAACTACTAACGGCTGGCGCAAAGCGCATTTGTGTTTATTGCTGAGATTGTCAGCGGGGCATTTGCGGGTCAGTTGTGTCCGTTTAGGCTGGAGACAACAACCTGAATTGTCGTAGCTCCGTGCGCTGTTGGCCGCGGCGCTAGTCGTGGAAGGAAGCGATGGCAATGGCTCTGGATTTAGCGATCATCCTGGCGGCGGGCGAGGGGACGCGCATGAAGTCCCGCAAACCAAAAACGCTGTTCACGCTGGGCGGCAGGACCTTCATCAACCGTGTGATGTCAGCCGTTGACGCGGTAAAGCCGAAAATCCTGTCAGTCGTGGTCCGGTATGGCAAGGACCAGGTAAAGGCCGAAGCTCTGCGCACGTTCCCCAAAGCCGTCATAGTCGAGCAGGACGAAATCCCGGGAACCGGATGTGCCGTGCAGTGTGCCATGTCCCAGCTAGCCGGCGACATTACCGACATCGATCCGCGGGGCGATGGCTCTGTACTCATCACCGCTGCGGACATGCCGCTGCTGGATGCGTCTACGCTCTCCAGGCTCATGGCTGCCCATGAGTGTTCTGATGCCGTGGCCACTGTGCTGACAACGGTGTTGGATAGTCCCTTTGGCTACGGGCGCATCGTGCGCAGCGCCGATGGCTCCGTCGAGAAGATTGTGGAGGAGCGCGACGCTACCGACGAGCAGCGCACCATCTGCGAGGTGAATACTTCCGTGTACGTGTTCCAGACATCCGTATTGGCGCGGGCCATCGCCAATCTCAATTCCCAGAACGACCAGAACGAGTTCTACCTAACCGACGCCATCGAGTTCGCCAGCAATTACGGCCGTGTGGGCGCGTTTGCTGCGCCGGATTCCCTGGCCGTCATGGGCGTCAACGACCGTGTGCAGCTGTCACGCCTGGCCAAGGCCCACAACCGCCGCGTGTGCGAACGCTGGATGCGCGAAGGAGTTAGCATCCTCGACCCGGACACCACATGGATTGACGACGCTGTGCGCTTGGCGCGCGACGTCGAACTATTGCCGAACACGTTCCTACGCGGCCGTACGGTCGTGGACGAGGGCACCATCATCGGACCAGACGTGGAGCTAGTAGACATGAAAGTCGGCCAGGACGCGCGTATCCACCGCGCGCTCATGCAAAATAGCGTCGTCGGCCCGCGCGCCGAGGTCGGCCCGTTCTCCTACATGCGCCCGGGTTGCATGCTGGGCGGCGGCGCCAAACAGGGCACCTGCGTGGAGATGAAGAAGTCGACGATTGGCGACGGCACGAAAGTGCCGCAT
>JAFNPO010000137.1 GCA_017386585.1 Aeriscardovia sp.
GCCAACAGTTGCTGGAACGACCAAGCCACATCCTGTGCAGTGACTGCATCGCCATTACTGAAGTCGGCGTTGCGCAGGGTAAAAGTGTATGTTGTGCCATTGTCGGAGACGGTCCAGCCAGACGCCAGTGCGGGCGTGACCTTGTTGTCGTTTGTACGGCCCGTCAGACCCTCGTATACGTTGCCGATGAGAATGCGGTCCGCGGCAGGGTTATTGGCGGTCCGTACGTCCAACGACTGCGGAGCACCCTTGAGACCGATCGCCACCGTGGCATTGGAATCGCCGATTGCCCCCAAAGACGAGGAGCCAGCGGGCATGAAAATCGGCAGGACGAGCCAGGCGACAATGCCGAGGATGACAAGAAGGAGGACGAATTCAAGCCATTTCGGCATTCCGTGACGTACAGAAGCGCCTTTCTGCGAATGCTTTGCGCTGCGGGAACCCATGCCCGTCACCATATTGCGAGCTTCAGACCGCGTATGGTGTTCTCCATGGTTATCTCACAGAAAATCGTACTGCAGAGACAGGAATCGGACCGTGCTCGACGCCGTCGGATGCTCGCTGAAGGGAAGAAACTCGTCGCTTTCTATCCGCGGGCCAGGTGTTCTCTGGACTACACGACACCTTTCGAACTAGTGGTGGCCACCGTCCTCAGCGCACAGACCACTGACAAGCGCGTCAACGCCGTCAGCAAGGAGTTGTTCGCTCGCTGGCCTACGCCGCGGGCGCTCGCGGCCGCCCGGTTAGAGGATGTAGAGTCCGTCATCCGTCCGCTCGGCTTCTTCCGTACCAAAGCCCGGCACATCGTCGGCTTGTCGCGGGAGTTGGTTGAGCGCTTCGGTAGTGTCGTTCCCCGCACGATGGCAGAGTTAACGACCCTACCAGGAGTGGGTCGTAAAACGGCGAACGTGGTGTTGGGCGATGCCTTCGGCGTGCCAGGTTTCCCCGTTGATACTCATGTGATGCGCGTGACGGGGCGTCTGCGTTGGACGGATCAGTGGCGCTCGACGCATCCAGATCCTGTCAAGATTGAGAAACAAGTCACAGCCGTGTTTCCGCCGCAGGAGTGGACAGGGATGAGCCACCGGCTCATCTATCTGGGGCGCGATATCTGCCATCCACGGAATCCGGACTGCGCTAACTGCCCGCTGGCCGCGACATGTCCCTCCGCTAAATAAAATAAAAAATAAAAAATGGAGTAAGAAAGCCTTCGAAACGAAGCGGCGCGCCCTACAGTTGCCGCTCGGGACAGCAAAGCAGCCGGCGTCGCAGATTATGCCGATAGCACGCTCCACACTCGCTGCTAGGCTAGAGGCTCAGGCGCCCTGGGTGGCGCGTGTGCTGGCGCCAATAAGCAAGCCTTACTTCCCCTTGCAACGCCTGGACGTGGACGAAGCACGACCCAGGTGCTGAGGGGGACATGAGCAGCTCGAACTCTCTGTACGCCCAATTAAGGCCGCCACCGTTACCTGCTATGCCCGGGCCATAATCAGTTTCATCTTGACACCTTCGGTAAAACGCCAATTGCGTTTATGCATGAGCCAAGATCGCAGGGATACTGGCACTGTATCGCTGCCTCAGCAATGTCGGTGACGTCTCAATCGAGACCAACGGCGTTGAAGGTAGACGCGGAGAGGGTTCACCACAGTTTCTAGCGAAACTGTGTAGGCTATGGCCCCATAAGGACTCGCGCCATCACGAGGTTCTAGTCGGCGTCCAGTAGGAAAATAGCCCATTCGAAGCAGATCGTGAACTTGGTGCCGCAGCGCAGACAGTGGACCCGACTCGATGACGCCATCATCAGAATCACGTTGACGGGCACTTGCTTCTGGGTCGGCAGCATTCACGAGCTCGGCAAAAGGGACAACGTCAGCCGCACGCTAGCCCTAGTCCAGCCGGTCATCACCCATCCGCCTCTGCTCCGGCGTGCGGCTCCGAGACGCCAAACAAGCATCGACTAGGCTAGTGACAGAAACAAGGGGAGGTGGCTAGCGAATGTCGGCGAAGAAGAACCGAGGCCTGTCAGACGTCGCGTGGAGCGTGGGACTCATCCTCCTGCTTACGCTGTCCGCCATGGCGGCTTCTCATAGTACGGCCCCGAGCGTTCACATCGTCAATCTCTTCGTCGCAGCGGTGCTTGTCATGCTCGTCGCTGGCTGCTCGCCTGTTCTGGAAGTGCATACTCCGAAAGCGCCGCGCTGGTTCGCGCTCCTGTGGGGATTAGCATCTTGCGTCTGCTCTGCGTGGGCGCTAGCGGCGTCACCGAATCCAGCCCGGTCCTGGCTGGCCGAATCCCTGGCCGCTCTAACTACGCTGGTGGTGGCGGCCTTCGGCTTCGAAATGGTGCGCCGCCAGCGCACGCATCTGATCTCCTCGCTGGGCGTCGTATGCTCGATGGGCGTAGCCGGCTGGCTTTCAGGCGGATGGGCGCTCGCATCAGCGTCGCTGTCAACATCGAGACATCTCGTCTTGTCACTACTGGTTCTGACAGTGGTCGCTGTAGCCGTCCGCGCGGCGTTCGGGACAGCGGAGCAACAGTTGCTCCAACGATGCCCTGAAGTAACTTCTAGCGTGGGCACGGGAAAGTGGGCGCTCGCATCAGCGGCATTGTCTCTAGCTGCGGTCGGCGCTGTTCCAGCAATGCTGATGCTGCTGGGCTGGTGAGGTCGAGGATGCGAAGACCGCCCGGCCGGATGCGAAGATAGATTTCTCGTCCTGCAGGGCGGGTCTCAAGCGGAACGGAATGGCCAGAGAAGGTCAACTCCGCGGTTCAGCTGTTGCTCAGACGGATTGCTTGCTCTGCGCAAAGCGTTCCTGGGACTCCTGGATGCAGGCGAGCGCGTGCTCCTTGTCGGTCCAGTAGTCACCTGGCATGACTTTCTTACCCGGTTCCAGAGCCTTGTATTGTTCGAAGAAGTGCTTAATCTCCTTCTTGTGGAAGGCCGGAACGTCGTCGATATCTTTGATGTCCGCGTAGCGCACGTCGTCTGGCACGACGAGGATTTTGTCGTCGCCGCCTTCCTCGTCGACCATATGGTACATACCTACGACGCGGCATTTAATGGTGCAGCCTGGGAATACCGGAATCATGTCCATGACGAGCGCGTCAAGCGGATCGCCGTCAGCGCCGAGGGTGCCTTCGATGTAGCCGTAGTCGTCCGGATAGCCCATAGAGGTGAAGAGGGTCCGGTCGAGCTTGATGCGGCCGGTCTGTGCGTCCATTTCGTACTTGTTGCGCGAACCGCGTGGAATCTCGACGAGGACGGTGAAGGTGTCGTCTGCCATGTCGTTCCTGCTTTCTGTATCGATGCCATCGCCGGCAGCGGTGGCGGAGGAATATCCCTTTCAGAATACATCATTAGGCGCCGGAAGCACTCGGGCAGGGCGGTGTTCAGAGATGGTCGGAGGCCTTTGCTCTGTCTCTGGGTGGATGAAAATCCTCCAGAAGAGGACTTCCCAAAAACTTGAGTCTATCGCGCTCAAGTTTTATGCTCTGGGAGAAAATTGGGGAACAAAACGGGCCGTGGACAGTTGACCGAAGTGAACGCGTCGGCACGAGACGGCGCAGAAAGATTTTCAATAGGAAAGGATCTGGTTGATATGGCATTGTTTCCAGCAGTTTTCGACGATCCGTTTGACGACGCGGTGAGCAGCTTCTTCGGGGAGCGTCGTCCATGGCAGCAGCGTCGCTCGTCTGCCACCTCGCTGGTGATGAGCACGGACATCCGTGACACGGGTTCCGCATACGAGATGACCATTGAACTGCCGGGCTTTGACAAGTCTGATGTCCATGTTCAGTTGAAGGACGGCTACCTGATAGTGTCGGCCACGAAGGTCCGCTCTGCGGAAGACTCCGCCTCCGAAGGCTCGTACGTCCACCGTGAGCGCTTCGCCGGTTCCCGTTCCCGCAGCTTCTACGTGGGCAACGACCTCAAGAGTTCAGACATCAAGGCGTCTTTCGCCAACGGCGTGCTGACATTGATAATTCCTAAGCAGGTTGAGACTCCGAAGCAGGAGGACCAGACCGTTGAGATTGAGGACTGAGTCTCAACAGTGACAATCGCCGACGAGCTTATCGTCGGCGATTTTTTGTCTCCAGTAGTTCCCTTTTTGGCATGTTTTTCTGAAAATGCTTGATTTCCGATAGTAAAAAAAATATAAAAGAGATGTCCGCTGGGCGGAATGGCGTAGGGGATTGTACAAGTAGTGAAAAATAAGATCACCATGACACAAAGGCAAAAGGAGTTGTTATGACAGAGGGAATGAACGGAGCTCAACTGCTGGTAGAGTCCCTGCTGGCGAACGGCGTCAAGAATATGTATGGCCTCGTTGGCATCCCAGTTACCGATCTTGCTCGTCTAATGGAACTCAAGGGTATCGACTTCTACGGTTTCCGCCGGGAGGACGCGGCCGTTGAGGCCGCCGCCATTGCCGGCTATTTGACCGGCAAGCCGGGCTTTGCCCTGACCGTTTCCGCCCCAGGTTTCCTCAATGGTCTGGTCGCGCTCAAGGAAGCTACTCAGAACTGCTTCCCGATGATTCTTATGTCCGGTTCTTCCGACCGTGCGCTCATCGACCTGGACCGCGGTGAGTACGAGGGCCTGGATCAGTATAATGTCGCCAAGCCCCTGTGCAAGGCCGCTTACCGCATCGACAAGCCGGAGGATGTCGGCCTTGGCATTGCGCGCGCCATTCGCACCGCGTTGACTGGTCGTCCTGGCGGTGTCTACGTTGACCTTCCGGGTGAGATGCTCGGCGAGATGTGCAATCTCGATGATCCGATGAGCACTATCCAGGTGCCGGTCGACCCAGCGCCCGCTATGGAGCCGAGCGACGAGGCCATTGCGCGCGCCGTGAAACTTCTCACGTCCGCCAAGCAGCCGGCCATCCTCATCGGTAAGGGTGCCGCTTACGCCAAGGCTGAGAACCAGATTCGCGATCTCGTCAATTCCACGAATATCCCATTCGTTCCGATGTCCATGGCCAAGGGTGTCCTCCCGGATGGTCATAAATCCTCTGCGGTCGCGGCCCGTTCCCTGGCTCTAGGACAGTCTGACGTCATCCTCCTTATGGGCGTGCGCCTCAACTGGATGCTCTCTAACGGCGCTTCCCCGAAGCCGTTCGGCGAGGACGTCAAGTTCATTCAGATTGACATTGACGGCGAGGAAATTGACTCTAATCGCCACATTGCGGCTCCGCTGGTCGGTGACATGGTTTCCGTCCTTAAGAAGTTCATCCCGGCTGTTAAGGCCACCGGTTACAAGGCTCCGCAGGAGTGGCTTGATAAGATTGCCGCTAAGCGTGATGCCAATGTAGAGAAGATGACCAAGCGCTGCGAGGCCGGTCGTACTCGCGAACCGATGGGCTTCTACGGCGCGCTGCTTCCGATTAAGGAGCTTATCGCTGAGCATCCGGACACTTATCTAGTCTCCGAGGGTGCGAACACACTCGATATGGGGCGCGACATTATCGACATTCTGCAGCCTCGTCACCGTCTGGACACCGGCACCTGGGGTGTTATGGGTGTTGGTTTGCCGTACGCTGTAGGCGCTGCGGTTGAGACCGGCCGTCCGGTCATTGCCCTCGAAGGCGACTCCGCGTTCGGCTTCGACGGTATGGAGATGGATACCATTTGCCGCTACAACCTTCCAGTGATTGTCGTCATTGCCAACAACGGTGGCGTGTACAACGGCATCGATCACAAGATTGGTGACGTGACCGTCAAGCAGCACGTTCCGACCTACCTCGGTTTCTGCCACTACGAGAAGATTTCCGAGGCCTTCGGCGGCAACGCGTATGAGGTCCACAACCCCACCGAGATGGCCCAGGCTCTCAATGAGGCCTACGAGTCCGGCAAGCCGACCATTATCAACGCCATCCTCGGCGCGAACGTGGGCGTAGAGTCCGGTCACATCGGCCACCTGAACCCGGTCATTTTCCATGAGGGTATGGAAGGATATGTGGCCCCAGAGCCAAAGAGCAAGTGAGTCTTGGCGGCCGAATCCGAGTAGCAGTACCGGTAACTCCGGCTGCGCCATGCTAAAGAAATGAACTGAGATTCCCCGGTTCGCAGCGGGTACCTACCCAAGGTTTCGTGGATAGGTACCCGCTTTTCATATAGGTAGTCCAAACTCCCACAGCGTTGTGGGGAAGAAAACTGCCAAAACTGAGCCAGACTACAAAGCCGAGAACGCACCAGTCCGCACTTCAACCGCATCAAAGTCGTAGCCGCTTGATGGCAATCGCTAACCTCATCCGTGTCCTGTCAAGATTAACCCGCCCCTCACGATCCTCATCTCCAGTGTGCGCTCCCTCCATGTAGAGCGGACGCACCAACGGTGGCGTTACTCACAGTTAGGGTTCATACATTGCCGACTGTTCGTCCAACTACTTTTGTATCGCTTACACCGACAAAGAATCCACCTTTCTTGACTTTCGCAATCTGGACGACAAGGTTTTCCTGTGAAGCTTATTGACAAGGCAGACATTGTCGTGAAGAACTTTCGTCCGGCCATTATACCCAAGAGCGGCATAGCCTCTAACGGCCTCATTAGGAAGCTCCTACGCCTCATCGTCTGCTTCGTCTTCCGACTTTGGCCAGTACGGCTTGATTGTCGCAAAGGGTCTCGTACAACACCATCGCGCCGTCCCGGTCTATCCTCATCTCCACGACCGCTTCTACCAAGTTCCAAAAGTAGGCGCACCAATCCGCGTAGGTACCTTTGTGGCTGACACCGTGGGTCAGCATCCATGATTATGTCGTCATCGTCACCCCCCCCGTACGCTCGCGAGAGTACTGGTAACGGTTTAACCGTCGACGTCTCTATGCCTTGACACGTTCTTCACTTTCATGGCGTGAGCTCTCATGGCCTCCTTTGGCCTGGGCGAAGAGTCAGAACGTATAGGCATCCGCCACCCGTACATGTTATCCGTTCGATACTCTCTACCGGCCAGAACGAGGATATCGCCATCTGCGCCGCCAATGACCACTTATGGACCAATCTCGCTTTATGCTCGGCCTACCTGGAGGGGAGGGGTACCGATCTTGATATATGCTTCACCAACCTTCGTGAGAAAAACTGGCACGAGACTAAGACCAGCATGGAGTCCGTCCTAATCCGTCGATACCACCGAACTGGCAGAAGAAAATCGGTGCTAGGGGCACCTAGCACCTCAGCATCGATGACATCGTCGCGTACTGCAGATTTGTGACCCGTGGCATGGTCAAGAAAATACTCGACGGCCAGCTCGTCATGGGCACGCCGATCAAGTATGACACTTGGAACCCCTACAGCGCTCAGAAGAACGCTCCGACGTACAACAAGGACAGCGACAAGATTCGTGCTGAGTTTGAGTAACGTCCTTGGGGCTCTTATCGCTGTTGCTTTGACCAAGCAGGTGGCAGACCGGCGCTGAGACGGCAGAGAAAAAGCCATTTACTGTCACAACGCGGACAGTCTTCTTGTTCTTCTATCGAAGAAAACATTTCCATATTGGAAGGATTGCCGAAAAAACTATTTACTTTTGCAGATTCCAGTGCGTAGAATATCGACCGGCACCGTCCGTTGATTCGCTAGCGGTCTTCTTTGTCCCAGCAATTGAAGAGATGGGCGGTCGAAGTGGAGTAGCAAGCGGCATATACATCGGAGTTCCTTGAGAACCGCTCTATTTTGTCGTGAAGACACATAAAGGAGTATATTCGTGGCTGAAGAAACCAATGAATTTGCGCCACTGAAAGGCATTAAGGTCGTCGACTGGACCCAGGTTCAGTCTGGTCCGTCCTGCACCCAGATTCTCGCGTGGCTGGGCGCCGATGTTATCAAGATTGAAAAGCCGGGAACCGGTGACCCGACCCGTAACCAGCTTTTGGATATAAAGGACGCCTGGGGTATCTATTACCTGCAGCTGAACGCCAACAAGAAGTCCCTGACTCTCGACGTCAGGACCGAGTCCGGCAAGCAGGTCCTGACCGACCTCATCAAAGAGGCTGATATCTTCGTCGAAAACATCAAGCCGGGTGGCGTGGATAAGCTTGGCTTCGGCTGGGAAGACGTCCACAAGATGAACCCGCGCCTAATCATGGGTAGCATCAAGGGCTTCAACAAGGGTTCTCGTTTCGAGAACGTCAAGGCCTACGAGCCAGTCGCGCAGTCCGCGGGCGGTGCGGCTTCCGCCACCGGCTGGAATGAAGGCGAGTACAACGTCCCGACCCAGTCCGCAGCTGCTTTGGGAGACTCCAACTCCGGCATGCACCTCTGCATCGGCATCCTCGCCGCTCTCGCCCAGCGTGAGCGTACTGGCGAAGGCTGCTACGTTTACCAGTCCATGGTCAACGCGACCATCAACCTCTGCCGCATCAAGCTGCGCGATCAGCTCATGCTTGACCATCTCGGAGCCCTTCCCCACTACGCCGTTTACAACACTGGTTTCAAGTGGGGCAAGGCCATCCCACGTGCAGAAAACACCGAGGGCGGTCAGGTCATCGGCTGGTGCTACAAGGCCAAGGGTTGGGAAGAGGACCCCAACGACTATGTTTACATTGTCATCCAGGATCCCAAGTCCAGCTGGGAAGCCATGTGCAACGCTATAAACAAGCCTCAGCTCATTGACGATCCTCGTTTCGACACTTGGCAGCACCGCCAGGAAAACAAGGAAGCCCTTTACGCCGAGATTGAGGACTACACCAAGAACTACGATAAATTCGAGCTCACCGAGCACTTCAGCAAGGCAGGGCTTCCCTGCGGCCCAATCATGGATTGGTACGAGCTTGAGCACGATCCCGATCTCAACTCGGACGGCACTATCGTCACCATCGACGAGGGTGGCAACCGTGGCGACTTCAAGACCATCGGCCTTCCATTCACCATGTCCAACTACAAGCCGGACTACAAGCGCGCTCCGGATCTGGGCGAGAACAACGTCGAGATCCTCAAGAGCCTCGGCTACTCTGAGGAGGACATCAAGGGCATGCTTGCGGATGGCACCATCTCCAAGGCTCGCGGTCCGAAGAACGAGGCGCCGGTAGTCATCAAGTGACTTTCCAACGCTGCTGAAACGGTTCGCTCTGCTCAGTGAAAAGCAGCGCGGACCGTTCCAGTAAGCAAGAAGATGTGGGGAGGGTTCTCCTAGTGTTGTACCCTCCCTACATTCGTGTTTAAACGTTTTTACATATTGACGCACTTGTACACCGACGTGCATAAGAAGAGGTGATAGAACGTTATGGGTAGAATTCTTGTTGACGATCTTATCCCGATTATTGTGATTATGGCTTTAGGTTGGTGCCTAGGCTTCAAGTGGAAGGGCATATCCAAGCCCTTCTTTGATGATAACGGCCGTCAGGCCCTGAATAAGTTTGTTCTGAACATCGCTCTGCCGGCGGCTTTGTTCGCATCCATCGCGAAGGCATCTCGCCAGCTCTTCGTCCAGGACGGCGTGCTGACCCTCATTTCCCTGATCGGCAC
>JAFNPO010000138.1 GCA_017386585.1 Aeriscardovia sp.
CGTAGGGCTGCTTCCAGCGTCGGTTGCGGAATCGGTGTTGGCGGTTCTGGTGCCGTCCGGTTCGGCGGTCGGATACGGATCGTCGTTCTGGCTTGATAAGGCCAGCAGGGCCTTCGCGCGGCGCGTCAGTTCCCCGCCGGGCAGGGCGGCGCCGTTCTTGAGCAGGTTCTGGGCTTGGCGGACGCGGTCGGCGGAACCGTCGAGCACATGTTGCACGTCCGGACGCAGCCGGGTCGGCCATGCCGGAGACGCTGGGTCGATGCCGCGGCCGCCGGCGAAATCGGTTGGGACGGCGGGACGGCAAGCTGCGCCGAACAGCAGGGAGTACAGCCGGGACGCCCGGTCCGGGTCGGTGGCGGCGACGATCCCGTGGCAGTCGCCGCGCGCGGCTGCCGCGCTGGCGTCCGCTTGGCCGTCTGCGGTCTCGTCCGGGCCGCCGCCGCAGACGTCGGCGCGCAGGATCGTCAGGCCGCTTGCCTCCCGCTCCTCCAGGAACGCTTTGGCCTGTTTCCAGAAAACGCCGCCGCCTGTGGCGTCCACTTTCCTGACGCCGTCTGTCCCGGCGCAGGCCGACTTTTTCTTCGTCGCAGCCGAATAGGTCAGCAACACGTCCCCTTGGGAGCGTGTCACGGCGACGTACAGCAGATGCAGTTCGTCGGAGTAGGCGCGCCGTCCGTACTGCCGCCGCAGGCCGCCCTTCGGGTAGCCCGTGTGCTGTGCTTCGGTCTCCGCGTCGCCGTCCGTGTCGGGTTTGGCGTCAAGCTCGTCCTTGATCTGTTCCAGGCTGTCGATGTTCTCGATGGCGCTCAAAGGATCAACGAGCGCGTTCCCCTCGCTATCGCGCGCCGCGTTCTGCGGGAAGGACGGCAGGGACGCGGCGTCCGACCGTAAGGGGGCGGGCACGCGCGCAGGGCTTTCGATCCACAGGTTGTTGTTGTTCTCCGGCGTCTGCGCGATGTCGCCGGCCTGGAAGACGTCCATGCCCTTCCTGGTTGTGGCTCCCAGGTTGCTGACGGAGTTTTTCGGCGGGAAGGTCCCGTTTTTCATATCCGCGACGACGACCGCCGGCCATTCGAGGCCCTTGGCCGCATGGATGGTCATGAGCACGACGTCCGGCTCCTTGGCCGCGTCCGTCGAGCTGCTGGACTGTTCCACCGCGTCGGCGGAGGAGTCCAGCCAGGAGAGGAACCCGGGAAGCGTCGGGTCCTGCCCTTGCATCAGATCGGCTTTGTACGTTTCGACGGCGGCGATGAGGCTCTGCACAGCCGTTAGACCATCGCTGTTGGTGCCCGACACGTCCACGCCCGGAACTGACGAACTTTCCGCTGCTACCGCGGCGAGCAGCTGTGCGACGGCTAGGTCAGTATCCAGGTCTAGGGCGGAAACGGCGGCGCGTACGGCCGCTTCTACACCCAATGGCAGGTGCGACTCCACTGTCCGCACCGCCTGCGAAACAGCTTCGAGCGCATGGATCGCGGATGTCGACAGATGTCCATCATGCTCGCGCGCGAACCTCCTTAGCTTCGCTCTCAGGTTTCCTTGGCGCAGGACGTCGTTGACGTTTACCAGGGGATTCGCTGGTAGTTCGTCGCGGTGCTGCTGAACGACCTTGTGCTGCTCTACCCTGCGTTGCTTTTCGTTGGCACTGCTCTCACTGCCGTTATCGTCGCTACTGTCGAGCGGTGGCGCCTGTCCAGCTGTGACGAGTAGCTTGTACTGCGCAGCCTCGTTCTCCTCGGTAGTGAAGCGCGCGATAGCGTCTAGATCGGCGGCTTGCAGATGGTAGCGGGGGGATGCCAGCAGGCGCATCGCTCGCGCCGAATTCGTAGTGTCGCAGCACACCGTCAGGAGGTCGAGCAAATCCTGCGTCTCTGGAGTATCCATCACGGTGGAAGCGCCCGTGGCCTGACACGTCAGACCAAGGGATTCGAGCGCAGCCAGGTAGGCGGGCATCCTTCTCTTGGTGCGCAGCAGCACAGCGATCGGCGGCAGCGGATCGTCCGGATTTGTTCGGAATGCCTCACGTGCCGGCCGTTCGGCGTCCACGAAACGCTTGATGGCTTCGGCCTCCAGATTCAAGCAAGAGTAGCCGGCTACAGCCACCGCGCACGGCTTGTGCAGGGACACGGAATCTGCGTCGGCAGCACCATCCTCGTCCATCGTGCCCAGCTTGGCGACCTGGACGACCGACCGGCCCTTCTCCTGCTCCTCCCGCAGCGAATCGGTCAGGCGGTTGGCGCAG
>JAFNPO010000017.1 GCA_017386585.1 Aeriscardovia sp.
GGCTGGGATTGCGGCTGCTGCTTGCTGTCCGTCCAGGCGACGGTCCGCTCGTCGCCTGTCCACGGGTTGTCCGTGGTTTGCCCCCATGGGTTATTCGGGTCGGCCATCCGGTTTCCTCCTTCGGATTAGAGTGTCATGCCGCCGCGGTTCGCGCCGGACGTCTGTCGTGGCGCTGCCTGTCGTGGCGTTGAGGGTTGTGGTTGCGTTTGCTGTTGCGGGGCTGCTAGTTTCCGCGCCTGTGCCTGCGGCTGCGCCTGGGCTTGGGCTTGCTGCGCTGCTTGCGCGGCTTGGGTTTTCAGTTGGTTGACCTGGGCGGTCAGGGATCGGATTTCCGTTATGGCTGCTTGCGCTGCTCGGATTCCCGGGGTGGTTGCTGGAACGCTGGACGCCTCGTATTCGCCGACGAGGGTTTGCAATCGGGTGGCCGCTGGGCTTTCGGATGCGCCGTTCAACGCTTGGCGGGCGGACGCGAGGAGCGGTTGCAGCTGGCTGCTGGCCGCCGTAGCCTCCTCTCTCATGGCTTGGTTCCATGCGGTCCGCAACCGGTCGGATACGGTTGCCAGCCTGCCTGCGGCCGTTGTTTCCCTTGCCGCGCCGGCGGGCGCTGGAACGTCCACGAGTTTTTCCAACTCGTTGAACGGTCCACTCACGGGAGGCGTTGCGGCGACGGGACTGTTTCCTACGGTCCGCAACAGGTTGACCGCCGTGTCGTGCGCCGTGTCCCATCGTCCGGCCGCCATCGCCTCCTGTTTCTGGGCGGCTTGCGCCGCCTGGGTTTGCTCATAGCCTTGCCAGACTCGGATCCCCCCGATGGCGCAGCCGGCCAAAACGAAAACCAAGAGACAGACGGCCACGGGTTTCCGCCAGGAACGTTCGCGCGCAACGGCTCGCATTTGCGCCTGCTCCCATATGGGCATACGTCGCCGCGGCTGGGCGAGCCGCTCCGACGTATATTGCACGTTACGGCGCTGCGATTGTCTTAATCGTTGCGCCAGTTGCATGGCTGGACGATCCTGCGGTACTGGCTGCCGCCGCGCCGTCGGATCGGCATGGAACCAGGTGTCGTCCGTCATGGGGAACGTGGTCGCCGCCCGCCGCGTCTCCTCGTCATCCGCCCACACCCCCCAGGTCCCTCTGCGCGCAGGTCGGGCGGACGGGATCGGATCGTCTGCCGGCCAGCCAGCTGGCAGACCATCATCCGGATCCGACATGAAACCCTCCTCGCGTCATACTGAACAGTCCTATAACAATCATTGTAGAAGAACAAGCTCGTAGAAAGACGCACCCTATGCCACGAAAAACCATCAGCATGCCCCTCATAAACCGGTTCCCCGAAACCCGGCCCGGCGACCCCGCCTCGTTCGTCGCCCTCGACAGTTTCATCGAAGAACTCGGCGCCCAGAAACCCGAATACAAAAACTATTGCATCCAAAACATCACCGGAAAAGGCGAAACCCTGAAAGCCGTGCTCGCGCCCTGCGAAACCTGGGAACAAGCCGTCTACCCAGGCACTACAACCGAACAGTGGGAAATGAAATGGGACGAGAAATTCATCCGCAAAGACATCTTCCAAGAACACCCCGGCATGGAACTGACCGGCATGGACCCGTACACGCGCACCGTCAGCTACGCGCCGCTCACGCCCCAAGCCCTCCATGCCCGCAACACCATCGCCGCCCAACTGAAATACAAACCCCAGGACGTCGAAACCATCCCCCTGATCGACGGCGGCTGGTGTTTCCGCCTCAAAAACCAGGACGGCACCAAACCCTACATCCCCAGCAAACACGATCCGATCATGGACATCACCAGCCAACTGCCCCAAGTCGGCGGGAAAGGCTGGTGGTGGAAAACCGTCATGAACGCGTCCACCCTCATCTTCATCCACCCCGGGATCCTGCCCACCTTCCCCAAAACCATCCCCATGACAACGGACGCCTGGCAGCATCCCAGCCTCAAACACATCCTCTACGGGGCGAAACTGCCCGCGAAAGGACGCAAATACGGAGAAGACGCGTACATCAATCTGAAAGACACGCCCGGCATCCTCGTGTGCGGGGCAAGCAACGGAGGCAAAACCACGTTGATCAACGCCATCATCTTCGGGGTTCTCGCCGCCGGCGGAAACCTCGCCATCATCGACGACAAAGGCAGCGCCCCCGACTATCAAGGCTGGCGGCCCTGGCTGGAAAACGACATGTGGGGCGGGGACAGTCCCGAAAACGCGGCCGCCTGCCTCAAACAGTTCACCGCTCCAGGCGGCATGTACGAAACACGCATGAAACAGATCGGAGAAGCGGGGAAAGCGAACTGGTGGGAAATGGACGACCAATGGCGTCGGGAAAATCCGTTGTGGCTGGTCGTGGCGGACGAGGTCGCCCAATACGCCGCGCCCGTCAAAAAACTCTCCGGCGATAAGGACAATCCCGACGTTCTGGAAAGCGCCTACCGGCAGAACCTCCATAATTCCGCGTATTCAAGCCTGTTGAGGCTCGCCCAGGTGGCGCGCAAAGCAGGCATCTGCTTCCTGTACGCAGCCCAGTCGGCCACCAGCCAGAACGGGTTGGATCCAAGCGTGCGCAACAATCTGAGCGCGAAAATCTGCGTGGGCGCGAACGCGGACCCCGGAACCACGTTCACGAACAAGTATCCCCTCGTCCCCGCCAACGTGAAAGAGGAAGGCGTGGCCGTGGGCACGGGCGTCGCGGAAATCGCCGGCCAAAACGACTACGTGTACAAAGCGTATTTCGAAACCGGGGAGGAGGGGCAGGATTGGGGGCAATTGCTGGCGGAACGGTTGACAATGATCCGCCCGCCCGCCGGGGACGAAACCTCCGGGAAAATGTCGGAAAGCCGGATACTCCAGTTGGTGCCCGCCGCAGGGGACAAGCCAGGCGGATTCCTGGACGACGAGTCGATCCCGGGCGACGAGAGGATGGGGATGGGTGGTTTCGGCGCTGACCCGGCTCCAACGGACCCAGAGTTGCGGGGCGCGGCGAAAGCCGCCCACATGCTGGCGCAAACCGGCGCGCCGGTCATGGGGTCAGCGTTGGCGGAAGCCATGCGCCAAGGAGCCGTCATGGCTCAACGAGAGGCCACCGGACAAAAACAATGAGGGTTGACGGTTTGCGAGCAGGAAACCGTTGGAACGTTGGAAGTCCCGTCCTCTTCGAGAGACCGGATCAGCCCTCGAAGAGGATAGGCGCTAATTCCCAACACCAATGATTCAGCTTCTCTGTTTCCCGTCCTAACAGAAAACAACAGGTGACGGGTTATAACGCATTTCTGATTTAAGCTAAATACATGCAGATAGTGGATTGGCAGACGCTACTCGATAAGGGCAACTACTCGACGACTGACGAGTACCGGCATGTTCGGCGGGATGTTATCGACGCGATGAAGCATACTGTGTGGCCTGAGGAAGCCGACACATTCACCATCTATCCGGAGTCTGGGAAGAAAACCGGTCATGGGAACGGGGTGAAGCCCATCAAACTTGGCTTCACCAGCTATCTGGAAAACCATGGGTGGACGCTTGAAAAGCGTTTTGGCAAAGGCAAGACGAAAGGCAGTCATCCCGGTGCGTTCGATTGCCATTATCGTTTCCCTAATTCAGACGTGCTGCCTTTCGCCGTTGAATGGGAGACAGGCAATATCAGTTCAAGCCATCGGGCGATCAACCGCATGGCACTTGGCATATTGGAAGGCCGACTTTCGGGAGGCCTTCTCATGGTGCCTTCGGAAAAGCTGGCCCGTTACCTTACCGATCGCGTAGGCAATTCGCCTGAATTGCAGCCGTACATCCCGCTATGGCGGCACTGGGAGAATCTTGCTGCAAGCTGCTATCTAGGTATCGTTACTTTTGAGCAGGACGCGGAATCCATCGATGTCCCGCGTATTCCGAAGGGCACCGATGGAAGGGCTCGCGTTTAGGCGATCAGCGGATACTGCTTCAGGCGATCAGCGGATACCGTTCTGCGACGGGGCGTGCTGGCTGCGCTGCGGTCCTTTTTGCCGGCATCGCCTTTTGCTGGCATCTCGAAAACAGCTTCGCGACCGGTCAAACGACGCTCGATTGGTTCTGTGTCCCCCAGTTCGATTCCAAGCCAATGACGGTGCATGCGTTCCGCGACGGCATAGGTTGTTCCTGATCCTCCGAAAGGATCAAGTACCATGTCGCCGGGGTTGGAGCTGATGGTCAGCACTCTCTCCAGCATTTTTTCCGGAAGCGCATTGGCGGCACGGCGCTTGTCCTTGCGATGCCGCACCGGAGATAGATCGGTCCATATATCGGTGAGGTTCACTCCAGCGGGGTTCATCTTGTTGCGATGCCCGCCGTAGTCATGGATCTCGCCGCCGCAGTGCCGGCAAACTTCGATCGGTGTCCGAGGCCTCGTGAAGGTTCTCGGCTTCCCCTTTGTGAAATACAGCAGACTGTAATGCGCTGGAGACAGTTTCCCCGGAATCGGCAGACTCATCTTCATGGACACGGCGACTTGATGACGGAACATCAGTTCTTTCTTGCCCATCAGGTATGCGCCGATCATCAGGTTCCACCTGGGGATGTTGTAGACCCAGATCGCCCCTCCTGGAGAAAGCAGGTTTACTGCGGCGTCCAGCCATTCATACGTCCAACGGAGATATTCATCGTCCTTGAGCTTGTCGTTGATGCCCTTGCCGTAGTCCTTTCCAAGATTGAACGGAGGATCAGCGAATAATAGGTCCACGGACCCAGGCTCAAGACTGCGCATCCACGGTATGCAGTCGCCGTGGTACAGCTGGCCGCATTCCGTGTTCATTACCAAATCAGCGGTCATGTCTCGCCTCCTTCTTGAAAGGATACCATATGTACTGTATATACAGTACATATGGTATTTATTTTATATACGACTCTATGGCTTCGATGACCACCTGCGTTCTGTTCTTGTTGTCAGGGTTTTTAGTGCCCAACCATGTATCAAGTCTTCGCAACAGATCCAACGGCATGCGGAAGGAAACAAGCTTGGTTTTCACCGCTTTCCTTGGCTCTGCCTGTTTGGATCCGAGTTCCATCACCGGATCCGTCGAGCGGGCAGTGACGGTCTTTATCGCATCAGCCATGTCCATAGGGCTTTTCTTGGCGGCCATGACTATTCTCCAATCTTTGTCTGCAATTCAAGCCACGGTTCGGAATACGCGCCCAGGTCCTTGGGTGCCGTTCCATATGACTTGTATCTGAATGACCATATATATGGTATATACAGTTATTCTTGTGGTTTCCCGTGCCTTGATCTACTGGTTCTTCATCGATTCCGCCGTTGTCGCTTGCTATCTCCTCCAGTCGTTGCAAGA
>JAFNPO010000018.1 GCA_017386585.1 Aeriscardovia sp.
GCAGGTCGATGCCCTCGGTCAGGCAGCGGGCGTTGGTCAAGACACGGCATTCGTCCGGATCCTTCCCCGCGGCGATCCAATCGAGTTTCTCCTGGCGGGTTCCGGCGCTCATGGAACCGTCCACGTGCTGCACAGCGATCTTCAGATCGTCGGCCACAGGCCGGCCGGAGGCGTCCAGCTCCTTCTTCCAGCGGTCGACGACCTCGCGAAACCCTTGGGCCACGGCTTTCGAGTCGGCAATGAAGCGGGTGAACGCCACGGCCGTGCGCATCGGCTCCACGTCCTTGCCTCCCCCGCTTTCCGGCCGGCCATGCTCCTGTCCGGCCCAGCCCAGAAGAACCTTGCCGCCCAGACCGGTGTCGATCGGTTCGTGGACGCCGCGAGTGCGCAGCGCGTCCCATACGCCCACGAGCTTGCCGGCCATGCCGGCGGCTTCTTTCTCGGCTTTCTCCAGGTCGTGCAGACGTTTGGCGCGTGAAGCAGCGCGGTGGGCCCTGCGCACGCTCTCGCGCAGCTCCTTGAGGGTTTTGCCTTTCGAGTCCGTCCAGGCGGCGGGCAGCGCGTCCTTGTCCTGCTCGCTGACGCCCAGGACGAGGACCTTGTAGTCGGTCAGGATGCCCAGTTCCACGGCCTTGCCGAAGTCGAGGCGGTAAAACTCAGGGCCGAACACGTTCTCGTCGTCCATGGAGTACAGGACAACTGCCCTATCGGCGGCCTTGCCCTTGGCGGTCTGGGAGTAGATTTTGGGCGTGGCGGTCATGTACAGGCGGCGTTCGGCGTTCACGAGATTTCTGTCGTGGATTTTGACGAACGAGGATTCGGGCCCGTCGGCTGCGCCGGCGGTGCGATGCGCTTCGTCGCACACGGCCAGGTTGAAGCCGGGCATGCCGTTCTGTTTCTGCGCGTCGATGATTGTTTGGATGGACTGGTACGTGGAGAACACGACGTCCAGGCCGCCGCCGGCCAGCAGCGTTTCCGACGTTTCGACGGCTTCCGCCAGCCGCTGGGGGTCGGTCGTGGACGGGAAGTGCATGTCCAGGACGGTTTCGTCCGTGTCGCTGCCGGCGGCGGCGGAGGAGTCGGAACATACGGCGTGGCCTTGGATCGGTTCCTTGGCCTGCCTCATCCACGAGCGGAGCGTTTGGGAAACCAGAGCGATCGACGGGGCGAGGAACAGGACGCGGAAGGGGCTGCCGGCCTTGGACGGCTCCTCCTGGTCGCGCCGGCTCATGAGCTTCTCGGCCAGGCGCAGGGAGGTGAGAGTCTTGCCGGTACCGCACGCCATGATCAGTTTGCCGCGGTCGTGCTCCTTGAATCCTTCGACGCAGGCGGCGATGGCCTGCTTTTGGTAGTCGCGCGGAGAATACTGCTGCCATTTGGGTGCTCCGGGCAGAAACTGCGACCAGTCCGTCCCCTCGGACTCGAAATCGTTCAAGCCAAGCAACCAGCATCCGTTGCGTTCGATTTCGCGCGTCACGTCGGGGGTGAAGCTGGGCGTGGTCGCCGCGACGATCAGATGCCCGTTACTAATACCCCGACTAGCAGCGTCAGCGAAAAACGTGTCCAGCTCCCTTTTGCCCAGCTTCTTGTTGGGCTGGTAGTACTTGCATTGGATGGCCCACGGCTTGTCGTCGTAGCGGCCCCAGCCAACGAGGTCGATCCCGTCGTCCTTGGCAGAACCGTCCGGGTTGAGCGGGTTGGGTTCGCTCCACAGCCATACTTTGGACAGGCGGCTGGTCCACACGGGGTCATGCGACAGGAAGTACTTCGTCGCCTGTTCGAACGCCGCTCCTCTAGCGCGTTGCCCCCCCCTGAGCATGCCCGCGCGGTTTTCGATCGCGTCGAGCACGTCTTTGAAACTGACCATGGAAACCTCCCCGCCACGCCCCTTGCCGACAGAAGGAATTATAGGACCCATGGCGCGCCGTCGGCGCGCGTGCCCTGGCTTTCGGACATATGGAAAGC
>JAFNPO010000019.1 GCA_017386585.1 Aeriscardovia sp.
AACGTGGGTGATGTAGGAATCGAACCTACGACCCCTTCCGTGTGAAGGAAGTGCGCTAGCCGCTGCGCCAATCACCCGGCAACAAAAAATCCAGAGCACTAGAACCTCTGGATTTCAGTGGGCGATACAAGGATCGAACTTGTGACCTCTTCCGTGTCAGGGAAGCGCGCTCCCTCTGCGCCAACCGCCCGAATCTTCTGCTATGAATCTGGCCTTCCGACCAAACACGAGGTGGGTATGAGAGTCGAACCCATCTATACGGCTTTGCAGGCCGCTGCCTAACCGCTTGGCTAACCCACCGCATTAGGTCTGATCTCAGACCCCCGAGCGGACAACGGGACTCGGACCCGCGCTCTCGACCTTGGCAAGGTCGCGCTTTACCAACTAAGCTATGTCCGCATATGCCCAGACGCTCGCTGGAACACGAAGATTAACTGTACACCGTTTTTTCCAATACGCAAATCCCGTGCGTCTCCATCGGTGTGTTGCATCTGATTGCACCGGTTTCATACGCCATCGGCAATATCCGCTAGGGCAAGCCATCGCCTTGATACGCTGGGACCATGACGACCAGTAACACCGTTCGCCAACCGCTTCTCCTTGCCGCTTTTGAAGGATGGAGCGACGCGGCTTGCGCTGCCAGTGACGCAGCCAAATATCTTTTGAATACGTACGACTCCTGTATCATCGGCAGGATAGACTCCGACGAATTCTTCAATCTCCAGGCGTCCCGCCCGCTGCTGTGCACTGCCGGCGGCCGCAAACGAATCTCCTGGCCGGAAACCGCTTTCTATAGTGTCGATTTCTCTTCACCCCGAAACAGCGACGACGGACCTGCGCCGATGTGGCACTGCCCCCTCGATCACCGGCTTCCTCGGAATGGAGACGCCGTTATCGTGGCCTTGGGTCCTGAACCTGACAGACGCTGGCGCGCCTACTGTGGCACATTCCTTCGCCTAGCCGGCGACTGGCACGTCGGCTCCCTCGTTTGTCTGGCGTCTCTCTTCTCTCATTGTCCGCACACGAGGAATTTGCCACTGGCAGTGGAAAGCGGGAAACCCGGGACGGACGATTCCAGTCACGCTGGTCCGGTCGGCATAGCAACAATCCTGACGTTGGCGGCGCAACAGGCGGGCATCGACTCCTCCGCTTTCTGGATTTCCGTCCCCACATATCTAGGTGACAACGAATGCCCGCGCGCCAGCTGCGATCTGCTGCAACGGGTCGCCGAGGACTTCGGCTTCTCTTTCAATCTCAACCAACTGGAAGCTCAGGCAGTACGTTGGCGCTCCGACGCCCAGACACTGCTCCGAAACAACGAATCCCTCGCTGACTATGTTAGGACGCTGGAGCAGCGATACGACAGCGAGGATTGTCCGCACATTGACCCGAGGCAAGCCAAACGCCTGGTCGAAGAAACAGAGAAGTACCTACGACTATTCGAAAAAAAATACCGCTTCTCCGAAAAACTGTCAGACAAGGGAACTGCATCAGATAGGCCGGATGCCGGTGATGCCGTCGACTAATCCTCGTGTAGACGCCTGTTTAGTTGAGAGCATCCTTGATACGGTCGAAGAGACTCCTTTTCGACTTAATAGGCTGCGACTGCTGATCGACGGCTTCTGCTGCAGCATCGTAGTTCTGTGCGAAGGACTTCAGAACCTCACGTTGCTGCTGGGTGAGATTACGCGGGATTTCGACCTGCAGATGGACCAGCAGGTCACCGCGGTCCTTCGAATTAATCTTGGTGACTCCTAGGCCCTTCATGGTCAGGACATCGTCCGGCTGGGATCCCTGCGGGATATCCAGCGGACGCTCGCCGTCGAAAGTCTGCAGTGGTAGATGATGACCTAGCGCGGCCCACGTCATGGGGATACGAATCCAACAGTGGAGGTCGTCGCCTTGTCGGCTGAAATCCTTATCGGGTTTGACGGTCATGTCGACGTATAGGTCGCCGGCTGGACCACCACCCTCGCCCACTTCACCCTGCGAAGGTAGGCGCACACGCATTCCGTTGGACACGCCCGCGGGCACAGAAATACTAACGGTGCGTTGTGTGCGGATACGACCGTGTCCCTGGCACTGTTGACAGGGCTTTTCGATGATGGTGCCATGGCCATCGCAGCGCTCGCAGGGAACGGTTGTCATCATCTGGCCAAGCAATGTGCGCTGCACTTCCTGGCGGTATCCGGCTCCATGGCAGATTGGGCACAGAACGGGAGCAGAGCCATCGGCAGAACCGGTACCTTTGCAGGATGGACACAGGCCGTACGTCTGGATCTGGATGTCCTGCTGACATCCGAAGACGACGTCTTTGAGAGAAATCGTCATCTTCGTGAGAGAATCGCGGCCTCTCTGCTGACGTGGGATGGGCGACGCTGATTTCCCTCGCGAGAAAGCACCGTTAAAGAACTGGTTGAAGATGTCGCCGAAATCGCCGAAGCCCTGTGCCCTGCCGAAGCCAGCCGCGGCGTTGGGATCGTTAGGGTTGATGCCCTGGTCGTACATTCGGCGCTTCTCCGGATCTGACAACACAGCGTAGGCGTTGTTGACGTCCTTGAACTTGTCCTCGAACTCAGGACCGGCGATGTCTGGATGGTACTTGCGCGACAGCCGACGGTATGCCTTCTTAATCTCGTCCTGCGTCGCCGTCTGGTCAACGCCCAACACCTTGTAATAATTGGTACTCACAAACCCTCCATGATAGGGAAGCTGCATTAAAAGGGTCGCCCCGAAGTTCTCAGAACCCCTGGCGGGTGACAAAGGACGACAGGTACTCCGCTACAGCCTTCACTGCGGCCATAGTGGCTGAATAATTCATGTGAGTCGGTCCGATGGAGCCGACGAATGCCAGCGGCCGCTCGTCACCGGCGGAATCGTCGGCCGCACCCACTCCATACATGCTCGACACCACCGAAGCGTTGGCCAGCTCTACGGAGTGCGTTTCCGAGCCGATGGCAACGCCAACGCCGTCCGCGGCGGACGAACGGGATACGGCTGTCATCAGGCGCATGACAACAACCTGTTCCTCTAGCGCGTCTAGTAGAGGACCTAAATCGCTGGCCCCTGTTGCAGCGGTCAATTGCGAAACTCCGGCGAAGTACATGCCGTCGCTGCTGATTTCATTACTCATCCGTGACATGACGCGCGAGACTTGTAGCACGAAGCCCCGGTAAGGAGAGAACGTTGCTTCCGCTGCCATTCGTTCGATGTTTTTCCCGAGCAACGATATAGGCGCATGGAGACAAGCCTGGTTCACCGCATTGATGAAGAGGGAGCACTCCTCGTCACAGGGTGCAGCCTGCGACAGGAAAGTGCGCTGTTCGACGTGACCGCCGTCGGTGATGAGGATGACTAGAAACATTCTATTGCCCATTGATACCAGTTCAAAGCGCAGGAGACGTGACTGCCCGAGGGTGGGAGACGCGACGACAGCCAGCTGCCCAGTGATCTGAGCTAAGAGTCGCGCAGCGCGGCGTAACATTTCTTCCAGGCTAGCGGACTGGTTGAGAGACGACACAATTCCATGTACCTGTGCGGCCGACAGCGGCGCGATTGTCATGAGACGGTCAACGAAGTATCGGTATCCCTTTTCCGTGGGGACCCGTCCAGCGGACGTATGCGGCTCTTCCAAGTATCCTTCGCCTTCCAGCGCCGCCATGTCGTTGCGGATAGTGGCCGAGCTAACGCGGATTGGGAAGTCCTTGGCGACGGTCGCAGAAGCGACTGGCTCGTGGGTTTCGATGTACTTTTCCACGACGGATCGGAGAACCGTTGTACGCCGTTCCTGCTGCATTGTCCACCGCCCTTTCCGTCCTGCTCCTTTTTAGCACTCTGGCACGGCGAGTGCTACCATGGGGGCTTCGTTCCGCATACAGCGCAATCGTGACCGTGCTCGGGCTTCAGTTTTACCGAACAGGCGGATGCTAACTTTCTTTCCGGACTGCTCTAGGGAAGAGCTGCATAGGCGCAGTCAATTTCCCTGACAACGCTCAGTCTATGTTCTTGAAAGGCGATTCTAGGCGTCAGGATGAGGTCCTACGATGGAATCGCTGTTGCAAGGTGCCGGGGCGATTGACGTAACGATTGTGCCGCAGGAGTTGCCCGGCATGCTTTCCACACCAACGGAAGGAACGATCATGAGCGATTTCACTTGGTCTGATCTGGACAAGCGCGCCGTCAACATGGCAAAGGCGCTGTCCGCGGACGCAGTTGAGTACGCTGGCCACGGACATCCGGGTTCACCGATTTCTCTCGCCCCCATCGCCTATATCCTGTACCAGCGGTTTCTCAGACACGATCCCAACGATCCAAATTGGGAGGGCCGCGACCGTTTTATCCTCTCTGGTGGCCACGCGTCTCTGACACAGTACGTGCAGCTGTATTTCTCCGGATATGGTTTGACTCTGGACGACCTTAGGAGTTTCCGCACCCTCAACACCCGCACCCCGGGTCATCCGGAATATGGACTGACGCCGGGCGTTGAGATGACCACGGGTCCGCTTGGCCAGGGAGTGGCAACGGCCGTCGGTTTCGCTTACGGCCAGCGTTATCAGCGCGGTCTACTCGACCCGGACGCCCCTGCTGGGACTTCTCCGTTTGATCACCGTGTCTGGACTATTTGCGGCGAGGGAGATATGGAGGAGGGCGTTAGTTCCGAAGCCAGCGCGCTTGCAGGTATCCAGAAGCTCGGAAACCTCTTCGTCCTCTTCGATGCCAATCACATCCAAATTGAAGGCGACACTCGGATTGCTCTGGGCGAGGACATCCTCCAGCGCTACGAGTCCTATGGGTGGTATACAGATGAAGTCAGCTTTGTTCAGCCGGATGGATCTTACAAGGAGGACGCTGAAGGACTTGCCGCCGCCCTGGAGAAGGCCGAGGCCGTCACCGATAAGCCGCATTTCATCAAGGTTGACACCTTGATAGCGTGGCCAACACCGGGCAAGACCAACAATGAGTCCGCCCACGGCTCCACGCTGGGCGCTAAAGCCGTCGCTGGCCTGAAAGAGGCGCTAGGGTTTGATCCGGACAAGAGCTTCCAAATCGATGGTGCCGCCCTCGCCCACGCCCGTGAGGTCGCTACCCGCGGCTTCGCGGCTCACCAGGCGTGGGACGAAGCCTATGAAGCCTGGGCGATGGCCCACCCGGACAAGCTTGCCTTGCATGACCGCCTAAAGGCCCACCGTCTGCCGGAGAATTTCGACGACACCATCGACGCCCTAGAAGCTAGCTTCAAGCCCGGGGATAATGTCGCCACCCGCAACTCCTCTGGCAAGACGCTCAACGCAATCGCCGCCGTCTTGCCAGAACTGTGGGGCGGCTCCGCTGATCTTGCGGGCTCCAACAAATCAACGATTGAGGGCGCCGCGTCGTTCCTTCCTGCTGAGGACAAGACTCGTACTTGGCCGAATGTCAGCCCCTATGGCCGCGTCATTCACTTTGGCGTTCGCGAGTTCGCCATGGGTTGTCTAACCAATGGCATCCTCCTGGATTCCGACACCCGTCCGTTCGGTGCCACTTTCTTCCAGTTCTCCGACTACGAACGCCCGGCCGTGCGCCTCGCCGCACTGATGGACATCCCCAACCTCTTCATCTGGACGCACGACTCTGTCGCCCTCGGCGAGGATGGCCCAACGCACCAGCCCATCGAGCACTTGACCGCTATGCGTGCTATCCCGAACCTCGAGGTCGTTCGCCCAGCAGACGAATACGAAACTGCCGAAGCCTACCGCTACTTCTTTGAAAAGGAGAACACACATCCAACGGCGATGATCCTCACGCGCCAAAATATCCCGGCCCTAGCGGAAACAGCCCAGCTCGCCCGCAAAGGCGTTCGCCGCGGCGCCTACGTGCTCCTCGACCCACAAGATTCCCTCGATGTCATTCTCATGGCAAGCGGATCCGAGGTCCAACTGGCACTCGCCGCCGCTTATAAGCTAGCGGAAATGAGTGTCGGTGCCCGCGTCGTCTCCATGCCGTGTCTGGAGTGGTTCGAAGAACAGGACAAGGAGTACCGCGAGGCGATTCTGCCGAAGTCCGTAAAGGCCCGTGTCTCCGTCGAAGCTGGCCTGGCGATGCCCTGGTACAAGTACCTTGGTGAGTTTGGTCGTCCGGTATCCATTGAACGCTTCGGCCTGCAGGGTTCCGGCTCCGAGAACATGCGCAAGCTGGGCATGACCACGCAGCACGTCATCGATGCTGCCCTAGCTTCTCTCTCCGACGTTGCCGACGTCTACGACGAAGACTGATTGGACTGAACTCTATCTGTCCAGTGAAAAATGCATTCGCTAACACACCCGCTATAAAGGAGAAAGCAATGGCTGAGAACGCCAACACCCAACGCGTGAGCGATAACGGCGTGTCTATCTGGCTCGACGATCTGAGTCGCACTCGCATTACGTCCGGTAATCTTAGGAAGCTCATCGATGGCTACAACGTCGTCGGCGTCACCACCAACCCGTCCATCTTCCAGAAGGCCCTCCACCAAATTGGCCCTTATGACGAGCAGCTCAAACAGCTCGGACGGGTGGACGTCGACACTGCTGTACGTGAGCTGACCACTACCGACGTACGCGACGCCGCTGACATCTTCCGCAACGTCGCTGAAAAGTCCAATTGGGTCAACGGCCGCGTCTCCATCGAGGTGGACCCGCGCCTCGCTCACAACACCGAGAAAACTGAAGAGCAGGCCGAGCTGCTGTGGAAAACCGTTAACCGCCCGAACGCCATGATCAAAATCCCGGCCACCCTTGAAGGCCTGCCAGCTATCACCGCGACACTGGCCAAGGGCATTTCTGTCAACGTGACGCTTATCTTCTCCATCGAGCGCTACTCGCAGGTTATTGACGCCTACCTCGAGGGAATGACTCAGGCTAGGAATAATGGCTGTGACATGAGTAAGATGGAATCTGTCGCCTCCTTCTTCGTGTCCCGCGTCGACACCGCTGTTGATAAGATCCTCGAAGAGAACGGCTCCGCTGAAGCCAAGGCTCTGGAGGGAAAGGCAGCTGTGGCTAACGCGCGTCTGGCTTACAAGCTCTTCCTCGACAAGTTTGATAGTGATTCGCGCTGGGTGGAACTAGAGAAGCATGGCGCACACGTCCAGCGTCCGCTGTGGGCTTCCACCAGCACGAAGAACCCGAATTACTCCGATTGTCTTTACGTCGACGCGCTCGTCGCTGAGAACGTCGTTAACACCATGCCGGAGAAGACCCTTATGGCTTTTGCGGCGCACGGCAACGGAAAGCCAACTATCAAGGGATCCTTCGAAGAAAGTCAAGAGATCATCGACAGGCTCGCCGCCCTCGACATCAGGATGACCGACGTAACCGACCAGCTTGAAGCAGACGGCGTTGCCAAGTTCATCGCATCTTGGGATAGCGTGCTCGCCGATGTTCAAGCTGGTATCGACCGCGTGAACGCCTGATAATAGAAAAGATTGACCTAACGGTCGCGAACACCATCAGCTAAAACTGACGCCACGGACTAAGCCACGAGGAGGGGCAGTCGTAGGACTGCCCCTCCTCGTGTTACGTCATGGATGCGGTGACAATTACGCACCAAACCTTTATGCGCTTCACGCTACCGCTTGCGTTCTATTAGGCTCGCCAAGCCTATTTTCTGTTTCAGGCGGTGAAACCAAACCGGGCCAGCAAGCCCAAAGCGATAATGACAACGACCCACACAAGAGCAACGATAACGGTCAGACGATTCAAGTTCTTCTCCGCGACTCCAGACGTGCCAGCGTTGCCGCCGATGCCGCCGCCAAACATGTCGGAGATGCCGCCGCCCTTACCTTTATGCATCAGGATGAGCAACGTGAGCAGAATGCTCGCTATCACGACGATGACATCTAACACAATAACGAGCGCTTTCAACTCAACCTCCGTTAGTTTTGACGATTCTCCCCGCGGTTAGTATATCGCTGCCGGCTGCGACGTCTCCCTCCGGACCACACGACAGCGCGAGGGAATGAACGTCACTGTGATTTCAGCGTCCGTCTCGTGCAGCCGCCGCACGCGTGACGATTTCGGCGATTTTGGCGAACTCCTCCGGCTTAAGGGAGGCGCCGCCGATAAGGAAACCGTCGACGTCGGTTCCCTGCATCAGGCTCTCCGCATTGTCGGAGTTGACGGAACCGCCGTACAGAATCCTGACGACGTTGGCTACGGCTTCGCCGTAACGGTCACGGAAGTGCTGACGGATAGCGGCAGCAGCGTTCTGCGCGGTTCTCGGTGTCGCACTCATGCCGCCGCCGATAGCCCACACTGGCTCATACGCGACGAGCAAGCGGGACGCCTCGGCGTCTGACAGGTCACGTGTCACGTCGCTCACCTGCCCCACGGCATACTCTAGCTCGATGCCCTGGGATCGTTCTGCCAGGGATTCACCGACACAGAGAATCGGCTGCATCCCAGCCGCCAAGACAGCGCGAACCTTATCGACGAGGTCTACGTCGTCCTCGGGATGGTACTTACGGCGCTCGGAATGCCCGACGATAACATAGGAGCATCCCAAGCGCTCTAGCATGCGTGCGGAGATGTCCCCCGTGAACGCACCGCCGGAAACAGCCGAGACGTTTTGCGCGCCGACCTTGACCCGCATCCGCTCTGCCTGTAACAAGACCTGCACGCTGCGGATGCTAGTGAAGGGAGGCATGATGGCCATCTCGGCGCTGGAATCGTAGTTATACCGGGCGTCATGTAGCAGCCAGGACAACCTTTGTACGAAATTGGCCGCTTCCACGTGGTCGAGGTTCATCTTCCAGTTGCCGGCAACTAGTGGAGTCCTCCGACTCATGCACACCCCCTCGACGCGGTCATTCCAGGACGGACAGGCCCGGCAGTGGCTTGTCTTCCAGGAATTCGAGAGATGCGCCGCCACCTGTAGAAATATGGGAAAACTCAGTGTCGGCGAAGCCAAGACTGCGCACTGCTGATGCGGAATCTCCTCCACCGATGATGGTGAACGCACCATCTTTCGTTGCTTGCGCCACGGCATCGGCAATGGCCTTCGTTCCCTGGGAGAAGCGCGGAAACTCGAACACGCCGGTTGGGCCGTTCCAAAAGACAGTTTTTGAGCCGCGAATACTGTTGGTGAACAACTCGCGAGTGCGTGGGCCGATGTCCATGCCCATCCTGTTAGCCGGTATGGCGTCAACCGGGACGGTTAGCGCGTCAGCATCGGGTGCGAAACGGTCAGCGACAACAACGTCGACTGGTAGTAGGAGTTCCACTCCCTGTTCCTGCGCCGTCTGCATGTAACTGGCGACGGCGTCAACCATGTCTGGTTCCAGCAAGGAGGTGCCGACCTCATAACCTTTCGCCTTGAGAAAGGTGTAACTCATGCCGCCGCCGATGAGCAGACGGTCCGCTTTGCCTAGCAGGTTGCGGATGACGCCCAGTTTATCGGAGACTTTAGCGCCCCCCAGAACGACGGTGAATGGCCTATCCGGGTTGTCTGCGACACGGCTTAGATTCGCCACTTCCTTCTGAATGAGCAGACCAGCGGCGTTGGGTAAAAGCTTGGCGATGTCGTAGTCAGATCCCTGCGCGCGATGAACGACGCCGAATCCATCGGAAACAAAGAGATCACCTAGTCGAGCAATTTTCGCCGCGTAGTCCGACCTCACAGTCTCGTTCTTGCTGGTCTCTTCCGGGTTAAAACGAACATTTTCCAGGACGATGACGTCCCCGTCTTGCATGTCTGACACCAAACGCTGTGCGTCAGAACCATAGGTATCCTTTGCCAGGGCGACCGGACAGCCCATTAACTCGCTCAGGCGCCGAGCCACCGGCGCCAGGCTCAGCTCCGGGACGACGGTACCTTTCGGACGACCCAGATGGGCCAGAATAACAATTTTCGCGCCGAGCTGGTGTAACTCCTTTAAGGTCGGCAACGCGGCGCGGATGCGGCCGTCGTCGATGATGATGCCGTCCTTCAGCGGGACATTGAAATCGCATCGCACCAGAACGCGCTTTCCGCGCACGTCGCCCAGGTTTTCCATCGTTCGCATCGCAAACCCCTTTCATGGTTGCCCACGCGTAGAAACGACATCACTTGTCGCCCGTATCTCCGTTGTTCTGCTGTTGCGCTACTTCGGCGCGTTTCGACAGCTGGAACAGGCGTCGGATACGACCCGCGATAGCGTCTTTAGTGATGGGCGGATTCGCCAGCTTCCCCAATTCTTCTAGGCTAGCATTGGGATAGTCCAGACGCAGCTGTCCGGCAGCACGCAGGTTTTCCGGAGTGTCGCCACCGAGAACCTCGAACGCGTGCTTGACTTTCGCGATTGCTTCCACGGCTGCCTTGGCGCTGCGACGCATATTGGCGTCATCGAAATTGACGAGCCGGTTGACCTTGCCGCGGGCTTCGCCACTCATGCGCTTGCCACTCCATTCGCGGCTGGTACGTTCTGCTCCTAGAAGTAGCAGCATTTTCTCGACTAGGTCTGGGTCGCGCAAAACGATCCGTTGCATGTTCTTCGCCTGGCGAATGTTCGCTGTGATCTTCAGGCGTTTGGCGGCACGAACAAGATCAGAGGCGGTGTCGTAGCCAGGACACACGATTTCCAGCAAGCTGGACGCACCGGGGTCGGATAGTGCGCCGCGAGCCAGGAAAGCGCCACGCCACGCGGCCTTTGCCAGTGCCAGATCGCCGTCAGCTATATCCATAGGCAGGCCCCTGACCGGTCGCTTTTGGCGATCGAGTAGACCGGTCTGTAAAGCCAGAGCACCGCCCTGGCGTAGCACGCGGACGGAGTAGCGCGTGACGCTCATTCCCATTCCCATCGGCTGGCGACGAATCTCCATCAGGTCGGCGTCGTCGCCATACACGGTTTCGATTGCGTTCTTCAGCCACTGAGCGGCATGACGGTTGTCGAACTGTGCCTCGATAACAATGTGTTTCCGAATCAAATGAAGACCGCCACCAAAGCGGATCATAGTCGCCGCCTGGGCCTTCTTGACGGCAGCTGGTTCGTTTCCGATCGCAGCGAGCTCATCCTTGACATCATCCAACAGCGTCACTTCCATGCCCTCCCTAACACGCCAGAAACGATATGAATGCCGCGGCGTTTCCTCTCGTTTCACACCGCGTCCGCTGCTCCTTCAAGCACTCATAGATTAATGGCGCGAGCCGACATTCTTGGCGTACGAAAAAGGACTGCGAGAGCTGTCAAGACACCGCATCAATGGCGTTCTCCAGCCCTACCGACAGACTAACAACGTCATGCATTCCCTGCTGATTGCGTGACGCCAAACGTTCACGCACCAAGACGGAACCACTCGGAACGGCTGAATCCGGTACTTCAAGGTGCGAATCGGCGAGAATCACGCTGGGAACAAATCCGTCGGCATATTCGCGGAAGGACTCAATCTGGCCACGCTCGTCCAGTCCGGTTGTCTCCCCATCCGGAACCAAGTTCATAATCAAGACCGTTTTCGCATCCGTTTCCTTCAACGCTCGGCGGATGCCTGGCGCCAACAGATGGACTAGCAGCGAGGTATACCAAGAACCGGGCCCCAGCGTCACGACATCAGCTGACTCAATAGCCTCAACAACTTCTGGAAACACCGGTGGGTCTGCAGGGACGACGCGCAGACGGCGAATGCGGCCAGTGACTTTTGCGATGCGCCGCTGGCTGCGAACAACCAGGGTTTTCCCCGTCCGCGCATCCTCCACATCGGCGAACAGATTCAGTGGTACAGCAGCACCCGGTAGGACAGTCCCATCTACGCCAAACATGTTCTGTATATTGCGGATTCCCTGCAACACGTCGTCGGAGTCCTGCCACTGCGCCGTGAGGATGAGGTTGCCCAGCGAGTGGCCGTTCAGCGGTCCAGCGGAAACGAACCGGTGTTCCAACAATTCTGGGATGCCTTTCTTCCGCGCATTTTCGGAGGCTAGGGCGCACAGAGCCTTGCGGATGTCGCCGGGCGGCAGCAGGCCAGGAAATTCCTCGCGCAAACGCCCGGAGGAGCCACCGTCGTCGCCGACGCAAACGACGGCTGTCACGTCGGTTGTGATGAGGCGCATGGCCTCCAGGGTGGCGTGCAGTCCGTGTCCTCCTCCGAGACAGACGGCCTTCAGGCGGTTGTGGCGCGTCGTCATCGCATGTTCCTTCCCCCGATCCGATTCTTACCGAGTTCCCGTTCGGCGACGGTGACATCGAGACCGTGTTGGCGCAGACGGTTTGCCAGTTCGTGGCTAACGGCCACCGACCGGTGCTGGCCGCCAGTGCAACCAATGGCGATGGCGACGAAGTGCTTGTCTTCCTTGGTGTATCCATCGATGGCGATGAGGATTGCTTTGGTGTAGGCGTCGAGGAACTCCTGCGCGCCGACGCTGTTGAGCACGTAGGCACGCACGGAGGCATCGAGACCGGTGAGGTGCCGTAGTTCGGGGACCCAGAAAGGATTGGGCAGGAAACGCACGTCTGCCACGAAGTCGGCGTCCTGAGGCATGCCATATTTGAAGCCGAAGCTAAAGATGTGAACGCCGACAGTCCGTGCACCAGTGCCCAGGAGTGTTTCGTAGATCCTGGTTGATAGCTGGTGGACGTTGAGGTTCGAGGTATCGATGACGAGGTCGGCGTGGCGTCTGAGCGGTTTAAGCAGAGCACGTTCCTGGCAGATGCTGTCGATGAGGCGTGTACCTTCGCGCTGCAGTGGATGTGGACGGCGGACAGATTCGTAGCGTTGGACTAGTACGGAGTTGGAAGCGTCAAGGAAGATCATGCGGTGAGACACGCCGAGGTCGTCACAGTGGTTCAGGACCTCGACTAGCTCCTGGAAGGACTTCTGGAATGAGCCGTAGGCGCGCACGTCGACAACGGCGCATAGTTTGTGGATGCTTGAGCCGGAGCTGGTCATCATATCTGTCAGTGGGATGAGCATCTTGGGCGGCAGATTGTCGATGACGTACCAGCCCATGTCCTCCAGAGCGTTTGCCGCTCGGGTCCGTCCAGCTCCAGACATACCGGTAATGAGGACCATTTGGAAATCGGTTCTGGCCACGTCTGTTCCTTCCCGTCGTTCGCAAAACGGCTCTGATTGCCTGCGTTGTCCTTCCTCATTATGGGACAAGTGCATTATGGGACAAGTGCTGGTCTGAACGCTGCTATGCGGACGAAACGTCCTGTTCTTGTTCTTCGCCGTTTCGTCTTGGTTTGTCCTTCTGTTCTGGTTGGTTCTGGTGTAGAGCGGCGTAGATGGCTTTCGCCCGCTTCTGCCCGATGCCATTGATGGCGGCGATATCCTCAAGTGCAGCGTTCCGTAGGTTGTGGTACGAGCCGAACGTGTCCCGTAGCCGCTTGGCGTACGTCGGACCGATTCCTGGAATGGATTCGACGATTGATCTGACTGTTCTCTTCGCCCGCTTGGACCGGTGATAGCTAATAGCGAATCGGTGCGATTCATCGCGGACTCGCTGCAACAGGTACATGGCATCAGAGTGTCGTTCGAGGATAAGCGGATAGTCTTCGCCAGGAAGCCACACTTCCTCCAATCTTTTTGCCAAGCTGCATACGCCAACGTCGTTGACGCCACAGTCGCGCAGCGCTTTCACTGCAATGTTCGCCTGGGCTTGACCGCCGTCAACGACGACGAGATTCGGTTTATAGGCGAACTTCCGCGAGCGCGCACCGGTAGTGGATGTGTCGGTGTTTTCGTCGTGGTGTGTGAAGCGTCGCACGAGTGTCTGGTAGAGGGCCGACAGGTCGTCGAGGGACGTGTTTCGTTCGTTGTCTAGGTTTGTATGATGGTCGCTGTTGCTATGGGAGGGGTGAGTTGGTGTGTTGGGGGCGATGGAGAAGCGTCGGTATTCGTCTTTTCGCATGGCGCCGTCTTCGAAGACGATCATGGAGGCGGTCTGGTAACCACCTCCGGAGGAGTTGGAGATGTCGTAGCCTTC
>JAFNPO010000020.1 GCA_017386585.1 Aeriscardovia sp.
CCGTTTGCTTTCCGGCGGCAGGGTGTGGCATGGCCGGTTGAGCAACATGGTGGACGCGGCCACGGGCGTCGGCCGGTCCACTAGGCAGGGGAACGCGGCGAGCCGGGCGAGCGACGTATTGAACGGCCTGCCCAGCGCCGGCGTGGACGCGGGGCCGGCGGCCGCCGGCCTGTCCACGCACACGCATGAGGCCGGTCTTCTGGACAGGATCGCCGGCAACGTGGATGCGGACGGCCGGCAGGTGATCAGCGACGCGGAACTGGATCCCGGCAGCGTGCGCGCCCATCTGGCCACGGCCAACATGAACACCGATCGGAAAACCAGGGAGCATGCGCAAAAACTGGCGGAACTGCGCGAAAAGCGGGGTTGGACGGAACGGCATTACCGTGTCCGCAAGTGGATCGGCGCGCGGCGCGCCGCTCTAGCCCGCGCGTTCAACGCGGCCAGGGCGGTCGGCCAGGGCGCGACGTCTCCCCGGTTCAAAGCCCATGCGGCTCATGTGGCGCGCACCGGTTTGAAGACCGCTGCCACGGCCGTCCTCCTGGCCAACCCGTTGACGGCCGGTTACGGTCTGATCACGGCCACGAAAATGGCGGCCGAGAGGAAGAACTGGCGTAGTTTGGGCGACGTGCTGGGCGTGCTGGAAACCGGCGGCAGATACGTGTGGAACACGGCGGCTGTGGTGACGCCGGAGGAGACGGTCGATGTCCGGTCGATGGGCATGCGCGCAGCCTTCCAAAAGAGTCTCGACGCGGCGGATGCCGGGGAGACGCGACCCCTGGACATGGCAGCCGGGATGCCGGCGGCGGGCAGGGAGAATCCAGCGCAAACAGCAGCCCTCGCCCAGGTGAACAGGGAGGAGACAGTGGCCGTCCCGGCAGCCCAGTCCAGCGGCCAAGAGACCCCGATCCAAACAACCCCAGTCCAAACCGTCCCAGCGCAGCCAGCCCCAGCCCAGTCCGGCGGGCAGGAGACCACGGCCACGCCGACCCCAGGGGCGAACGCCGCACGGCCAGCAGCCAAACGGAACCACGTGTTCAGAGACCCGCGCGTCGACCAGGTCCTAGCCCTCCGCGCCCGACAACAAACCATCACAGACCAGCAAGCAGCCAAAGACGCTCACTATCTGGAAGTCAACCGCCAGAGGAAAGTCCAGGAGGAAGCCGTACACCTGGCAACCCAACACCAGGATCGGGCGGAAAATCTGGCAGCCAAACGGCAGGCGAACGCGGAATTCAACGTGAATTACGCTCTGAACCAGCTCCAGGGAAGCAACCAGGTCATCAACGCGCGGCTGCGGACGATCGCACGGGAGCGTGGTTGGGGCAAGATGGAAATGGATTACGCGGAGAACAGGCTTGGACGCAGGATTTTCCTCCGTCCGGCGCAACCCGCGGCCGGCACGCCAGGCCAGTCGGAAACACCAGCCGCGCCGGCGGACGGAACCAGCCAGTGACCCGGTGACAGGAAACGGGAAGAGGGCAACGGATACCCGTTTCCCCCCTCTTCCCGTTTCCCGTCGATCCCCGGCCTGCCGGCTCACTGGCCACATATGAGGAGCATGTCATCGATCCTATTCTCCAGCTCGTAACGCTGGTCCAGCAGCTTGTCGTCGATCTCGGTCAACAGCCTGTCATGGAACTCACGGAACATGTCATCGAACCCGTGTTCCGTCGGAATGGACCGGTGGTTGACGACCCGTGGATCCTGGATGGCGAGATACCGCCAATACCCGTCGCCCAGAAGATCCGCCTCCACGCCGTAGAGTCTTCCGGCGATCGTGTCCGCTTGGCTGCGCGTGCCGATCAAAGCCAACGCCATAGCCGCCCGCCTCTCCTCCTGGCATGTTTCTAGGATGCCCATGGCTGGGTCGGCGTGCTTCGTTTCTCCATATTTGGAGGCCCATTGCCGGTAGGCGCTGGTTTTTTCGAGGAGGGGCAGGATTCCCGCCCGGTCTTCGTGCGTGGAATCCTGGAGCAGCGCGTCCTGCGCGAGGCAGGGGAGGCCTGCGATGGCGTGGGCGATGCTCTCCCAGTCCCGCCGATTGTCCGCTTCCTCCGCCTGTCTTTTTTCCTTGTCTTCCGCTTCTTCTTTTTCCCCGTCTGCCAGGAGGCTTTCGGCCAATGCGTCGCGTTGTTCCGTGCTCATGTTCGCGTAATCGTTTTGACTGACTGGGCTTGTCATGCGGTCAGCTCCTTCTTGGGATAGGTTTGTTCCGTCCTGTTCGGAAAGCGTGTTGGAGGATGGTTGAACGCTAATTTTTTCTCCGTGCGCGCCTTTTCCGCCACGGCGACCTTCTCGCTCATGCCGTTGATCTCGCGCGCGAGATCGCCGATCTCGTTGTCGTAGCTCTGCTCGATCTTGGTGCCGTAGCTGCCCTCAGCAATGCGCCTGGCCGTCTGCGTCATGTCCCGGATCGGATCCGAGACGTAGCGCCAGAACCAGAGGTTGAGCAGCACCAGGTACGCGCAGAGCAGCAGCATCACCAGCACGCCCGGTACCGGCCAGCCCCGGGCAATGAAATAAATCCCCAGGATCAGCAGCAGCAGCGCCGCCGATGCGGACAGCAGCAGCTGTATTTTCAGCCTTCTGAACATCAAATAACCACCTGAATACCGTGAATAGTCAACAGAGAACGCGATCAGTAGCCCCACTTATAGCCGTAGCCCCAGACCGTGGTGAGGAATTCCGGTTCGGTCGGATCGGATTCGATTTTGATGCGCAGGCGGCGGATATTCACGTCCACGGTTTTCAGCTCACCGCTGAAATCGCTGCCCCAGACGGCGGAGAGGATGTCCTCGCGGCTCATGGCCTTGCCGGGGTTCTCCATGAAGAGCTTCATCAGCAGATATTCGATCTGCGTCAGCTTCAGGCGCGAGCCGTTTTTCTCCAGCGTGCGGTTGCGCGTGTTGAGGACAAAGGGGCCGCTGGCGATCTCGACGCTGGCCTTCTCATCCTCGTCCACACCC
>JAFNPO010000021.1 GCA_017386585.1 Aeriscardovia sp.
ATACATTCAATGGCCTGCTCTGTTGTATGACCTGTTGTCGCTGTAGCAAGAAGCAGAAGCACATGTCTGTTATTGATCATCGGAATAACGTTACCAGAACTGGATTACCGACAGCGCCGAAGTCTTCGCCATCCGCGACCAGAACCTGATTTCGGCCCGCGTCATCAATATCGACGTCCGCCGCGGCAAGGGACGCGTCTTGCAAGAAGGCGATTTCCTCCCCGCAGGCAAGGCCCAGGATATCGAAACCGTCCTTGAGACGACCAACGAACTGCTCGGGCGCGTGAACTCCCTTATCGACGCGGCAGACACCCTGCTCGGCATGGCCAAGGATACGGGAACCACCATCGGCGCCCTGTTCGGCTCCAGGCTCCTCTACGACAACCTGAACCGCCAGCTGAACCGCCTCGACGACATTACCTACGCCGGCAAGAACACCTTGATCAAGACGAGCAAGCTGCTCGATACGCTTAGCGAAAATATCCCGCCGATGGTCACCAAGATTGACAACATGACCTCGGACCTCTCCGGAATCGTCACCGACCTCAAGCCCATCCCGGCCAAGGTGGACACCCTCATGGGGAGTGTGCACGGTCTCGTGAAATCCATCGATACGACTATGGGCCGCGTAGACGGAATCGTCGGAAAAATGGACCTCATGACTTCGAACATTTCGGACTTCATGGAAACGACGGAAGGAACGCTCCAGAATGCCGACGACCTGATGGAAGGCATCTCGAACATCTGGATTATCCGCAGGAACATGCCTAGCAAGGATTCCGTGCCCTTCATGGTGGAGACGCTATGGTAAGAAAGCTCGCCATAATCGGTCTCCTCTGCATGTCGGCTGCGGCAAGCGCCTCGGAATCCGGGGTGCTCGCCGGGCGCGCGCAGCGTTCCATCAACGCGGGCAAGTTCGCCAAGGCCTACAACCAGCTCGAGCGCGCGCTCCTTGCTAGCCGCAAGGAAGCCGACCTGCTTTCGGAAGGGCGCGTCTTGCTCGCCATGGCGCAAATCCGTACGCAGAGCCTCGATCTTGATTTCGCCGACTCCCTCATTTCTGTCGTGCGCCCCGAAGTCCTGGACATAACGACTGCCGCCAACTTCACGCGCGCCAAGGTCGCACTGGCCAACGCCCGCGAGAACTATGCCGACGGCGCCAAGCTTTGCAACAAGGCCGACCCGGATTCCATCAAGAAGACGGACAAGGCGACCATCGCTTCGTTCTATGCCGAATGCGCCATCAGCTATGCCGGCGCACGCCATAGCGACGACGCCCAAGAAGCCCTCAAGATGGTCGGGAAAAAGAGCAGCAAGAAGGGCGGGTTCTACGCCATGACCGCAGCTCGCATTGCCGACTTGGAAGGCCGGAACGGCGAAGCGGATTCGCTTTACCGCATTGCCGAGGAAAAGTCCATCGACGGGAACATTCCCTACATGACGTCGACAATCCTCTACTACCGTTCCTTGCTGAAAACGACCCCCAAGGACGAAGCCGAAGACTTGAAGCTTCGCTGCAAGAACGCGTTCGAACTGATGGGTCTCCCCAACAACTCCAAGCGTTGCGCGGAATAGACTAGTTGCTAGTCATTAGTCATTGGTTGTTAGTTATTTGTCGCTAGCCGTTAGTCGCTAGTTGTTTGCTGTTGTATCAGCAACCGCTGCAGACGTGTCCGCAGCTGCCGCAGTCGTATC
>JAFNPO010000022.1 GCA_017386585.1 Aeriscardovia sp.
AAGACGGTAACACGTCCAACCGAACGATCCATGCACTAAAGAACAGATCAACGAGAAGAACAAAAAGCCTACACCGGAGAACAGAAACCTCGTCGCAGACTCAAGTTCCTCCTGCTCTCGATGATGTGGGGGGGGTTCGGGGGTGTCCCCCGCATTATGGTTCGCATGATTCCGTGTCCGTTCAGCTTTTATCTGTCAGGTATGGTCCGTTTTTGATATGAGGGTTGTTTTCCTTCGCGCGCGAAGATTTCTAACATCTCTATGATTTAGAGCATTTCAGGGTACCATAAGTTCACGTGTTTGTCAAGATAGGTTTACTTCGAGGAGAGGACGGTGGCACGTGCGATAGCACGGTGACACGTCCGACCAAACAGACGCTTGCACTGAAGAACAGACAGGAAAAGTATCCTTCACCTTCTCATCTCAAACATCTCTATGATTTAAAAGATTTCAGGATATCACAGGTTTACCGTTTTGTCAAGAAGCGTCTACTACGTGAACTATCTCCAACGATTTCGACACGCCGAGGCTTGCGTTTTCATTCCCCACAGGGATACAGTGTGAGATGCCAGTTTTGAAGGAGGCTCACAATGGGATATGTTCCAGAACGCATCACCGACTATCCGCAAGAGATTGACGATCGCCCGCTGCATATTGACGCGGAGAAGCTCGCTCAAGCGGTTGAACAGTATTACGAGGACCCTATCGGTGTGAAAGTGGCTTTAGCTATCGCCACTTTTGCGGACAGTAGGGGTCTGGCGTTTCCGAGTATTCAGCGCTTATCCGACATGACCGGGTACACGTGGTCGGAAGTGTCTAAGGCGGTGGGGCGACTTCAAGCGTTAGGGATTTTGACGATTAAACGCCGCCGGTTCACTAATTCGAAACATTCGCATAACGAGTACCGGTTTCGTAAAGATTTTGTGCATCAAGTAGCGGATAAGTGTTCCTCCCATTTTCTGCCGAATGTTCAAAAATGGAAGGCAAAGGCTAAGGATGTTGCGGCGGCGGTGGTTCGCCATGCGTCGGAGACTGTTGTGAACACTGTGAGCGACATGGCTTCGAAGATAGCGGCGGTTGTTCAAACTCACCCGGAAAAAGAAGGAGAGTTTCTTTCTCACCCGGAGAAGGCTGCGGCTATGGCGTTGGATAAGCCTGCACTGTCGAGCGCAAGCGCGTCAACCGACCCAGCGTCTCTCGAAGAGAACAACACACCTGTAGCTGTTGAATCGGTTCAGGAGTCTGCTGCGAGTGTCTCTGTTCAAGATTGGGAGCCGTTCGACAATACGACGCAACCCATGCAGTGGGAGGATGGTAGCCAGCATGTTCAGGAGACTGTGAAACAGGAGACGAACCTGGAGACTCTTCCCGCGAACACTGTGAGCGCTGTAGGCTCAGCGAACACTACGAACACTCAGCCTATGCAGAATGTTCAGACGAATATGGCAAACGCGCCGAAATTCATTAATGGCGAGGTGGATTCACGTTGGGAGACTCAGCAGCTTCTTCATGAGATGAATCCCGCCGTGTATCCCGCCTGGTGAACAGAAAAGGAGAAAAACATGCGTATTACTTTGTCGAACGAGTTCATTGACAAGCAGTCGAAGACTATTCAACCTCACTGGGGGCCGTTAGGGTGGGTGACGTATAAGCGCACCTATGCGCGTTTCCTGGAAGATAAAGGCCGTACCGAGGAGTGGCCGGAAACGGTGAAACGTGTGGTTGAGGGAAACATTAATCTTGACCCCAGGCTCAAAGGCGACCCGGCTCCTAGCGTCGCCCAGGAATTGACCGGGGAAGCGGAAAACCTGTACAAGCTGATCTACGGACTAGCTGCAACCCCGTCCGGGAGGAACCTGTGGGTGTCCGGAACCCCCTACCAGGAGAAGCATGGGGATGCGTTGAACAACTGCTGGTTTATTGCGATCCGTCCACAAAAATATGGGGATAGCAGGATTGTCCCCGGCTATCTGGATTCCAAGGACGAAATAGCGGTGTCGATGCCGTGGGCGTTCATGTTCGACGAGCTCATGAAGGGCGGCGGTGTCGGGTTCAGCGTGACACATGATAATGTTTCCAAAATTCCGCAGGTGAAACATGAGGTTCAGCTGGCGTGCCGTGTTGGGAAAGAAAACGCGAGTGCCGAAGAATGCCGCAATGTGGGAGCCTACGACACGAAAGAACTATGCGCTTCCAAGGAGTGGGTTGGTTCTTGGATTTACGAGGTGGAAGACTCACGTGAAGGTTGGGTAAACGCTCTTGCCGCCGTTATTGACAGTCATTTCAAAGATTTTCCGCGTAATCGTGTGATTATTGACGTGTCGAATGTGCGTCCGCGTGGTGCACGTATTCACGGGTTTGGTGGTACCGCGTCCGGTGCCGCACCCCTGGTGGAAATGCTGTACGACGTGAACCGGATTCTCAACCAGAAGGCCGGAGAGCGTTTGACTTCCGTGGATTGCACCGACATCAGCAATCTGATCGGCAAAGCGGTTGTGGCCGGTAATGTGAGGCGTTCCGCGGAGCTTGCTTTAGGTGATTGGGATGATGATGGTTTCCGCACCATGAAACAAGACCAAGAAAAACTCGCCCATCACCGGTGGGCGTCCAATAATAGTGTGGTTGTGGATGGGAAGCCGGAACAGTATGAGCAGGTCGCTCACGAAGTGATCGTCAACGGGGAGCCGGGTGTTGTGGATTTGAACCTGTCTCGCCATTACGGTCGCCTGGTGGACGGTTACAAGGAGAATGCGGACCCTCGCGCCGAAGGCACCAACCCGTGCGGCGAGATCACTTTGGAAAACGGGGAACCGTGCAACCTGTTCGAAATCTTCCCGGCCATCGCCCAGGAGCAGGGCTGGCGTATGAGCCAAGTTACCAGCCTAGCCGTCCGTTATGCGAAGCGTGTGACCTTTGGTTCTTATGATTGGGAGGTTTCCAGGAACGCTATTACACGGAACAGGCGTCTGGGTGTGTCCTTGTCGGGTATTCAAGATTGGTTCCTGTCCCGGTTTGGGCAAAGGTGTGTGACCGGCTGGGAGGAAGAGGATGGGAAGCGTCAACCGGTTTATGATATGGAGATTGCGCGCGTCCTCGATAGCATGTATCGTCAGGCGGTTGCTGCGGATGAAGAGTATTCCGCACAACTGGGTTGTGAGCCGAATATTAAACTGACGACGGTGAAACCGTCCGGCACGGTAGCGAAACTGGCTGGTGTGTCTGAGGGTATGCACTTCCAGTGGGCTGGCCATTTTATTCAGCGTATTCGCTTCCAGGATAACGATCCGCTTCTTGAAGCTCTGAAAAAGTGTGGTTATCATATGGAGCCGGACGTGTACACGAAGCATACGATGGTGGTGGAGTTTCCTGTGAAGGCGGCGCACTGGCAGTCCGATAGTTTCGCGTCCGCTGGTACTGTTTCAGCTGAAGAACAGTTGGCGACCCAGGCGTTTCTTCAGAAATACTGGTCGGATAATGCGGTGTCGTGTACGGTCACATTCCAAAAGAAAGAGGAAGCGGAGTTGCCGTCGATTCTCGCTGAGTTTGCGGGGCGAATCAAGTCCACGAGTCTGCTTGGTTATGTGGATGGGGGATATAAGCAGATGCCGAAGGAAACCATTGGTGCCGCTCAGTATGAGGAGCGGATGAGTCTGATTCATGATGACCCGCAGAAAGTGTTCAACCGGTTGCGGGAAAAGGAGGATGAGGATATGACGTTGGTGGATCTGTCGGATTGTGCTGGCGGCGCGTGTCCGGTCAGGTGATTGAAATATGAAAGAAGGGTCCCGATGGAGTTTCCATGAGGACCCTTCTTTTGATGTTCGAACCCCGTTTATCGGTTGCCCAGTCGAACATCAACTCCTAACCCGGCTATTGGTCGGTTGTCCTTCGCTGTAGCGGACGTTTCCCAGTATAGCATGTTTTTCTTGCTTCGAGGCGTATGAAATACGCTCTCGTGCGTTTACGCTCGGCGTGTCGTTTCCTGTTTCCAGATACAGTGAGAGTAACGAAATAAAGGAGGAGAAAATGAACGACTATGAACATCAAGTATACGAGGACACGGAAGCGCAAGCCTACGGGGAAGATCAGTGGTTTGAGAACATGGAGTATTTAGAAGCCTACGACGATGTGTGCCTCGATGAGATAGAAGAAGATCCGGAGGAAATCAACGACATACTCGACATCATTGAAGCAGACCGTATGGCTAGGGAGAATGGGGAGAAACCCGCCGCCGAGTGGGTTCGCCAGGATTTCAAAGATTTACTACATCGGTATCCGAAACTGCGTCATTTGCGTACCTGTGAGCTTCAAGCGTTGCTCCTCACCTGGGGGGATGTCATAGACGGGGTCGTATACTATAAGCTCGAGGACTTGAAGGACTTGAAAGACTTGCAGCAACGTCGTGACCCGATCTGGTATGTTCTTGCTATCCCTGGATATTATTCTTTCGAACGGTTGGATATGATGGTTGAAAAACTGTGGAAAATACGGCGAAACCTAGGGAAAACAAGGAAGAAAA
>JAFNPO010000023.1 GCA_017386585.1 Aeriscardovia sp.
CAGAATTCCCCAGTGATAATTAGTGCGAGGGTGCGGGCATACTCCAGTACGCTGCTGGCAAAGGTGTCGTCCTCTCCTGGTCCATAAGTGGCGAGCGTCGCGGTCCTGCGTAACCTGCCCTGACGCAGTCTCGGCCGCCGAGGCAGCAACCATTTGGATTCCGGTCCCAGCAGAGGGTTCTAGGGTGATCTCCGTCGTTCCGGGAGACCGCGAAGCCAGTTCTTTTTCAGAGGGATAACCCGTGGTTGTTACCATATAACGCGTGAATCAAGTTGAGTCGACTAAGTACGAATCGCGATACCAACACAATTGGTATATCCTCAAAGCGCTCGTCCATACAGACTTTAAGCTCCGTTATCAGGGTTCCTTTTTGGGCGTGATCTGGTCAGTGTTAGAACCGCTGATGATGTTCTGCGTCATGTACGTCGTGTTCGCGCGGTTTCTACGCATGTCCGACGGCACCCGCACCTACCCAGTGGTCTTGTTGCTGGGCATCAGCTCTTGGCAGTTTGTCACTGATTCGACGAACGTAGGCCTGCGGTCTATCGTCGACCGTGGTGACATGCTGCGCAAAGTACACTTCCCGAACTACATCGTGGTCGTGGCCGCCACCATGGGCGCGCTCATCACCTACGGCATCAATCTGGGCGTTGTGCTGCTTTTCGCTTTCGGCTACCACGTCCACTTCACCTGGCGCGTGCTGTTGCTCATCCCGAACGTGGCCATGCTCTACTTCACGACGCTGGGCTTGACGCTCATCATGGCGACGATGTACGCCTACTACCGTGACATCGCTCACATCTGGGACGTTCTGCAGCAGGTAATCATGTACGGTATGCCGATTGTGTACCCACTGACTTACGTCATCCACCGTGGCGGCATCATCTCCAAGCTTGCACGCCTAGAGCTGCTCAATCCCTTCTGCGAAGCCATTCAGGAGATCCGTCACAATCTCATCGCACCAGCCACACAGCCCATCATCTGGACCTTTTTCAGTGGCCACGACGTTTGGGTCTGTTTTATTCCGTACTTCATCATGGTCCTGCTGATGGTCATTGGCGTGACTACGTTCAACAAAAACAGCAAGCGCTTCGCGGAGGTCATGTGATGAGTGCCGATAAGAACACTGACCAGACTGAGATGGAGGACGCCACTGGGATCGCCCTAGCGGACTTCACAGCTCACGGTACCGAGACATCCGCCGTCGCATGTGCCAATAGCACGGTTGTCGTTTCAGACGTTGACGACAAGAATGTCACTTCCGGCGCACAGAAGAAGTTCCCTTTCATGGACGCGCCCGTCGTGCTCGAATGCGATGACGTTTACAAGGATTTCAAGCTGCCGACCGAGCAGGCCACCGGACTCAAGCAGGCTTTCATCAACTGGACGAAGGGCATCCGCGGCTACCGCATCCAGCATGTACTCAAGGGCGTCAGCTTCCAGGTGCACCAGGGCGAGTTCTTCGGCATCGTCGGCCGCAATGGTGGGGGAAAGTCCACACTGCTGAAGATCATCTCCCAGATCTACTACCCAAATAAAGGTTCTGTGTCCGCCAAGGGCAAGCTCGTGCCGTTCATCGAGCTGGGTGTCGGCTTCAATCCAGAGCTGACTGGCCGTGAGAACGTGTACCTCAATGGCGCCATGCTCGGCTTCTCCCACGCTCAGATGGATGCGATGTATGACGACATTGTCGAGTTTGCCGAAATCGGAGACTTCATGGACCAGAAGCTAAAAAACTACTCGTCCGGCATGCAGGTGCGTTTAGCGTTCTCCGTAGCCGTCAAGGCCCAAGCGGATATCCTCGTGCTCGACGAGGTCCTTGCCGTCGGCGATGAGTCCTTCCAGCGCAAGTGCAACAACTTTTTCACTCAAATCAAGAGGAACCCGAAGAAGACTGTTATCCTCGTCACTCATGACATGGGCGCCGTTAAGCGCTACTGCACGCGTGCCATGCTCATCAAGGACGGCAAGATTGCCACCATCGGCGACAAGAACAGCGTGGCAGAGGAGTATACGCTACTTAACCTGGAGGCCGACCGTAAGGAAGCCGCTAAGCACAATCACGAGACCGTCACCGACGCGCACTACCCGGAGGGTCTCAATTCTCGTTGCCCGATTCTGCGGACCTTCGCTATCTCGTCACCGGTGTGTTCCAGCGACGAGTGTTTCGAGTTCGGCGTGGAGTACCAGTTCGATGAGCCGGGTGACTTCTACCTGGCCATCTCCGTCAATGACACCCGTCGCGGGGGCATCACTTACGATACCGGCTCGAAGACCTTCCGTATGCTCAAACATGGTCATCACATTGTGAAGTTCAGCTTCCCGGTCAATCTCTTCAACAACGGCGAGTTTACGCTGTACACGTCGCTGCGCGTACCTAGTCCCGATGATGACGGCTTCACCAACATGGTGGCTGTAGCCACAGGCGGCAACGCCTGCTCTTTCGTGGTTCGCGACGACCGTAACGCCGACTACGCGCTACTAAGCGACCGTGTTATCGAGATTACCTCAGAGTCCAGCGAAGACGACGTCGAGACTCTGCAGTGGAACGGCTGGTACCCGGGTGCCCCGCAGGTGACAGCCGAAGCGCGACGCCTACTTGCCGCTAGCAACGACCCGCTAGACCGCCAGCGCTTGGATTTACTCGAGAAGCTCGAGAAACGTGAGACCACGCGTAAGGCCAAGCTCAACGCTGCGAAGCTCTCGAAGCTGCGCGTTAAGCAGGCTGCCGGCTCGGACCGCATCGTGCCGGTTGCCGTGGGTGTGCTGCAGCGGCTGCAAGATATTGACCTCAGCAACGCGGATAAGGTCGCACAGGTTACGCTCGACGACGTCCACTTAACTGACGATGAGATGCGGGCCGTGATTGGTGCCGATTTCGACCAAAAGGATATACTCGACAAGGCATGGGAAAAATTAGAGGAGAAGCGTCAGGCCCAGCGTGAGGCTAAAGAAATGGCTGAATTTGAGGCCCGCAAGGTTGCCAAAGAAACAGCTAACGACGCCAAACGTAGCTCCAAAAACGAATCGACGAACAGCGAGGAGTGAGGATGTAATGAACGGCGCACAGCAATGGGAAGACGTGGTCCGCGTGGTATTTCCAATCGGCGTGGACGGACGACCTGATGACGAAGTCTTGCCACTCTACGCGCTGGATTGGACCGTTCCACGTCAGTCTGACGCCCTGCTCGACCCGCGCGTCAACCTGTGCCGCCTCGACTTCAGGGCGATGAACCAGTCTAATTACCAGAAGCTGGTGCGCTCCGCGATGACCGGTAGCGCTGCCCAGGGCGCCACGACGACGTCGTATTCGGTGCTCTCGCGCAACTCCGTGCGTATAGCTTCCGGGAAGAAGACCTCGTTTTGTAGCTATTTCAACGCATTCCCTGGCGGGTACTGGACACGGTGGACTGCCGTAAGGTTCGTGCGCCTGGTGGCTGATGTCGTCGGCTCCGGCGTCATTTCTGTGTCTCGCTCCGACGGACGTGGACTCTGTTCTCAAGTTGCTTCCCTCAGTGTGGGGAAGGCAGTTACTGCAGCCACTGATGTTGAAGCCAATGCTGCCACTACTGAATCCATGACCAGCGGCACCGTTCCACCTACCGGACGACACGCAGCATCCTCCGCACCCTCGAACGTGACGCACGTAATATTGACGGTGCCCTTGACGGGCATGATGGACGGCGGTTACGTGTGGTTCGACGCGCAGGCCTCCGACGGGGCAGCTGATGGTCTGGTTGTTTCCCATGCGGCTTGGCAGGTGCCGATGGACGTTCGCGTGGCGGCCGATCCGGGAACCGTATCCGTGGCCGTCACTACGTTTAACCGTCCGACGTATTGCCTCAACCAGCTGGAAGCTATCGCGGCCGACAAACTCCTGCTCGAGCGCCTTGATACCGTGTACTGCATCGACCAAGGCAACGACTTCGTTAGCGACCAGCGTGGCTTTAACGCTGTGGCGGCCCATTTGGGCCGTCAATTGACGTACTTGCGCCAGCGTAACCTCGGCGGCTCTGGCGGATTTTCTCGTGGCATGTATGAGACATTACAAGCGGGGAAGTCGTCATCTTGCATGCTGCTGGACGATGACGCCCTCTCTGAACCGGAGGCAATCCTGCGCGCGCTCCAATTCGCCGACTACACCGTGCAACCTGTGATTGTGGGCGGTGCGATGTTCCATCTCGACGACCGTACGTCCCTCTTTAGCTCTGGAGAGTGCCTCGACTGGAAGCGCATGTGGTACTATCCGGCCCTCGGTCTGCCGTACAACCACGACTTCGCTACTGAGCCGCTACGCGACTGCCCACCCCTACACCAACGCGTGGATGAGGATTACAACGGCTGGTGGATGTGCCTCATCCCCGTTTCCGTCATCCGCAAGATTGGCCTGTCGCTTCCGGTGTTCATCAAGTTCGACGATATCGAGTATGGTTTACGCGCGAAAAAGGCTGGCATCCCAACTGTCCAGCTGCCGGGTGTGGCCGTGTGGCATCAGGCCTGGCACGAGAAGGACCAGACACGCACCTGGGAGGAGTACTTCGCCGAGCGCAACCGATTCCTCGCTATGCTCTTGCACGAGCCGGGCAAACCCGTGACACGCGTGCTATTCGAATCCTTTTTCGACGAGGCCAACCTTGGCCTGCGTTTACAGTACTCGTCCATGGCCTTACGCCATTTGGCCCTCACCGACCTGCTCGCTGGTCCGCAATACCTTGTCGACTGCTTGCCGACCAAGTTGAGTGAGGTGCGCGAACTGCAGTCGCGGTTTACGGATGCGCGCTTCAAGCCAAGCCTCGAAGACTTTCCTCCAGCTCGTCGCCAGGCGATACCGCCGAGCCTACATCCGACGACTCGTATGGAACGCCGCCTCGCAGCTGTCAAAGGTATCGCGCAGGGGTTAGCGAAGGGTGCGATTAGTACGTTGAAGTCAGCAGCGTTGAGGGGTACTGATCCACACAATTCTGATAATCCGGGTGCGCATCATACTGAGACCAGTCAGGACGTCGCCGACGAGCAGCATCAATTGGATCCTCGTCCATTGGACTCTCAGGAACAGCCCGACGTCGAAATTGCAGCCCACAACGCTTCCTGGATGAGCTTCATGGGTGTAGACAGTGCACTCGTCACTTCTCCGGACGGCAACTCCGTGGCTTGGCTTAAGCGCGATAACGCGCAATTCTATTCCCTCATGCGTGAGAACTACTATTTGACACGTGAGCTGCTCAAACATTGGAAGGACTTGTCTCGTGAGTACCGCGAGTACGACCTGGCTAGCGTCGATGTGTGGGAAAAGATCTTTGGCGTGAAGGAGTGAGCGGGGTTCAGCCGACCATCTGAGGTCGGTTCCGCGCCCGTCCAGTTTGTCACAAATCGAAGAGTTTCTGTGTGATCTTGGTGAGGCGCGTGCCGTACTGTGAACGGAATTTTGCGATGTACTGGTGGAACTCCTGTGTCTCCTCCAGGGACGCATTCCCGAAGAAGCGTTTAGGTTCCGTGGGGATGGCTTCATCCACAGCCGAGATTGATGTGAACATGATGCGCAGCAGCAGATACTCTAGAAAGCCAAAATTGTTACGTTTCATGGTCCGGTAGGTTTCGAAGGTGATCTTGTCCTGTCGAGCGAGGGCCATGAGGATCGCTGTCACATTGTCCGGGGTTAGCGAGGTATTCGCCAGTTTGCCAGCTAGGCGCGTAGCCAAGTCAGCCGGATCAACTGACCTGCTCTGGTTCATGATTTTGCCGTCGACGAGATGGGCAGTAAAGGCCTTGTTGAGGAAGAGGAAGTTTGTGACGAGCGGGCGGCAGAAGGCGTCCTCATCGATGTACTTGGAACAGATTGCCAACAGGTAGACGATTTGCGAATTGAGCGTCAGTGCGCCAAACACGCTGCACAGTGCCACGTCGTTTTTGAGCCGTTCATTCTCCAGCATTTCTAGGTAGGACGAGTCGAGACGGCTGGCGTTCTTGATAGCAGAATGATTGTTGCGTGCGCGGGCGGCAAGCTCGGTGGGGAAGTCCTCATAGTTGCCGCGATTAACCTGCTTGAGGTACTCGTTGGAGTTGAGCGTGCGGATGAACAGGTGAAGGCCCAGCTCATAGGTGTAAGTGTTCGTGTTGTTGACAATGGAGCGTACCGAGGTGCGTGTCTTAGTTCCCTTGGCACGTTTACCGGATTGAGCTAACTTCGTGGCAGAGGGCTTGTGGGTAACCGTTTTCGCGGCGACGGGTTCTGCCGGCGTGGTGAATTCTGTGGTCGCGGAACTGGACTCCGTGCGCCTCACGGCCAGCACCTTGTAGTTGTTGCGCGTGGTCTCAATGGTGATGACCGTTAGGATGTCTTCAAGGTTCCCTTGGGCTAATACGGAGTTATTAATAACGGTTTGCGCGTAACAAAAGATACGGTCTACTGACTTAGAGTAGGCAAAGTCGCCGTCGTCAATAGGCTGGCCGGCGAAGAGGGACAAGTAGCCGTCGAGCAGGTTCGTGGCCACCCAGTGTAGACCACGCGTCGTACGCTCGAGCTGGTCCTGCAGGAAGGCGAAGTTGTCGCCGTTGTGCTGGCGGTCGAAGGTGGCAAGGAAGCCCCATTTGTCCTTAAGATAATCGTAGTAGTGCTTCATCCGACGGTCGCGGGTGGTAGAGCTGATGAGGCTGCCAGCCAGTGCGGCCTGCAGAAGCGGGATGTTAGCGTTGGCATATTCACCGTCGAAGAGGGCCGTGAGGTACTCAATACGCTCGTTCCTGTTGTAGCTGCTAATAGTATAAGTGACGTAATCAATTGGGCTATCTGTGCCGCCCAGGAGATACTTGCGTACGATGCGCTGATAGTTTGAGAAGATGTTCTTGCGCACAATACTTTTGGCATACTCGTCGTGACCGGTACTGTCACGCCGGGCGTCGAGCAGACCGAGCGAGGAATAGAGGGTGTCGAGCAGCACCAGTAACGCGCCGATAAAAAATGCCACATAGGCGTCCACGAGCAGGTGCTCGTACTTGGTGTTGACGCTACAGAGCATGAGGACCAACGGGATGATGAAGATCAGGTATAGGAAGAGGCGGAACGACTTGGTGCCGAACTGACGGAACGACGCCCGTTCGTTAAGGATTTCTGAATCTAGGTTGTGGTTAAGGTAGCGTTTGTCGCCCACATCGACGAAATCCAGCACGAAAGCGATGAGGATTTCCACGATGAAGAGAAGGTCAATGGAGTCGTTGAGCATTTCGTCTGGCGTGAAGATAGCATACACCCTCGGCTCGGCGAACAAGGCGGCAGCAATGAACACCACGACGGTGAACGACATAACGAGCAGGTCTTGGTTAGCCCATTTTTTTGCGGAAGCGACAAACATCGATGCCCCGGCTCTCTTGCCCCGCTGTCAACGGCAGGAAACGGCAATAATCCCTAGAAAACGATAACCGTTTTAAAAATATGTCCCACCGAGGGAGAAGACCATCGGCAGGACATATTCCTAGCAGAATTTCCATAGCAGACTGGACCTGCTATGGGGCCTGCGCGCTATAGCGTCGCTGTGTCCGTCACTGCTGGAGCATTGGCTCGACTTTTTTCTCCCAGGTGACGAGAGCCGAGTTGATGGTCTGGTGCATGTCGTAATAGGCGTAACTGCCCAGACGGCCGCCAAAGACGGTCAGTGGTTCGGCGTACTCCATGGCGCTGTATTGGGTAAACCTGGCCTTGTCTTGGTCGGTGTTGACCGGGTAGTATGGCTCATCGCCTTTGCTGGCAAAGCGGGAGTACTCGTCCCAGACAATGGTCTTTTTCTGGGCGGCAGTTTTCTCGCGTTCCGGGTTGAAATTCTTGAATTCGATGGAACGAGTATAAGGCACGTCCGCGTCAGCGTAGTTCATAACCGGGCAGCCCAAGTGGTTGACTTCGTCGTAACGATGCTCTTTAAAGTCAACCGTGCGCCATTGGAGTGCGCCCAGCTCATAGTCGAAGTAGCGATCAATTGGACCTGTGTAGACGATAGGGATGTTGCCACGCACGTGAGATTTGCTAAACGGCTGGGAGCTGTCGAAGAAGTCGACATTCAAGGTAACTTCGATCTTCGGGTCGTCAATCATGCGTTCGAACCAAGCACTGTAACCATCGGTCGGCAGGCCTTCGTACTTGTCCTTGAAATAGCGGTTATCGTAGGTGAAACGTACTGGCAAGCGTCGGATAATGCTGGCCGGTAGTTGACTTGGATCGGTTTGCCACTGCTTGGCTGTGTAGTTCTTAGTGAAGGCCTCATATAGCGGCTTGCCGATGAGCTTGATACCCTGCTCATTGAGGTTCTTTGGCTCGATATTGGCGTACTCGCCTGCCTGCTTCTCAATGAGACTCTTGGCCTCGTCTGGCGTGTAGTGCGCGTGAAAGAACTGGTTGATGGTGCCGAGGTTAACTGGAAGTGGATAAACCTCGCCATTGTGTGTGGTGTATACGTGGTGAACGTAGTTGGTGAAGTTAGTGAAGCGGTTGACGTATTCCCATACGCGCTCATTGCTGGTGTGAAAGAGGTGCGCGCCATACTGGTGAATTTCGATACCCGTTTCCTTATCAAAATAGGAATAAGCGTTGCCGCCGATGTGCGGACGCTTGTCAATAATGTGCACGCTGTAGCCGTTTTCCGCGGCTTGTTGCGCGACAGTCAGGCCGAAGAGGCCTGCTCCGACGATGACGAGATCGGTCATTTCTTCTCCTCGTTTTGGTACGTGCTGCTCCCGGCCGGTAGCCGAACAGCATTCTGCGCGAAACAGGGTCGTTTCCATACGCGATGGGGTCTACATTCCCATCGTACTTTTGGGAGAGCACAGAGTCCGCTGCGCACCACGGGTGCATGATGGGAGAAGCAGTGTGTGGGCTGAAGGAAGGCACGCGAATGCCAGCGTTTTCCTGGGAGATATTCCACTGCACGTATTGAATCTACATGGCTTGCACCGCGGATGTGTACGAACTTCCACCTCAGGATATCCCGTGTGAGCGTTTGACTCTGCTGCGTTTTCCACTGATGGTTCTTTTCGACTTGTTCGACGGATTTTTCTGCCTTTGCGCCGCACTGTGCTGTTGGATGATATCGTAACGACTTCGTGACAGCTGTGGCGCGACGATTCGTTCTGCGATAACAATCAGCGGGACAGTGGTGCTTAACCACTTCAGGACATCTGTTTCCTAAAGTCTAGAATCATTTCCATCCGAATTTGCGGCTAGAACAGCTGCGTCGGAATGGTCTGAGCAGAGAGAGCCACTAGTGGAATCAATGGAAAACAGTGAAAACGACGTCAGCAGCCACAACATCCATGGAAACAGTAGTCGCAAGTGGGGAAACACCGCGGATGATTTAGCCCCCCGCCACGACGAAATGTCCTTATCGAAAGTTTCCTGGCTTTGAGTACGTAGGGTGTGAGGGTTCCGTTCACACTCAACAACACCGTACTGGACGTCAACTATTTGAATACCGTGCAAGATTTCCACATCGTCTTGGGTATGGCCCAGAGGGGTTTGGCCTTCATGCTTTCGACGACCCTCACGATGGCGACTACCGGATACCCCTCCAAGAAAGTAACCAACTACACCTACCGTGCGCGCTACCTGATCGCCTAGACTATTTACAACTCTTTACAATTCCGCGGTGGTGCAACCATGGAGAACATTATTTTCCTCACACCGAACAAGGACGCATCGGCCCTGAACTCCCTGTTCACCGCTGGCTCGTAGTCCTCGGCCACGCTGGTCATCATTCTATTCTTAGCGGACTGGAGGACTGTTCGAACGGCCAGGGGACGGTTACTTTCGTCCAGCGCATTGAACCGACATTCTTCGGAGCTGCCTGGCCACGGCCGTCTATCTGCTCAATTGTCAGCATCGTTCTGCTGTGATGCAACTCGTTGAGCGTTAGGGGGGGGAGACAACCGATATCGATGCGTGGGGTGGGTGCGATCGCGAGTATTTCAGACGCTGTGCCGCTTGTGGCCAGACCTACTGATTTGCTGACTGAGCCAAATCGTGTACACTGGTAAAGCTCTCACGTGGCGTTATGTCACCCAATCCCCCAGGGCAGGAATGCAGCAAGGGTAAGTGGCCTCTGACGGGTGCGTGAGAGTTTTCTGTTTGTTTCGCCATTGCCTTTGCTTGTGGTGCAGACGTTTTGCGCATATCACCTTTTCTCCTCCGGCGAGTTCCCCGTGGTGCTCCTAAAGTCGATGGCATGAGCATTCGTGCCAACACCAATCCCGATCCGCCGTCGAGGAACGGCTCCTTCCCCTCGACTCCCTCGCCTCTGACGCCGCCTCCACCCCCTGTTAGTGATGACCGGCAGCAGGATACGGCCGAACAGACGAGCGTCATAAATCCCGTCGAGGCGTCTATGGCTGTCTTCGAGGAGAATCAGGACGTTGACGTTCGCTTCAGAGGCGCCCGTGTTCCGGCGCGCAAGGGTTCCTCTCTCGAAGGCCAGTCCCGTGCCAATCAGAAAATTCACGGCCGCACGTCGCAGACGCTGCCGCAGTCGCTACAGGATCCGCTGCTGACACGCCCGCGTCACGCCGTCACAGTTTGGGCGGCTATCCTAGGTGTCATCATGCTGGTAGCAGCCGCCTGCCTCTGGTGCCTCGCCGTGTGCACGATGGAAGGCCAGGAATTCGACAACCTAGTGTGGTCTAAGTTCCGTCCAACTTTCGAGACACACATCGCTTGGCTATCGCCGCTGGTTATTTTCTGCACAACACCGGTGTATGTAGTAGGAACGATATGCGTCGTTACCGTCATCGGTGTGCTGATTGCCCTCATCCGCCGCCGATGGGTTCTAGTATTACAGCAGGCTATTCTGGGCATAGTCGCTGGCGTGAGTGCCTACCTGCTGAAACATTTTTTGCCGCGTCCAGTATACGGACGCACCGTTTTCAACCCAGCGAACACGTCTCCTTCGGGGCACTCCACCGCGATTTTCACCGCGTGCATCATCCTGCTGCTGGCTGTGGGCCTGTCCTGGCGCTGGGTCGCGTTGTTTATTAGCTTCGTGCTGACGAGCATCGTCGGCGTTTCACTGGTGATTGGCCGCTGGCACCGGCCGTCCGACGTGGTCGTGGCGTTCTTCATGGTGACGGGCATGGCGCTCATCGACTTGGCTTTCACACGCGGCTCTGGTATGGACAAGCCAGGCAAACGCCGCAGTAGCACGGGCATCCAAATCGTAGCTACAATCATGCTCGTTACAGGTGCGGCCGGTCTCTGCTACGCTGGATATCTTGTCAGTCAGGTCCTGCCGGGTTTGCAGTACATGGCACAGTGGACTGTTCGCCCGGCAATCGAGGCATCTGTCATGGCTATCTTGTCCTCCTCGATGCTGGGCATGTCCTTGGTGGTAATTTTCCGCCAACTGACAGCTTCGCCACTGTCTCCCGTAGGTTTGATTGGGCCGCCGCCGGAACCGGCATCCAACCACTGAGCCGACTCACCCCCGAGGATACCGTCGCGCCCGTATCCTCAAATGTAGTCGTCAAATATATGCGGTTATATTGCACACGGAACATGGCTTGCCGCCGCAGGACTACTCTCCCCGGCGTGCAAATGGCGTGAAAGGAATAGACGCATGGCAACCGGAACCAAGCTCGTCATCGTGGAATCCCCGACGAAAGCCGCGAAAATTCAGGAATACCTCGGCCCGGAATACACGGTCGCAGCATCTGTGGGACACATCCGCGACCTCGCCCAGCCGTCCCAGGTTCCCACGCCCAAAAAAGCTAAGTTCGGCAAGTTCGGTGTCAATGTCGATGACGGATTCGATCCGTACTACATCATTAACGCCAACAAACGCGACACGGTTTCGAAACTGAAGAAGGCCCTGGCAAACGCCAGCGAACTCTACCTGGCCACCGACGAGGATCGTGAAGGGGAGGCGATCGCCTGGCACCTGATAGAGACGCTGAAACCGAAGGTCCCCGTCAAGCGCATGGTGTTCCACGAGATCACCAAGCAAGCCATTCTCGCGTCGCTAGAGCAAACACGTCAGGTGGACCAGCACATGGTATCTGCCCAGGAAACGCGTCGTATTCTTGACCGTTTGTACGGCTACGAGCTATCCCCCGTCCTGTGGCGCAAAGTAGCACCGAAGCTGTCAGCAGGACGTGTGCAATCCGTGGCCACCAGGCTCATCGTCGAGCGAGAATGCGAACGCATGGCCTTCGTGCCGGCGCAGTACCGTGACCTCGTTGCCATGTTTATGCCTAGCGAATCCGATGTCAACAGCAGCTCCGATTCCGCTTTCGAGGCGCGACTGATATCCCTAGCCGGCCGCCGTCTCACCGTTTCCAAGGACTTCGACGCTCGCGGAAACCTGACGGCAAAGGCTACCGCCGACGAACCAATACGGTTATCTGAGCAAGACGCTCGACGCTTGGCGGACGAGCTTCTAGCCGCCAACTTCGAAGTGCGTTCGCTGGAGCGCAAACTGTACAGGCGCCATCCGTCGCCGCCATTCACAACCTCAACGCTGCAGCAGGCCGCCGGAAACCGCCTGGGTATGACGAGCCGCGCCACCATGCGCGCCGCCCAGGGGTTATATGAGAACGGCTACATCACGTATATGCGTACCGATTCCGTCACGTTGTCAAGTGAGGCTATCCAGGCCGCCCGCCAAAGTGTGGAGGAGCGGTTTGGTGCAGGTTATCTGTCCGAAAAGCCGCGCCAGTTCGCCACCACGTCTGCTGGTGCCCAAGAAGCGCACGAAGCTATCCGGCCTGCCGGCTCGACATTCCGTTCGCCAGACGAGATCGCATCGCGCGTTCCGCCGGAGCAGCTGCGCCTCTACACTCTTATCTGGCAACGCACGCTGGCTACCCAGATGGCGGACACCGTCGGCTTCACGGCCACGGCCAGGATTGCTGCAACCGCTCCGTCGTTCGGTGAGGCGCTCTTCCAGGCCTCGGGCACCGTCGTCTCGTTTTCCGGCTTCTCTCGCGTGTACGCTCCCGGCAACGGAACCAGCTCCGGTAAATCCGCGGGCAAGTCCGAGGAGACGCGCCTGCCCGACCTCTCCGAAGGTCAGCACTTGACGTTGCAGTCCGTCGATGTGCAGACACACCAGACGCAACCACAGCCACGATACACCGAGGCTTCGCTCGTCAAGACGCTAGAGGCCAAGGAAATTGGCCGTCCCTCGACGTACGCCAGCATCATCTCCACGATTATCGACCGCGGTTACGTATACGAGCGTGGCCGCGCGCTTATCCCATCCTGGCTGGCCTTCTGCGTCGTCAAGCTCTTGGAAACAAAGTTCCCTAAGTTGATAGACTACGAGTTCACAGCCCACATGGAAAATGGTCTCGACCGCATCGCGCAGGGCGAGGAATCCGAACTCGATTGGCTCACGAAATTCTACTTCGGCCACGCTGCCGGATCCGTGCAGGATGAACAGGAAGCCGCTGACGGTCTCCAGGCGCAAGTATCCCAGCTAGGCGATATCGACGTGCGGGCCATCAACACCATCGACATCGGCGACGGAGTTCACGTACGCGTGGGCCGTTACGGACCGTACGTCGAGGACACGAAGGATCTATCTGCCGACGGCACACCCCGCCGTGCCTCTGTGCCGGACGGCATCGCGCCCGACGAGCTGACTGCCGGCAAGGCACGCGAGCTCATCGCCAGCAATTCTAGTGGCACGCGCGTGCTGGGCAACGACGAAGACGGTACCGTCGTCGAAGTCCGCTCCGGCCGATTCGGTCCATACGTGACCGCCGTTATGCCAGGGTCGATGGAGCAGGTACACAAAGGGGAGAGCACGCCCGTGCTGAAGAAAGGAAAGGCGTCCACAAAGATGCCGAAGCCGCGGGTGGCATCCCTTTTCAAGACCATGGATCCGGCCACCATCACCCTCGATCAGGCATTGGCGTTGCTGAACTTACCGCGTGTGGTGGGCCAGTGCACGGAGAAGAACGAGCACGGCGAGGACCAGGTTTGCATTATCACAGCGAATAACGGCCGCTACGGTCCCTACCTAACCAAGACCATCGAAGGCAGCGATGCAAAGCCCGAGACACGTCCCCTCGATTCGCAGGATGATATCTTCACTGTCACGCTGCAGGAGGCTACGGAGAAGTTCGCACAGCCGAAGTACAGCCGTTCCCGCGCTCCTAAGCCGCCGCTGCGCGAACTGGGCGCAGATCCGGCCACCGGCAGGCCCGTCGTCATCAAGGACGGATTCTACGGCACATACATCACCGATGGCATAACGAACCGCACCATCCCGAAGTCGTATACGGTCGAGAGCCTCGATCCACAGACGGCGTTCGACCTGCTGGCGCAGAAACGTGCCCAGGGGACGACGAAGCGCCGCTCACGCAGAACCTCCACCTCGTCCGTCAAGAAGACAGGAGCTAAGAAGTTACCCACGAGAAAAACTGCGTCGACCAAGAAGGCTGTCACCACGACGGCAGAGAAGGCGGAAACATGAATGCGATTTGTCAGCGGGGCTTGTTCCTCACATTCGAAGGTGTCGACGGTGTCGGCAAGACGACCCAAGCGCAGCGCTTGCGGGATTACCTGTCGGTACGAGGCTTGACCGTCGTCATCACCCATGAGCCGGGTGGCACCCCGCTGGGCGAGGCTGTCCGCCGCCTGCTGCTCGAGCCCTCTGCCCCGCACATTGGCAAGCGTGCCGAAGCGTTGCTGTACTCTGCTGACCGCGCCGAGCACGTCGCCGATGTCATCCGTCCAGCGTTGGAGCGCGGCGAGTGTGTCATCTCTGACCGTTACACCGATTCTTCGGTCGGCTACCAGGTCGGCGGCCGTGAATTGAGTAGCCTTGACATCGAGCGGTTGAGTGAGTGGGCGACTGACGGCCTGCAACCGAACCGCACCTACCTGTTGGACATGGACCCAGCGGCAGCGCGTCGCCGTTTTGTCGTTTCACGTGAAACTGATCGTTTAGAGTTGGAACCGGAGCCGTTCCAGAACCGTGCGCGCCGGGCGTTCCTCGACCTCGCCAAGCGTCATCGGGATCGCATCGTCGTCATTGACGCATCCCGGAGAGTAGACGAAGTGTGGAGCGCAATCCGGACCGATGTCAATGCGCTACTGGCCACGCGGAAGATGGGTTCCTGATGAGCGTCTGGGACGGCATCATTGGCCAGCGCGCGGTAATCAAAACGCTGGAACAGGCCGCGTCTGATTTGTCAAAAACGACACAGTCCTGGCTCTTCGTTGGTCCTGAGGGTGTGGGGCGTAGCCGTCTCGCGCTAGCATTCGCCGCGGCTCTAGAATGTCCAGATCATGGCGACGGTATTTGCACGTCCTGCCGGGAGGTGATGGCGGGCATCTCTCCGGACGTCACGGTTCTGGCGACTGACCAGGTCGCCATCCCCATCGAAGATGTGCGCGCCCTCGTCGATTCGTCGGAGCAGATGCCGTCCACGGGTGCGTGGCGCATCGTCATTATCAACGATATTAGTCGCATAGCCGAGCGTGCGACGAACGTGCTACTCAAGGAGATTGAGGAACCAGCTCTGCGCACCATTTGGATTCTGTGTGCCCCGTCTCTCCAGGGCGTGCTGCCCACCATCCTTTCCCGCGTGCGCACGGTTCGTTTGTCGTTGCCCAGCGACGAGGATGTGGCACACTACCTGGAGTCGGCTACCGAAGGTCGGGAGCCGGTACCGAAGAATATCGCGCGCCGTGCAGCGCGCCTAGCGCAAGGAAATGTAGACTTGGCGTTCCGGTACGCGTCTGATCCTGAAGCCATCGCCTGCCGTGACCGTCTGGTTGAAGAGTTGTTGAGAACGTCGTCTGCATTCGAGGCCACGATATTCGCTGATAAACTCGTCGAATGGGTGCAGCGACAAGCTCAGGATGCCGCCGACGAGCATGTTTCTCGCGCTCAGCGCGAGTTTCTCGAACAGCAGGGCTACGATTCCGACAACGGACGTTTAGCTAAGATGGAGTCCGCCGTGCGCGCCCAGTACGATCACCTCGGCGCCGCTGCCGAGAAGAAACGTTTAGCTACTCGTCTGACACGCGACATGTTCGACCGCATTCTGGATGACGCCGCATCCGTGTATCGCGACGTCGAAATCGTTCACGCTCATGCGCAGGACGCCATCGGTCTTCTCAACCGCGAGCAACGTGACGCTGTCGTCGCTCTAGCTGGCTCTATCACCCGCGCCGAGGCACTGGATCGGGTGGAAGCTATTAGCATCGCTCGGCGCCGACTGCACGGCAACGGAATGCTACCGCTTGTGTTCGAGGCTCTGGTCTGCCGTTTGACGCGTCGGTGCCTAAGCAAGTAGTGTTCGTTCGCGCTGGCTTGCCGACGTCTGCCGTTTGTAATCTCCTCGGTCTATCTGTTTTGTTTCACTGAGGTTCGCATCGCGGTATCGTTTCTATTTGTTTCCCTCGTTCGCCCATGGCGTGGCCGGGCGGTTTTTTCGGATTCAGAGGCATACTGAAGTCATGCAGATTATCACTGATTTCACGACGATTCCCAACGAATACGGCAAGCAGGCACCGGAGGAGAATAAGGTTAACGGTTCCACCGTCGTGTCCTTCCCGTTCGGTATCCGGGATGTCGACCCCGCGATGCGGTATCTGCACTGGGCCTTTACCGACGATGACTCTATCCCTGTCTGTGGCTTCCAGTGGATTCATTGGGGCTTGGCGAATCTGCCCATTGACGCCGTGATGTTCGACCCGGATGCCCCGGACATATTGTCGATTCCAGCCGATTTCAGCCGTTCCGTTATTTCGATGATTCCGGAGGCCGTGCAAGGAAGAAATTCTCAGGACTCGCGGCTCGTGGGCGTCACTAATCCGCAAGTAGCCCAACGGTACACGGGTCCGAATCCACCAAACGAGGATCACGAGTATCTGCTGCGCGTATGGGCCACGCCCGTGCCCGTCGCCGACCTAGAGCAGGGCTTCCGCCTCAACCGACTGTACGACGGCCTGCGAGCGTTGGGCGCCAGCGCGGACCTGTCCTCAGGCGATGGAATGCAGTACGCGGCAATTCTGCTGCGTGGCCGTTGCTAAGCAAGGGGAGGATCCGGCTATCTGGCGCGGTTCCACGCGAAAGCGCGGACGCAGTGTGAAGACATCCGATATGGAAACGCCCGGATGTCTTCAAGGAAATGCTTCATAATAGAAGACAGCTACGAACGCGGCGACAGTCGACTGGATTTCTCATCGATGTCGGCGCGGTGAGCTGTGGTATGACAACACCGAAAGAAAGAGGTTAGCTATGGCATGCACCACTCTTTTAGTTGGCAAAGAGGCCAGCTATGACGGTTCCACCATCATGGCCCGTAACGAGGACACGCCGAACGGCATGTTCAACGTCAAGAAGATGACTGTCGTTCAGCCAAAGGATCAGCCACGCCACTACCGTTCCGTGTGCAGCCACGTCGAACTTGAGTTGCCTGACGATCCGATGCGCTACACCAACATCCCGGATGCCACTCGCGGTGCCGGCGTGTGGGGCGAAGCCGGCATCAACGAAAAGAACGTCGCAATGACTGCCACCGAGACCATCACTACCAACCCACGTGTGCTGGGCGCAGATCCGTATGTCGAGCTGAGGAAGGCCGTTGGCAAGGAAGGCGACGCCGATTACCAGCCGGAAGTCCCCGGCGGCATTGGTGAGGAAGATCTCGTTACCATCGTTCTTCCGTACATCAAGACCGCTCGCGAAGGCGTGGAACGCCTCGGCGCACTGCTTGAGAAGTACGGCACCTACGAGCCGAACGCCATTGGTTTTTCCGACGTCGACGAAATCTGGTGGCTCGCAACCATCGGTGGCCATCACTGGATAGCCAGGCGTGTTCCAGACGATTGCTACGTCACTATGCCGAACCAGCTCGGCATTGACGACTTCGACCTCGAGGACGCCTTCGGCGAGCAGAAGGACTATATGTGCTCCGCTGATTTGCGCGAGTTCATCGCCGACAACCATCTGGCCGTGAGCTTGGACGGCGACTCCGACCACTTCAACCCGCGCGATGTATTCGGCTCTCGCACCGACACCGATCACGTGTATAACACCCCGCGTGCCTGGTTCATGCAGCGCTACCTCAACCCGTACGACGAGGATTGGGATTCCCCGGAAGCCCTGCACACCCCAGAATCCGACGACATTCCATGGGCTCGCCAGCCTGAGCGTAAGGTGACCATCGAAGATGTCAAGTATTGCATGAACAGTCACTATGACCGCACTCCGTACGATTGCTATGGAGATAAGGGTACCGAACAGTCTCGCCACCGTTACCGTACCATCGGCATCAACCGCACCAGCGAGCTGTCCATCCTGCAGATTCGTCCATACGCTCCGGAAGCATACCGCGCCATCCAGTGGGTTGCCCTGGGGTCCAACCCGTTCAACACGCTAGTCCCGGTCTACACGAACATTGACGTCACCCCCGAGTATCTCTCCGGTGCCCGTGATGTCGTCACTACCGACTATCTGTATTGGTCCGACCGCCTCATCGCGGCTCTGGCTGACGCGCACTACAACGACAACCTCTCCACGATCGAAAACTACCAGCAGACGACCCTGGCCTTCGGCCACAAGAATATCCGCCTGACCGACGCCGAGCTTGCCGCCAAGGGTTATGATTCCGCTGGCATGGACGACGTCGAGGTCCATAAGGCCCTTGAAGCCGCGAATCAGAAGGAATGCGACTTCCTCAAGAAGCAAACCGACGCACTGCTACACTCCGTGCTGTACACCGCCGCCATGCATATGAAGAACGCTTTCTTCCTGTCCGACAACTGATTCAATCTGGTGGTTGGAAAAGGCGCTGGGGCTACTGCCCCGGCGCCTTTTTTAATACTGGGGGTGTCCCTGCCGTCCTGTAGGCTGAAGAGAATCGTTTACGCCTCGGCGCGAACCGTTTTTTTGAGACAGCACGGAGGTGCGTCGCGTTCCATAACTTAGCGCAAATTCTATTCTGCCATCCATATTCGAACTACTTGTTTTTGATTGCTGTTTGTTGACTGTCCGCTGTTTTATGTGAAAGGCCGAATCATGTCTTCTTCCGTGTTCGCTGATTCTATCCATCCCATTTCCTCCGTGTCTGAGCTGGCTTCGTGCTTCACGTGCGACTACGGCAAGGCCAGCAAAATTGACGCTTTCGGATTTCTCTCCGCGTTAGCGGAACGGCCGTCCCTGCCGCGCAAAAAGGGAGCGGTTATCCTCGTCACAGCTGACACGCCCCTGCTGGCCTCGCGCGGAGAAGGCAAGACCACCGCAACTTTGGCCCTGGTCGACGCCCTGCGTGCTCGCGGCGTCGACGCAACGGCGGTCCTACGTCAGCCGAGTATGGGTATCACCGCGGCCGGGTCTAAAGGCGGTGCGTCCGGTGGTGGCAAGTCATCATTGAAACAAGCGCAGCTGGCCGACTGGGGCCTGTTCGGCGAGATGGCGCGTATCGAAACTGCACAGAACCTCATCGTGTCGCGTGCGGAGAGGGCCCTCGAAGAAGGGGAGCTGGACGAAGTCCTGCTGCCGAGGGTGTCCGAGATTCCGTCGAAGGCGCTGCGGCACATTGCTGTGGCGACTGGGGTCAAAGGAACGGTTGGAGCTGACGTGGAAACCGGCGTCGCCGAGACATGCGTGCTGACGCCAACGTGCGAGCTGATGCAGATCTTGGTGCTGTCCCACTCCCGAGAGGACGCACTTGAGCGCATCGGGCGCATGGTCGTGGGCGCGAAGCAGGGCGCGGCTATCCTCGCGCGCGACGTAGTCGATCCGGAGCGCGTGCTAACGGCCTTGGGTGACGCCTTCAATCCAACAATTCTAGAAACTCTAAATGGCTCGCCTATCTATATGCACTGCGGCCCGTTCGCCAACGTGTCCCTCGGTATTCCCAGCCTGTCGTCCATCGAGATAGCTCGCGCACTACACGATGTCGTCATCGTCGAAGCGGGCTATGGAGCCGACGCCGGCGCGGAGAAATACCTGGATGTGGCCGTCCGCCGCCATGGCGCGCCGATGCCGTCCGCGGCAGTAGTCGTCACCCGAGCTACGACTTGGCTCGGTGATGGGGAACTGCGCTGGCGTTTCCCGTTCAATATCAATCGTCTAGAGAAGGACGGCATTCCGTGCATGCCACTGGTCAATCTCTGGGACGGGGAGGACGACCGCGTGCCCACGCTGCGCGCCGCGTCCCAGGAGCTAGACCTACGCGAGCCAATTGTCGGCAATTTGTTCCGCGACGGCAGTGAATCCCTCATTCCACAGCTCGATGGTCTGCTGGATTTACTGAACCGGGACGAAGTGCCGTCCACACTGTCGACGCGGGACGATGTGCCGTTGCTGAAGCGGTTGGCTTTACTCATCGCTGATTCCTATGGCGTACCGACGGAGCGGATCATTGAGCGTAAATCGTTCCGTCCATCGCTGGAACAAGCGTGCGCACTAGCAGCTGACGCTGGCATCGACTGGAACGAACTGGCCATCAACGCCATCAAGTCACCGGCCACCATCACCGACGACGATCGCCTGCCGCAGGACCAGCGCACCGTGACGCTGAAGAAAGCGACGCTGCACGCAGGTGCGGGTCTGCTGTGCGTCAACTTGACAACGTCGCTGACTACGTCTATGCCGAAAATCGTGTGAAGGACCACACTCAGGCATGGCTGAGTGGCTGGACCGCACGGGCGTAGACTTGTGGATTCTGAGTACCCCTGGAACGACACGCCAAGCACCGGGTATTGCTTGCGTTTCTCGCTGTAACGCATATACTTATCTATTAGCTTTGCAGCGAAGCCCTTGTAGCTCAGTTGGCTAGAGCAGCGGACTCTTAATCCGCGTGTCCAGGGTTCGAGTCCCTGCGGGGGCACAAAGAGAAGGCGGAATTTTCGGATTCCGCCTTTTTGTTGTCTCAAGTTAGACTGCATACCTATCGTGCCGTTGCCGCAACTATACGGTGGGATGCAGCCTTCGCATGTCCGTACGCTGGGTCAGCCAGACCGGCACGCATCTTCGGATTCGAATCGCGAGACACAATCTACTAAGAACACACATAGCAACGGTCCAGCTGTCATCCGCGATTTGGTTTCTTTGGTCAAACCTTGTTTGATCCGATTCTTGGTGCGGCCAGAGCGTGCGTGCGGTCAGTTCCCCCACTTTTCACCCTTCGCTGCTGCTGCGGAGAGATCCGCCTTGTAGAAGTCAATGTAGGAACGGGATGCCGTCGGACCACGCTGACCCTGGTAGTGCGAGCCGTTTTCGGCGCGACCGTAAGGGCACGCGGCAGGACTGGAGAGCTGGAAAAAACAGATCTGCCCAATTTTCATCCCTGGCCACAGTTTAACCGGCAGCGTGCTGACGTTCGACAGCTCTAATGTAATGTGGCCCGTAAAACCGGGATCAATGAAGCCGGCTGTCGAATGCGTTAGAATGCCCAAACGACCCAGAGAGCTCTTACCTTCCAGCCGCGCCGCATAACGTTCGCCGATGTGCACGTACTCCCAGGTGGAGCCGAGTACGAACTCGCCGGGGCGCAGCACCAGCGGTTCCCCGTCCTCGACCTCAAACTTTTGGGTAAGACGGTCCTGGCGTTCAGCTGGGTCCACGTAAGTGTAGCGATGGTTGTTGAAGCTGAGGAAGTATTTGTCGAGCCGGACGTCGATGGAGGCTGGCTGAATCATCTCCGGCATGAATGGGTCAAGACCGATGTTACCGGAATCGATGGCTGCGCGAATATCATGGTCTGACAAAAGCATGGTTGTCCTTCTTGGCTCGGGACGGTCGTTCAGGATGGCCGTGATGCGGAAATCTGTTAAAGGCAAATGCCGATGAAACATGCCGACGGAAGCGTTTCGGTACAACCTCCATCGTACCGGTGACGATGCCGGGACGCCACGTCGAGTAAACCAGATCGATTCAGACTCCATGGACGCTCCGGTACCCAGCGTCTGTCGCTCGTCGACGTGTTTACGAAGGACGATTGTCAGGAAGAGGGCGCCCACTGCCACTAGGAACATGAGCCAAAACATGTCAGAAACCTGGGACGCGGATTTCGAAATACCGAGGAACGCGCGCCGACTGAATGACGGGTCCTCCAGTAGCGCACTGTACACGGCGATGCCGATAGCTGGGGACACGTTGATTATAAGGTCGCAGATAGGCTACGCTGCGCCCACGCTCCTGAGCTGGCAAAGCAGTGGCCGCGGCATCGTACATTGGACTATAGATGACAGTTACTCCCGCGTCGTAGACACAACAGAGCACGAGCATAAGCCCAAACCCACGGCTCGTCAGCAACGCTGACAGGCCGAAACCAACCGTCATGAGCGTCACCGACAGAGAGATAGTGTTGTAGCGGCCAATCTTGTTGACGATTGGCCCGGAAAGCACTCCCATGACGAGCTGGACGAAGTAGACA
>JAFNPO010000024.1 GCA_017386585.1 Aeriscardovia sp.
CCTGAGAGGGCATGATTGCGCCCGGAGACAAAGTAACCGTGCCTTGACCAGTGAAAGACAGTCCCGCACCTTGAGACACGCCGCTGCTCATTGTGCTGATGGACGGGGCGCACCACAAACTTTGAATCGTCTGAGTCCCATTCGAACAGTATTCGAACCCTTCCGACTCCCACTGCCAGACCCCATTCTGAGAGAAGATAAGACTCGCACCTTGCGTATAGGACAGATCCGTCTGATAGTCCACTGACAGGCTAGCCGAACCATCCACACTCTGTGAATCGGTGAGTACCATGGTTTGACCCGGTGCCAGATTAAACGCCGGTAAAGCGTCAGAAACAGCGCGTACAGACGTTATACTGTCCGTCCCGGTACGAACAGTCACACCGCCTGCAATCCACGCCACATGAGCGTTTAACCGCCATCCTGAGCCAGTCCACGCAAGTTCTACAGACAGCCTAGAGGATACGGGGATATCATATTCGGAGTCAGCTTCCAACGGCAACGGAAGAGACAAAGACACAGTGGTATCGGTTCCATCATCAAGCACTAGCGCACCATTAGATAGGCTCAAAGACACGCCGTAGACGCTGAGAAGGGTATCATCCGCCGGTGGCTCACTAAAAGTCCAGGAAGCATACACAGACCAATTCTGAGACCTCTTCAAAGACGCACTATTCAAGCCATTCTCTGAACCCATCGGCACCGTCGCCAAAGGGAGACCATTCGTAGACGGCTCATTATTGGACACATAAAAATTAACCTGCCCGCCCGTCAACGCTTTAAGCCGCACCCCATCAACCAGGCGACGCACCCCATTCTCTCGCAGATCCACTACCAGGCCGGACACCGCTTCCTGCGACGGATAAAAACCGGAATCCCACATGCTAGAGGACACCACGCCTTGAGGCGTCAGTTCATTACCCAAGCCATCCGTGACCGGAGCCACCTGTGTTAAAGCCTTCTCCGGGGAATCAACCGTCCAAGAAAAAGTCACATTCTGAAGCCCCAGACTAATAACACCCTGCTTCAAATTCCGGCGTTGCAACCGGACTCTCACCGCGCCAGGAGCCACAGGCCGCACCTGCACACTGAACGCACGCCAACCGGTTCCAGGCTCTAATGTCCATTCCACCGGCGTATCATCCGACTTCAACAACGGATACCAAGAGTCCTCACCAACAGGCTGCCACTCCCAAGTAACAGTCTGAGCATACCCGTTAACTTGAAACTCTAAAGCATCGAGAGGACGTCCCCCATCCATCCGATACGTCACAACCTCTTGAACCGTGGAAGAATCGTCCCGCGGTTGCGATAACCAGACACCACTATTCGACTCACTAGACGAGTCGGCTAACGCCGACGCCGCCTGCCAATACTCCCCCGGATATATTCCACCAAGAATCAGATTCTCATCACTCATACCTCCAGTTTACGGCTCACACATGGTCTCTACGTTTGGAATCCCGTTTCCACACGCGCCCCCCATTCAACGCCTCCACCTGCGGGCTAAACATTTTGAAAGCGCTCGCAATCGCCTCATCAATAAAATGAGTCGGCTTAATCCCCGGATTCCGCCACTTTTGCGACCGCCACAACAAAACATCCGAATCGATCTGATGCACGAACCCAGGGTACCCCACACCAACAGCTTTACGAAAAATCGTGACACCCTTCCATTTCATGGGCACGGTTTTCCCTTCAAGCCCCCAAGGAATAAACGGGTGCGTACCATCCGACTGATATTTAAGCCAATACGCCCCATTCAGTTTCACACCCACAATATCTTTACGTGCTAAAGGTTTCACCGTGTTGGTGCTTTTCCAACCCCGCATATGCCCATATTCGCGTATCAGAACCACGGCACGGCGCGCAATCTTCTCCGTCAGCTTCCTTGGAAGCGTCATGCTGCTCTCACCCCCCGCAAATACGCCTGATTCGTGTTACTCGACGCTCCAGCCGTCAACCCAGGGTTGAGGAACGGATCACTAGAAACAGAACCAATCACCGAACCGTCCGCCGCATAATGAACAATCGACTGCCCCTCCTCTAGAAACACGGTCGGGTTCGTACAAACCGTGAACTCATTATCATAGCCAAGAAGCGAAATGTAAATGTTCCCATCCTCACGCCAGTAAAAGTCCTTTTGCGCCGTATAGTCTTTCCCCGCCCCCACCTGCGGTTGGTAGGAATCGGAATAGCCTATCATGGTGCCAGCATTCCAAAAACCAATCATCGAAGAAGGCTTCCAATACGACCCATCCGCTTGCGGTTGCTGCTGGAAAATCATCACATTACTAGCATTCGCGCTCAAATTACTAGAGAAGGAGTGAGCCGACAAGGCGCACACGCCCGTACTCAAACTGAACTGAATATTAGAGTGAGGACTGTTTTCCGCGCTATCTTGGAAAATACTACCCGTCGGCAGAAACACAATGTTTACCATTTGGCTTAAAGACTTCATATAAGCCGCATAGGAAGCAAGAAGAGAATTCAACTGACTAGCCAGCCCTGAGGTCAACCCGGTACCGGTCTGAGAAGCCATGAGAGCCTGAGCCGTCTGCTGCTGCACCTCAGAGAGAACACTGTTCAAACTAGCCCCAGGAACACTGTTAAACCAGTTCGAGGGTACACTGTTCAACCCTAAAGCGTTCCATGCGCCGCCACCCACAGCCTGAAACTCAGCCACATTAGACGGACTAACGGACACTGTGTGATGGATCGCACCCGCCGTCGAATCCGGCGACACACTCTCAGCCGCTGAGGGAGTTTCGTTCGTATCCGACCACACGTGCGTATTCTGAACCCTCAACTGACGCCCCTTCTTTAGAGACGGGGTAGTCGAATAAGGGGCCTGCGAATAATCCACATCATACGGGTCCGAATGGTCACGACTCGTAGAAGTATTATCCGGAGCAACCGCCGACTCTATCGCTTGAACCGCATTCGACAATGCGGCATGAGACTCCACATGCGTCAGTTTGGACGACGCCGCCGGAACATTCGCATCCTGTTCAGCCTGCGCCTGAGACAACATCGTCTCCCCAGGGTGCAACGGCACACCCAGGGTATCAACACCGTGAGGGTAAACAGAGGTTACAGCGTCCATGCTTCCACCCCCACAGGGCGAGTAAACGCATCCGCAAACCCTTGCATACTAAGAGCTTCACGGCATTCATTGGAAGACAGGAACGCGGTTAAAGCATCCTCCGCTTCCTCTATACTCCCATAAGAAAGATTATCCGACAGGCTTAACGGAGCATCCATATCCACCCCATCCGGGTCAGACGTCACCACCCAACACCAACCATCATCATTCTGCGAAATAACAGCCCAGCCAACACCTTGACCATCATCCAAAAACACGCACGGGTCTGTAGAAAACCAGGTCATCAGCTCCGCATCATCATAAACCGCGTCTGTCACCTGCTCCAAACAGTCAGCAAGGTCCACACCCGCACCCTGCGCAATCGTTTCCATGTTTGAGAACAACGCCCACGGACTTTCGGACACAGCCCACAACCAGGAACCAGACAGGTTTTTACCCACACTCAACCATTTATCCTCAAACGGGCGAGCATACAAAACCATGCCATCATCATCCGCCAACAGCATCCACGCATCCAAGGGAGCCTGCACACTCTCCAACCAGTCGCAAGCATCATCCAGAGAATCAAAATCCTGGCTCTGCAAAATCACATCATCATCCGTCGTCAAAAGCCCGGTCACAGTCCCATCGTTTTCCGCAATCATCCCATACACGGGCGCACAACCATCCTCCACCCAGAGAGGCAAACTAGACTCGGACGACACCCTGTAAGAGCCAACATCATGAGGTTTCGTTTCCTCCATAAACACGGTACGAGACGCCGCACGAACCGAAGGATCAGACTCAATATCCTCCGACTCGTCCAATTCGACAGCCGCCTTATCACTATTACGAGCCGCCCACAACGCGATAAGACGTTTCGCCTCCGCCGGGACACCACAATACGGGGTATAATGGGCAACACCATCCCCATACCAGGCTTGCCCCTGCCACAATCCACCAAACACCGGCAACACCTTCAACTGGTACCCGCCCGCACTGGTTTCATAACCGGAACCGTCAAACGACCAGTCAGCCACAACACCCTCCCTATTTGACAAAACCAACACTCCTATCCTATAATAAGAGCATCCGCTTGTAGCCCAACCGGTAGAGGCAACAGTCTCAAAAACTGTATAGTCCCGGTTCAAATCCGGGCAAGCGGACACAGCCGCTCGTATCCCAACAGGCAGAGGAAACGGTCTTAAAAACCGTATAGTACGGGTCCGAATCCCGTCGAGCGGACAACAGCACCCCGCTAAGCCTCCACACGTGTGCTCAACCCTGCGAGGTCGAAAAGAGGGGACCCATCCTAGGACAGGTCCCCTCAACTTTTAACTAGCCTTTATCAGGCGGAAGTGACATTAGACTTCGTAACCTTATAAACACCACGATAATTCAAAATCACCTCAGAAATCAACTCCGAAGCAATCTTACGAATCTTCATCTTCGAAACACCAGACGGATCATCCTCCATCTGCAAACCATAACGGGAGGCGAACCAGCCAAGCTGATCCTGAGAAGCAGTCATATACATGACACCCACCGGCACCGTAACACCACTCAAAATAGTAATACCGCCAAACTGGGTGACCTTCTGACCAGCACTCATGGCGTCACGAACCTCAAGACCAGCAGTGGAAATATCCCACCGGTACAGGTCGTACATGTCGCCCGAATTCATAATCGCATTCGTCGGATCAGTCTGCTTCGCCTTCAAATAACGTTGACCATTCACCCAATCATTCAACTGGAAGTATTGGTTCGTGGTGACAACGTTATTGTCGGTGAAACCATCCTCACTCGACGCCAAACTCAGAGCCTGGTCAAGACCCGCGTACAGGAGCAGATCCTCTTTCTTCGCAATCTGCTGGCCCGTAATCGTCTGCGCATAGTCCAGAAGCTCTTGACCAATGAGCGCCTCGTCGCCACGGTTAACCTCCCACTCGGCGGACACCCAGTCATAATGAGGAATGATCGCATCGCCCTTAATATGCTGAATGGTTACCTGACCATTCGCATAAGACATCGCCACCGCTTGCGGAAGGGTAGTCAACGCCGGGAACACGTGAGCAATCGAATCAACAATCTCCTCACGCAACACGCGACGAGAAATACCCTCATAGAACGAGTAAACCGTAATAGCCTCGCTCTGAGTCGCCGCAAGACGCAGGCTACCACCCTGTCGATATTCCCGGTTGATACGCGCAATACGCTCACTCCGAGACGCCGGGGTTTCCGCAGCCTTATGTTTCGCATGAATCTCCGCCAACTGGCGGCCCGTCAAAACCTTAGAATCCATTATCCTATCCCCCTTTCTCACTTATCAGACTCAGACGTGCTGGAAGACGTGGAGGTCGGCATACGGAACGCGGCACTCGTCGAACCAGAGGTAGAACCAGAAGTCGTGCTAGAGGTGCTGGAAGTGCTGGAAGCCATGTCCGCAGGCTCCATCAGATTAAACGTAATACCACCATCCGCATTTACAGAAACGAGACGACCAACAGCCACCGTACCAGTATTGCTCAGCAGACCAGTAGAGGTTGCATAAACATAGGCAGCATCACCAGTAGACGGAACCGTAAACACGGCGGAAGAATCCAAAACCATCTTCGAAACAGTCACCTGGGTAGACGGGCCGCCAATCGCAACACTGAAGAAGCCGTTCTCACCCACCTCATTCAGATTCGGGGTGCGATACATGGTAGACAATCCAATCGGCAAACCAGTCCCATCATAGACAGCGAACTGACGATTACCAACCAGGCTCATCACCATGCCAGGATAAATATTCTGAACACTCTGCCCCGCTTGAGCTAAAGAGGCGTCCGCAAGAGTACCATACATGTAGTTCGCATGGTCAATGTCCAGGTTCATTGTTTTCGGCAGCCACGCCTGAGCAGCCGTATTAACTAAAGGCATTCTACAAACTCCTTACCAGAGGTACGAAACTCCTTATCAGAGATAAGGGTGGCCGTCATCATTACGCATCGCATGGCGGGCAACCGGACGGGAAGCAACACGAGCAGCACGACGACGCATCATAGCCACACGAGCCGCATGACGGGCACGAGCCGCCTCCTCCTTATCCACCGGCTTCTCATCCGCATCCGGGCCTTCCACAAAGTCCGCAAAATCATGCATATCGTCGAAATCCATGTCCGAACCATCATCGAAATGAACATGAATCTTGCCGTCCTTGTCATAGTGGACGTCGAAACCCTTATCCTTACGATCATCATCGGCAGCCTTACGCGCAGCAGCCTGACGACGCATAGCGGCACGACGCGCCGCAGCACGCATCATCAGACGGCGACGGGCGGCACGACGAGCATCCGCCTTATCATGATACTCATCATTAAAATGGTCAGCCAGCCATTCAGCAGCCTTACCCTTATCGTCAAAAGTTTTCTTATCACCCTCGCAATAGGCGGTGAAAGTACCATCCTCGTTTTCAACGATTCGAGTATCGGTCTTCTCGTCAGAACGACGAATCATATGTTTTCCTTTCCTAGAAGCAGTAGTATCTTCCGGTTCGTAACCGTCTTCGGTGAGCATCTGCGCAATACCCTCCGGCGTGAGATTATCGATGAAATCCATCAACTCTTGAGGGTTATCAGCGGTTGGCACACCAAAATCCTCGTTGGAGAGTTCAATTCCAGCGCCATCATAGGTTTCGAGTTCGAGCACGAAATCCCAGAACCCACCGGTTTTAACGTCGTTTCCGCCGAAAACCTTTGCGATGGAATCACCGAAATCCTCCGGGTCGGAATATCCTGGGATAATCGGCAGAACAGCCTCATAAGAGTTATAGCCGGTATCCTCCCAGTCGAGACTCATACCAGCGGCACGCTTCGTGGCTTTACGAATCATGTTTTCCTTTCCTAGAAG
>JAFNPO010000025.1 GCA_017386585.1 Aeriscardovia sp.
AATACCGTCAATTCCACCTGCTCACCACGAACAAGCCCGAACCCTACACGATACCCGAAAGCATGCGGAACACTCGGCTCGGCGCCTGGCTGCAAACCTCCTACCTAAGCGAACACACGCGCAAACGCATGAGCATCATCGGCGTGAAACTCCACGCCGGCGGCGCCATCAGAAACAGCGTGAAAAACGAAGTCAAACCCACGCTCCTGCGACGCGCCATGAAACTCTTGGACGGTCTGGCCGCCAACATCGCCATCGGCACCATCCCCTACGAGGAATATTTGGACGACGCGCGCCTGATTGGCGACATCATGACCGACGTCGGCCTTGAACCCTTCAGCCGACGAAACCCCGACGGCAGCTGGCTAGCCGACCAAATGCTCACCCCCATGCGCTCCTGGTGGGTGCCCAAAACCAACAGTTTCAGCCTGCCCATCATCTACGAGAACACGCACCTGCACATCTTCCCCGACGTGGACTCCGCCGCCCAAGCCCAACGCCTCTACCAAAACCACGTGCCCTGCGACCAATGGCGGATCGGAGTCGAATACCCCGCCACCCTGTTCGCCATCACCAAAAGCAGCATGCTCCACCGCGCAATCGAAAACCCCAGCAACCTGTGGATCGGCCAGCTCATGGCAAGCAGCCAAGCCGGAGGCAGCGACGCGCTAGCCGTGTCCGTCCGCGGAACCGTGGAACCCGGGCGGATCACCGGCAAACAAATCGAATCCAACGCCCGATCCCTGACGAAAACCATGAACGACCGGGCACGCCGCGGCTTCGACATCAAAGGCCCCATGCAGGAGCACGCCCGCAAACTCGACTACATGAAAGCCATCTACCAGATGGACGACATGCCCTCCACCCTGATAAAACTGTCCGCCATCATCGCCGTGCCCGGCCTGCCCGAACAAGCCGAACGCTCCATCACCGTCTCCGACTCCATGACGTTCACCCGTTTCGAAACCAGCAAACAGAACCTCGTCATGTTCGACAGCATGCAACCTTGCAGCCTGCTGCGCGTCATGCCCGCCGAACTCAACTGGAGCAGCAACATGGTCGCCGGCGCGGGAGTCAGCAGCATGGCGCACGCCGGAGACATCGACCCCTGCAAAAACCATGGGCGAAAAACACGCAAACAAGGCGCGCTCCTAGGATTCACGGAAACCGACCGGCAACCCGTGTACATCGCCACGAACACGGCCGCCACCGAAGACATCGAACCCATCTTCGTGATCCTGGGCAAAACCGGCAGCGGCAAAACCATGTGCCTGTTGAACCTCGCGTTCCAATGGTCCCAGATCCCCGCGCCCGACGGTTCCATGACCTCCGTCGTCCTCATCAACCCGAAGGAAGGATCCGATTTCGCCGACCCGGTCAAAGCCGCCGGCGGCGTCGTCTACAACATGGACTCCGACCTGTCCAACGGGATCTTCGACCCCATGAACGTGCTGGCCGACCGGGAAGACGCGAAAAACACAGCCAGCATCATGCTCGCCGACATCCTCGACCCCAGAAGCGAACACCCCGAAACCCAGATCGCCATCAACGAAATACTCGACTACGGGATGAGCCACGGGGGCGCCTGCTGCGGCACAGCCATCACGACCGCCTGCCAGGCAGCCCAGGAAAGCCGGGAAACAGGCGTCCCGTCCAGCCTGCCCGACGACACGGAAAACATCTGCCGCAACATCATCCACCTGGTGGAAACCAACCAGACCATGAGCCTGATCTTCGGAACCAACAACCGGATGATGAAACTACGCGCCGCATCCGGCCTGACCCTGATCCAAGCCGGAGCGCGCAGCATGGTGCCCGACAACGCCAACGGCACGGACGTCATCAGCCGCATCCAGCAATGGGTGTTGAAAATGACCGTCATGGGCGCGGGAGCCGCCGTCCGGAACCGCGACGGGATAGTCGTGTTGGACGAAGCGTGGATCGCGTTGCAAGGCGACTCCGCCAGCACGGTCTCCCAATGGGGGCGGCTCGCCCGCTCCCAGCATTTCATGCCGGTTTTGGCCAGCCAGAAAGTCCAGGAGTTCATCGACGCGGGCCTGGCCGGCGCCGTGTCCCGCGGCCTCCTCCTGTCCCTGGACAACGCGATGGAAACCGACGGGAACACGAGCAACGCGAAAGCCGCGCTCCGCCTGTTCAACATCGACCCCACAGAGCAAACCAGGATCGTCAGCCGGATGCCCCAAGCCGCCAGCCTGCACAACGGGCAGCCCAACTGGTCGAGCATGCGCGCCCTGCGCGACCCGCGCACAGGGGAAGTGACGCGTGGAGCCATCGCCTATTTCATCGACCAAGGCGACTCCCCCGTGGGCGTGGAAATCAAACTGCCCGACGCGTTCTTCGAAGCGATCAGCACGAACGAAAACGATATGGCGGCCCGCGGAACGAAACAAGGGAGGCAGGAGTGAAAGCATGGAAGTGGGCGGCCGGCCTCGCTGTCCCGCTCGTCGCCGGCGTCACGGGCGTCGCCCTCCTGGCCACCATGGTATTGGGTATGGGGTTGGGCGCGGCCGGCACGATGAACACGACCCTGGTCGCGGCCAGGAACCCGTGCGCGAACCAAACCGCCAGCATGCCGACCGTGAGCGTGAACCCGCAGATCCTGGCCGAACTGGAAAACAATGCTAGCGAAGCGCGAATCGTCCAGGACCTGATGGGCCAAGGCGGTCTGAACATGAACGGTTTGTCGTTCACGCCGATGATGATAGCGGGAATCCTGGGCAATTGGATGGTCGAGTCGGCTGGCACGTTCAACCCGGCCATCACCGGGGCGGGCGACCATCATGGGTTGGCGCAATGGGGCGGAAACCGGTGGAACAATGTTCTCCAGCTTGGCAGCCCGCCCACGATCCAAACCGAAGTGCAGTACGCGTTGAACGAACTGGCCGGCGGCTATCGGAAAGCGTATGAGGCGTTACGGTCCGCGCAAACCGTGGAAACCGCGGTCCTCGCCATCGCCGCCTACTATGAGATCTGCCCCAACGGCAACGGTAATGATTCAACCAATCCCGCCGACTGGCAGGACGGCGGCAAACGAGTGGCGGACGGGCAAGCCGTCTACCAGCTCCTCTCCTCCGGCAGCGGCGACCATGGCGGAAACGGAACGGAAACAGCCGCCTGGCATCCAACGACAGCATCCAATGCCGACGCCACCGGCAGCATCATCACCGCCTTGGAATGGGCCACCCAGACCGCCGACAACCAGAGCATCGGCTACGTGTACGGGGCCGGCGGCCCCCAAAACTACGATTGCTCGCACTTCGTGTACTCCGCTTTGAAAGCAGGCGGCTACAACGTGCATTACGAGCCAGCCGGTTCCGGAGCGTTCGCCCATATGCTCGAAAACATCGGTTGGACGCCCGTCACCGCCTGGAACAAGAGCACCGGGCAAGGGTTGACGCCCGGGGACGTGCTGATCCGCCAGGCCGGCGGCGGACACATTGAAATGTACTACGGGGACGGGCAGACCATCGGCGCGCACACCAACAGCCTGCCGCAAGCCCAACAGGTCAGCGTCATGCCCTGGAGTTTCAACGCCGGCTACGAAGGCGGGTTCACGCAAGCCTACCAGCCGCCGAACAGCGACGGCACGCAATGGAACCCCGGCAACCCTCAAACCACCCCGCAGCAGGCGGACGCCTGCCAAGCCAATGATTCAAATCCAGGCGGCGGCATGACCCCCAGCACCGTTCCCAATGAAGCGCCCAGCACCGCCACGGCGGGCGGCACCTACGGGTGGATGAACCCCGGCATCACCAACGGCTGGCCCGGTTTCATCGACCAAGCGGATTACTATGCCAACGGCTACCAGTGCGTATGGTATGCGTGGAACCGCTTGTACATGCTCCACAAAGCAAGCTACGGGCGTTGGACATACCAGACCGGCAACGGTGGCACATACCAGGAAAGCCTGAAAAACAAGCCGGGCTGGGTGCTGACGAAAACCCCGCAAGCCGGGGACGCGCTCAGCCTGTACTGGAATCCCGCATACTTCAAATCCCGGTGGCCGGACGCCGGCCATATCGCCGTCGTGGAAGCCGTGCAACCCTCAACGGACGGCGGCTGGCAAATCCTGATCAGCGAAGGCAACGGGGACGACAAAGCGGATTGGAACGGGTACAACGAAAGGACGGTGACGGCGAACCAACTGGAGTATGAGACGGGCGGCCGTTACGAGTTCTTCTACAACACGGCGTGGAGCCAGTGAACCCGCAGCCGGCAAGGGCGTCCGCCGGACGGACGCTCTTCCTTTTTCCGCCCGCTCCCAGCCTGGAAACGGGATTGACCAAACAGCGCCCGCCGGATCGGAAACCCGGGGACAGGTTGTTCAAGCCGTCGCCGCCAACCGAGTCAAAAACCCGCCGACCGCACCCAAAAACCCCGGAAGACCAGCAGCCAAAACATGCAACCCGGACATCACCGGCACGCCCATGCACTGTAAAACACTGCCCAACACCCATAAAGCGAACAAACAGCCGACGACATCCACGAGAACACCAACCCACCGTTTCTCCCGCCACACCAACGCGCATACGCCGCACGCGAGCAAGAGTAAAGTGAGCATAGCGCCCACTGGCGTCATGAACGCCCACACGCAGAAAACGTTGAGAATTAGCAAAAAATTAGCGTTCAACCATCCTCCAACACGCTTTCCG
>JAFNPO010000026.1 GCA_017386585.1 Aeriscardovia sp.
CGAAACCCCGGATACGACAATCGCCGATTTCGCTGTTGCCAAGAACACGGGCCAGATTAAGACTGGTGCCCCAGCTCGCGGCGAGCGCGTCGCCAAGTACAACCGCCTGTTGGAGATTGAGGAAGAGCTTGGTAGTGCGGCCGAATATGCCGGGGTAAACGCCTTCAAGCGCGCAGCTACCCTCCAGCGTTAACGTTGCTGGGGGGGTTGTGCCCCCCAGCCCCACTTCACGCTGATTCAGTAAGGGAATACTCCTGATAGTTCTGTTTTGCCGAGGATTCCGGGTATTTTTGTCTCTGTGAGAACGAAGGACACGTCTACTGAAGAAAAGCGTAATCGCGAGCGTCCCGAGGGATTCCGCCAAATCCACCGGCAGCGGGTTTCGCAGAGCAAGGACCGCGATTCCCGTCGGTCGGTTGTTGCGTTCGTCGTAGCTATGGTAGTCGTCGTTCTGGCGGCCATCCAGTTCCTGACGACGCTGCACACGTTCTTGGGTACCCAGTCGCAGCTGCATTCGCTGCAGGCACAGCAGTCCGAGCTGCAGTCCCAGAAAGTGGACCTCGACCAAAAGATTAAGCGCTGGTCGGATCGCGACTACGTTATTAACCAGGCTAGAGAACAGTTGGGCCTGAGCTTTCCGGGGGAGACGAATGTCGAGCTGGAAGGCGTCAACGGGGACGGTCAGCCTGAGAAAAAAGTTGATCTTGACGCGTCTTCGCTGCAGGGTTCGCAGCAGGCGCTGCTGTTCGGCGTGGAGTCACTGACGGGGCAGTCTGGGACGAGCACGAACAACGCCGGTGTCTGGTGCCTTAACAGGCTGATGGAGATGTTCACGGAAGGATCGGAAGAATGAGGCAGCAAACGGAGGGGCAGGGGTTCGACTATCTGTCGGAGGAAGACCGCACCCGGTGCGCTGCCTTAGTTGACGGTTTGCTGGAGCGTCGGGCCACGCCGGAGGAAATTGATGTCGTGACACGTCAGCTGGGCCGGTATCCGCGGGGGATAGTGGCTGTCGGTGCCCGCTGCTCCGGGTGTGGCTCGCCACTGGCCGTGGTGACGCGTCCACTGATTGACGGGGTTGTTCCATTCCCTACGACATGCTATCTGACGAGTCCGAAGGCCGTTAAGGCTGTGTCCCATCTGGAAGCGACGGGCGTGATGGCTTATCTGAGCCAATGGCTGGCAGAGAAGAACGACGAGGCACTCTTGGTTCGCACGGCCTATCTGCGGGCACACGAGATGTACTTGTACTTCCGGTCGTGCTTAGCTGAGCGTTTGGATGATTCGCAGGAGCACATCACGAATGTCAGCGCAGGCGGCATGCCTACACGCGTCAAGTGTCTGCACGCTCTCGTGGCACAGTCCCTCGTGTTTGGTCCGGGGGTAAACCCGGTGGGAGACTGGGCTTTGCGCAGCTGCATGGACGAGTTCAGTCAGGTGACATGCCGCTGCAAGTTGGCTTCTCCGCAGCGAAACGAGCCGAGCATGCCAAAGCCTATTGGAGCTGCAGGAGCCGTCTTCCAGGAGGTAAGGCATGAGTGACGTGGTGCGCGTCGCGGGCATCGACTGTGGAACTAACTCCATCCGCTTGATGATTGCCGACGTTAACGCCGATGGCTTGCACGTGGTGTTCCCTAAACGTCTGGATGTCGTGCGCCTCGGTGAGGGTGTAGATCGCACGCACCGCTTCTCGCAGGCCGCGCTCGAACGGACTTTCGCGGCGTGTCGCGACTATGCGCGCCTTATCGAACAGTATCGGGCCGATACGGTCTGCTTTGTCGCCACGTCGGCATCCCGCGACGCGCGGAACCGGCAGGATATCGAGGACGGTGTTGAACGTATCCTCGGTATTCAACCACGGGTAATCTCTGGGAAAACGGAGGCGCGGCTCAGCTTCCTGGGTGCGACGAGCGTCATGAATGCTCGGCAGCGCGCTGACGCGTCTCCTATGCTCGTCATTGACCTAGGCGGCGGCTCCACCGAGCTGGTGCTGGGTGCAGCTGGACAACGTTGCGACGAAATCCAAGCGTCCGTGTCGATGGATATCGGCTGCGTGCGCATCTCAGAGCGTCATTTGCTGTCGGACCCACCGACTGAACAAGAAATCGCTGCAGCTGTTAAGGATATCGACGACCATCTGCGCCAGGCGCTGAAGATCGTTCCGCTGGGGAAAGCACGCACCGTCATCGGCGTGTCGGGAACGGTGACCACCATGAGCCTTATCGCTCTGGGCGAGCGCACATACTGCCGGAGCCGCGTCGACGGTGCAAGCATCGGTTTCGGTCCAGCTAACAATGCTTGCCGACTGGTCGCTGGCTTGAGTCGCGCGCACATGGAGGAGTATCCGGTGATTCATCCGTCCCGGCGCGACGTCGTCATCGGTGGCTCGCTCATCTGGTCGCGGCTGTTGACGTGTCTGTCGGAAGAAACCGCGAGGGATGGTCAACGGGTGGATTCCTACATCGCTTCGGAAAATGGGCTGCTTGAAGGGTTGATTCTGGAGACGGGCTGGCACCTGCTGCAGGAGCGTGCGGCACTCTTGTCGGCGATTACTGATTAAGTTGGAAACGGTTTGAGGTTCCACTGGCGGCGAGCCGGTGGGGTTCTCTTGCCCCTGTGGCGAAATTGGTATACGCAGTGGACTTAAAATCCATCGCTTCGGCTTGCGGGTTCGACTCCCGCCAGGGGCACTGCCGACGAGGTTCTCGGGTTCGTGGATGATTGCCGCGGATTCGTTTCGCCTGCGTATTGGCGCCCGTGCGGCCTTGTGCTCGAGGTGGATTAGTTCCTGAACCGGCTCATGATCCACAGTACAATGACAGCGATGATGACGGCGATCACGACGATGGCAGTGAGCCAACCTAGGATTTTCTTCTTCGTTTTGTGATGGTCGTAGGACTTGAGCATGTCCTGCGGGGTCTGTTCGCGCACCTGCTGCAGCTGGAGCTGCATCATTTGGATCGGGCCGGTGGCTTTTCGATCGGCATCGAGTGCAGCCTTCGCCTGATCGATACTGTGTGTGTTTTCGATGGTTTCCTGCAGCGCGTGCTTGAGGACAACGATGTTGTTCTTGTGCTGTTCAACGGCCTGCGGCGCGTCTTGCGCGGCAATGAGAAGCTTGTGCGCGAAGTTCTGCGCCTGTTTGTCATGCCCTTCGGTGATGTCTAGGTCGATGCTGTTTGTGGGGGTCATGACGCGTAGGACTTTCTTCGTCAGAGCTGGCTGCGCGACGCAGTCCTGGGCTGCACCGTCCCGAGAAAGGGCTGGCGTCGCGGTGTCGATTGAGTCGTTGAGAGCGTCAGCGGCGCCGACATCAGAGCCGCTGGCATACTTGTTCACCGTTTCGATGACCTCCGCCGTCAAGGCCGGTTCTAAAGGAATGGTCAGGCCTTGGTAATCGAGATGGTCACGGAATAAGGAAGCTGAATCGAATCGCGCGATAGGGGATGTGTACCTGGCGTTCTCATCTTGCAGCTGCCGGCGGGCGTTCTCCACGGCCTTGTCGTGCGCCTTCTGCGCACTCTTGACGGCCTTCTCGCCGCTTTTCACGCGGGCGTTGTACGTTCTCTTTGCATCGGCGAGCGCTTTGCGGGCGTCTTCGAGGCGCGCGATTTCCGCGGGGATGTTTTTCTTGCTCATTTCCGTTCTTTCTTGCCCTGACGAAACGAAGTGGGCGACGGCCAATATGTTTACCTGATATTTACAATTCTACCGTGAAGACGGTAAAGACATCATGATACCGTCTCGGTGGCCATGAAGTGCGCGCTGTACCATGGCACAGTCGGGATTTTCTCGAATACGGATTCGACTGTACAGAAGGAGTTTGCTATGGCAGATGCAACAATGCCTACCACCAATGCCGAGTTTGGCGCGATGCCAGTCATTTCGTTTCCAACCGCTGAGCCGCCAGCTGGACTTAAGTGCGAGGAAATTGTTTCCGGCGATGGACCGGTGGTTCATGCGGGTGACACCGTGACCGTCAATTATCACGGCGTGGTGTGGGGTTCAACTACTCCATTCGACTCCAGCTTCCTGCGCCACGAACCGGCCAGCTTCCCGATCGGTGTCGGACAGCTTATTCAGGGTTGGGACAAGATCATCCCGGGGCATAATGTCGGTTCTCGTCTGCTCATTTCCGTGCCGGCGGAGTATGGTTACGGTTCCCAGGGTATTCCGCAAGCCGGCATCAAGGGCGGAGACACGCTTGTCTTTGTAGTCGACATTCTTTCCGCTCGCTGAAACCACCGGGAGGTGTTTTTATGGCGATTGATGAGAACTCGGTCATCCCGCTGACCAGGGACGCTTATGACAAGATGAAGAAAGAGTTGGAGGAGCGCGAGGGGCCAATCCGCGAGGACATTGTCCAGAAGATTGCCGTGGCGCGCGCCGAGGGTGACCTTAGTGAGAATGGCGGCTACCAGGCCGCTCGCGACGCTCAGGGCAAGAACGAGGGGCGTATCAACGAGCTGACTGTTAAGCTGCGAGCCGCCAAGATTCTTACCCCTCCACCGGCAGGCGAGGTGGGCATCGGATCCATCGTCACCCTCGATCTCGGTGGGATGAAGAACGAGTTCCTCATTGGTCCCCACGAGCTGTCGGTGGCGACCGATCATCAGATTGTCAGCCCGGAGTCTCCGGTCGGCGCGGCGGTGATAGGCCACCACAAGGGTGAGACCGTCTCCTACGATGCGCCCAATGGTCGCACCATTGAGATTGTCATCGTGGACTCCGTTCCGCTCGAGTGACACCAGCGTGAAAGCATTGATGAACAAAGGAGGGGGTGAGAGGCGGATGTCCGCCTCTCACCCCTCCTTTGTTGTTGGCGTTTGTGTGTTATTTCGCTATTGGCAGTAACGGCTCGCTGTGGTCCTTAGGCTCGTGTCGACGTCAGGATGAGGAATATTGCAACCATGTGGCAGGCGTAGGCGAGAGCGGTGCAGGTGTGGAAGATTTCATGGAAGCCGAACACGCGCGGCCAGGGGTCCGGCTTTCGCGTAGCGTAGACGACGGCGCCAGCAATGTACACAGCTCCGCCCGCGAGGATGAGCGCTGTCACCGCGTGCCCATCGCAAGGCGACGTCCAGAACAGGGGGGTGAAGGCTACGCCGTAAACGCCGTAGATAACGTAGACAGTTGTGGAAAGCCAGCGCGGTGCGGAGATCCAGACGACGGTGACGATGAGGGCTACGGCCGTTGCCGACCACATGCTGACAATGATGAAGTTGCACCACCAACCCGATAGGGCAAATGCCATGGGGGTGTATGTGCCAGCGATGAGTAGGAAGATATTGGCGTGGTCGATGCGTCGGAGAACGTCCGTGGTTTTTGGTGACCAGTCGCCCAGATGGTAAATGGCTGAGTTACCGAAGAGGAGCAGCGAGCAGGCTAGATACACGCTGCAGGCGGCTTTCAGTTTGGCCGAGGGCGCGCGGCAGATGGCGATGATGCAGCCGATGAGGGCGATTGGCATGGCGGCGGCATGAATCCAGCCGCGCATCAGCGGCTTGGGTCGGCCGTGTACGTCGTACCGGATGCGTGGCTTTTGGTTGGTTCCGGCCCCTTGAACGGTTTTCCAGCGGTGGGTCGATTCGGCCCCTCCATCCCCCAAACGGAGGCTGCGATAGGTTGCCATGAGGCTCCTTTCTCGTGTTTTCCGTAGTGCTGCCGTAAAGCGTTCCACTTCCGTAACTTACGATATCGTAACTTTATGTTTTCCGCATCTTTCGCGCTCGGAGAATCTTTCGCCGTTCGGACGATGCCGTTACAGTGGACACATGGCGACTGTTTCCTACACATCCGACGCACCTTTGAGCGATATCAGCAAAATCCTGGCGGCCAGTCCCAGCCTGACGGAATCCGACCGCCGTTGGCTGCACCATCTCATCGCCGACTGGTCGGTTATCGCCGATCTAGGATACGCTGATCTGGAACTCATCGTCCCAGCGTCCGACGGTGGTTTCGTGTACGCCGCGCAGTGCCGTCCTTCCACGGGAGTCTCCACACGTCCAGAAGATCTAGTCGGCAGTCGGGTAGACTCCACAGTCGAACGGTCCGTGAAAACCGCGCTGCGTTCCGCAGGCGTGCTGCGTGTCGACTCTGCGCGTTATTTCGAAGGTGCGCCTGTGTGCGACGCCTTCGTCAGCGTCTACCACGAAGGACGGCCCATTGCCGTTGTCGTGCGCGAGACGAACCTGGCGACGCGCACGCGGGCTGGACACTATGAGAAAATGGGCATTTGTCGCGCCAGTGAGCTGTTCGCGATGATTGCCCACGGCCAGTTCCCCTATTCGGCTCCAGTCAATGGCCAGCGCCATAACGCTCATGTCCCAGACGGTTTCCTTGTCCTTGACGCGGTCGGCTGTGTGCTGGGCGCTTCGCCGAACGCGGTGAGCTGCTTGCGTCGTTTGGGCTACGAAGGGCGCCTGACAGGGGAGAACCTGCTGACCATCGGTATGAATCTCGCCGTCGATGCTGGTCGTTCCCTCCCCAGGGACGTGCGCGTCGTGCTGGGCGGACGCGACCCGGTGGACGCAATCTTCACCGTTAACGACGTATCCGCCACCATCCGCTCCCTACCGCTGTTCCATGACGGCGACTATGCGGGCGCTGTCATCCTGTGCCGCGAAATCACTGAGTTGCGCCGCCGAGACCAGGAGCTAAAGATGAAGGATGACACCATCGCGGAGATACACCACCGCGTCAAGAACAACCTGCAGTCCGTCTCCGCGCTGTTGCGTCTGCAATCCCGCCGCGCTAGCAGTCAGGAGGTCAAGGACGCTCTGGCCGAAGCCCAGCAGCGCGTCCAGACAATCGCTATCCTGCACGAGGGTCTCAGTCAGAGCGCGGACGAAATGCTTAATTTTGATGCGGTCCTGGCTAACTTGCTGCGCATGAGCGTGGACGTGGCCAGCGTCGGCAACCAGAAGATCGATGTCTCCTACGTCGGTAAATTTGGTCGGATGACGGCCCAGGAAGCGACACCGTTGTCGCTGATTCTTTCGGAGTTGGTAACGAACTCCGTGGAGCATGGCTTCGAAGGTCGCGATTGCGGTTCCATTGTTGTCTCAGTGGAGCGTTCTGGGGACAATGTCATCGTTTCCGTGGAAGATAACGGCAAGGGTATTCCCGTAGCTCGCTCCAGTGGCGCCCCAGATTCCGGCTTGGGCACGCAGCTCGTGTGCACTTTTGTGGAGTCTAATTTCAATGGCGACGTGAAATGGGAGCCGCGTTCGGGAGGCGGTACCCGTGTGGCGATGAACCTGCAGCTGCGCGATTCACAGGGCCGTTGAGTTGCGCTGCAGCCCTTCGCCGGAATCCCTACTCACCAAAGCTGACATACATTTTTCGAATGTGATGTGAAGCAGAGCGCATCAGGCGTCCCGTCATTAAATTAGTTCAGGTCAAATCCACGCTCGGATTGTCCCTCGCCACCATCGTGACAGAATCGATGGTGGCGCCGCAGTAGCGTTTCAACAGATCTGCAAGCTCATGGATGGCGGCGTCCGTATCTTCGAGTTTAGAGGCATCAGCACATTCGATGAGTAGAACGGCGTTTTTCGTCGTATCAGTGAGTTTGGTGCGCTGGCCGTCACGCCAGTTCCAGCAGCGACAGATGGCGCCGACCTCGTCTTTGTAACACACTTCGCCCGGCAATGTCGGATCATTCTCCTTCGAGCCAATAGGCACGAACGCGTCACCACCGTCGGTGACGGTCAGATGCATGTCGCCGCGAAATGTATCAACGTCCTCACCGCCGACTGGGACAGCGTATTTGAGGGAAATCGCATTGTAGATGTCCACGGATGGGGTAATGGAGCCAACGGGGTTGTTTTTCAGCACGCGCTTGAGCAGTGCCTCAATTGAGCAGCGGGCGCCTTTCTTCGTTTTAAACCTCCGGTAAGCGTCGCGCCAGAGCGCGACAGGTTCGTTCTGAGAGATGGTGTCGCTGGTGAGCCAGCGACGGGCCTGCTGATTCGCGGAAGCTAGGAGCTGGGTGATGGTCTCCTTGTCGGCCCGCTGAATCTCATCGGCCTGCTTCATGGCGTGAACAACGACTATGCCGATGGCGGCGTCTGGAAAGAGCCGCCAAAAGGAATCGTCAACGATGAACCGATGCTGAACCATGATGTTCCTCTCTTCCTATCGTTCGCCGCGTTTGATTGTGTCTCAATCGTAGATGCGGTGCATCGCCATGGAGGAGGAGCGGCGGGCGCGCATAGCGCGGCGCTTAAGAGCACGGCGCTCGTCTTCAGTAAGACCGCCCCAGATGCCGGAATCCTGGTTCGTGTCGAGAGCCCACTTGAGGCACTGGTCGATAACCGGACACGTCCGACATATGGCCTTCGCTTCCTCAATCTGCTTAAGCGCAGCCCCGGTATTACCCACCGGGAAGAATAGTTCGGGGTCCTTGTCTCTACATGCCGCCTGCGCACGCCAATCTGAGTTACCCATTGTCCACACCCCTTTTTAAAGCCACTACGCCGTTGAATACACCTGTTGTGCCCAAGCTAGCGCCACAGAGCGCCGACGTCATCGTTCCATGAAGGAAACAACTAGGAAAGTATAGGCACTTTCCGGGGAAAGTAGAAGGGAAACAGCACTGACATTTCTCAATAGGTTTGCTCCATGCCGCAGGATTTGATCTACCTGACATAGTCAGCCACTTCGCGACGGGCTGCGCCCATGCTTTAAAGTACCGTACCTGATTTCTGAGGCCGAAAAGTACGCCTTCGGTAAGCAACCCGTTGTCGTTTGGTTCTCCAAGAACGCCCTGAGGGGTGCTAACGGTCGACGCTAGCCGTAAAACTGGAAAGAGCCTCGAGTGTGCAGCTGTTTCCCCAGACCGTTCCTGATGCGTCGGAAAGTCCGTCCACAGCGAATCGGCAACCCCAAGCCGACGAGCATGAAAAAGGTCGTTACTAGCACACCGTGCCAGGAACGTTATGCCAACAGGATGCTTAAGACAGCTTCAAAAGACAGCCCGATACGATGGGCTAGGAGAAAGCAGCGAGCAAAACAGTGGAATCATTCGATTCCACCGACCGTACCAGCCGACTCCGTACCATTGAGAATCTTCTGGAACATCTGCTTAGTTTGCGTCGCATTCCAGAGGATGCAGCTGCCGATATCTGGATCCTGGTAACCCATGTCAGAGATGTACGGGATACCGGTAATGCCACCCTTCGATGTGGCGTCACGAAATACCATGGCCATCGTCAGCAACGTGGAGGCGTGTGACCGGTCGTCAATCTTCACGTTCTGTAATCCAGCGAGGATGACCTTGTGGATCTTCGTGGGGTTGAGGTAGAAGCTCGGCTTCTCCATCTCCGCGACAATATCCTGAATAAGCAGGCGCTGCTGGTGCTCGCGACCAATGTCGCCTAGGCGGTCGGAATGGCGCTCGCGGGTGAATGCGAGGGCTTGCTCGCCCTGCATGACACCGCAGCCAGCGGTCCACTTGAACCCGGAGTAGGGATCATTGACCGTATGGTCGAAACAGACGTACACACCGCCCAGGGCGTTGACAATGTCCTCGATAGTGTTGAAATTCGCGCGTACGGCGTGGTCGACCTTGACTCCGGTCAGAAGCTCGACCTCGTTTGCCAATGCCGGCCAGCCATCGGTCTCAGCTACGGCGTTAATCTTCATGTGCTGTCCGTTGACGACCACCAGTGTGTCTCGTGGAATGGAGATCAGTGCGTCCGGCCCCTTCTTTGGTTTGATGAGCAGCATAATTGAATCGGTGCGGAATCCGGGAACAGATCCTTTGGCGCCGGTGCCGGCCGCGCCGTCTCGCGCGTCAATACCGGTGATGAGCCAGGTTTCAGCGTTGTCGTTCTTTGGGCGGCTGGTCAGAGCCTGGTAGTGCTGGATGTTGTGGTCGACCCACGCGTACGTGCCGTAGGCGCTTGCTCCCAGCGCTACCAAGATGACGGCTAGGGAAATGGCGATGATTCGCAGGATGTAGTGCTTGTGGCGGGTGTGCCGCAGTGGACGGACTGCGGCCGCTGCCGCTCCGGTTCTCGCGTGAGAGGTTCGCGACGAATAGACGGACGGGCACTGGGGTAACGCGGACGCGTTGTTCGCAGAAGCGGCGTTTGTCGAAGCTGTCGACTGCCGAGTCGATGGGTTCGACGACGGGACTGCAGCATGGCGGCGTTTGGGCTTCTGGGAGGCTGGGCGAAAAGACTGCGGCTTGGCAACCGGTTGACGCTGCGGGGCGTAGGACTGGTAGGTGGGTTCCGATTCCCGTGTTTGCTGACCGCGTTGGAACTGTTGTTTCTGCTGGTTGAGGGACTCATACTGCGCGCGCTGCTGCTCGTATAGTTGTTGCGCCTGCTGCGGTATGTGGGACGAGCCGGAGCGGCGCGGCTCCTTTGGCAGCAGCGGATGGTATCCGTGGACCGGCGTCTGTTCAGCGGCTGGAATCATTTCTGGTTTTTGGCCCGTTGCGCCGTTGCCGCCCGAGGGCGTGAAACTGGGCGGCAACGCGTCCTGTGCGTCGTTCTTTGCCCGTTGACGCGGGGACGGAACGAAACTCGGAGGAGTGGAGAAATCATCTGAGCGCGAGTTCACTGCCATTCCATGTTCCTCCCTGTGAGGCGTGTAGAAACTCCTTGACTATTCCGCGCGCACATGGGGAAACGGTGTGGAAACGTCACTTCTCTTCGGAAATGCCACACACCACTTGGTTGAGGTATTCGGAAGCGATACCCATCTGGTAGCCAGTGTTTGGGTCGGTGATGACACCTGTTACCGGATTGACGATACCGTAGTTCTTCGGGTCGATAAGTTCGCCACTAGGCATGGTCACTAGTCCGGTGGTGGGGTTGTAGATGCCTTTAGTTAGGTCTGGTTTGGCGGTGGAACCTGTCAAGGAGGAGGCGGGGGTTCCGTCCGTCGCGTTGGCCGGCGATGTAGATGTGGACATTCCTGCGTCCTTTTTCTCTTGAGTGAGGGTTTTGGAGGGGTCGCTATCGGCGACAATTGGCTTATCATCTTTGATGCGTGTCCATAACTCGGAGGCATAGGGTTGCGCCCAGATGACGCGGTTTGGGTTTTGCGGGTCGGTTTCGACAGGCGTCGTGCGGGCGTAAACGTCGGACGTATTCAGATCGCGCAGCATGTAGGCTAGGCCCACGAGGGTGCCGGGGTCGGTCAGGCCCTTACTGAGGGTGAGCCAGTGGAGCGTGGTTTTCGCCAGCTGATACAGCTCGCTAGAGTTGGTGAGGATTTTCTTTTCTTCGATTTGGCGCAAAATCATCTTGATGAGATACTGTTGGCGTGCCTCGCGCATGATGTCGGAGCCGTCGCCCACCCCGATGCCGTGACGCACACGGGAGTACTCGGTGGCCTGCAAACCGTTGAGATGGTCCCAGCCCTTAGGCAGGTTCAGGCTGGTGTAAGCATCCTGAATATGCTCTGGCACGCAAATGTTCACGCCACCGATGGCGTTGATGATGGAATCAAGGCCAGCGAAATCAACAACAATAAACTGTGTGATTTTAATGCCGGTAAGGTATTCGAGGTCCTGAGTTGCGCAGCTAGCGGCGGATGCGGCGTCACCGCCGACGTTGTAGCTCAGCTCGAATAAGGAGTTGATCATGACGTTCTGCTGGGCGGGCACAGTCTTACCATTGTCGGTAATGCACTGTGGTACGGAGACAATGGAGTCACGCGGTATGGAGACGAGGTTAATGTAACGGCGGTTCGAGCTGATCTGGGCAATCATGATGGTGTCGGATTCGTGTTCATCGCTCATGATGTCATGGGCGATGGCAGAGTTCTCGGCGCCATTTCGAGTGTCCTGGCCAAAGATGGCAATGTTGATTGGTTTACCAGCGTCTGGGTTGATGTAAGCGTCGGAGGTTTTCTCGCCGACAAAATCGGCGCCGCTGGAGCGTAAGGCGTTACTGAAGTCGAGCCAGGTGGCGCACATGAAGGTGAGAACGAAGAGAAGGACGGCGACGACTCCCACCGAGACGGCAGTGCGTAGGCGGTGCCGACTGACGAACCCCGGCGAATGCAGCGGACTGCGGGACGTAGACGACGCCAAGTTCGGTGTCTTCCGCGAGTGCCGCGGGGCATAGTATTTTGGGTTAGTCATGGACCGTTGTCTTTCTGCCTGCGCGTGTCTCGTTCGGCGTGCACATAGCGTAGTGGTGTTTTCTGGATGTCTCCCTGACGGGGTTCAGATGTCGTAGTTCGGATCGATGTCTTCGGGGCGCAGTCCGCTCATCTCACTGAGGCACAAAATGAGTTCTTCGTGGATGAGCAGCTGGAGGTCGTTGTGAGTGCGGGACATGGATTCCAGTGGGCGCCGGTAGAGGACGATGCGGGGGGCTTTGTCGTGTTTGGCTGGGAAGAAGTGCGAGTAACGGATCTGCTCGGGTATCCAAGGAAGGTCGGTGGGTGGAACGTCTTCGACGGCGCATTGCACGGCGTCGATGAGTTCAGGCCATCCGTTGTGCAGTCGTTTTAATTGGGCAAGGACGATGCTGTCGAAGATTCCCTCTGAGGTGCGGTATCGGGGGAGCCATGCTCCGAAGACGGGGCGCCGTTGGCCGCGTCCATGCACGTTCCTATAGGTCATAGCGTCCAGGGTAAGGCAAGGGTCTCCCCAGGGGGTTTCACTGTGGGGTTTTGTTGGCGATTGGACTAATGTTTTCAGCGATGGTGGGGTGCTGGGAAAGGTCTGGAAACGGGTGGAGAAGCTGTGTTGACGGTCCGGAGGGGTGGATAAAGCTCGGGGTTCATAGAATTTGTTCGTTTTGCTACCGCCTGGGACGTGCTGATGCTGGGCGGCATGCCGTTCGGATGCGGTAGCTGGATCCAGTCAACAGGGTGGCCACTGTGCGGATAGGAACAGGATGGATTTTGTGTGCGCGTTGCCTCGTGGGCTTTTCGTTCCCTGGCGCATCGATGGCGACGTTTGGTGGTTTCGCTGCGCCGCGCGCAGGGTATCTTTCGCCTGGATTTGGTAGTGCGTCATGGGCCTTTGGGGTTGCGGGATGATCGTGGTCGACGACATTTTGCGCAATCGGGGCCATGTTTTTGGGCTGCGCGTATCTGGGTGAGCGCCGGAATGGGGGTTCAGTTGCCGTCGGCGGTTGCGAGGGGGTCGGAGCTGTCGGTTGCGTTCTGGTGATGGCGTGGCAGCGTGACCATGAAATTCGCGCCGCGCGGGTCGTCTACGACGGTGACGTTGCCGCCGTGCAGGCGTGCTGCCCACCGGGCGATTGGTAGTCCTAAGCCCGTTCCGCCGGAGGAGGTGCCCGGCTGCTTGCCGCGAATGAAACGCCGGAAGATAGCTTCGCGTGATTCAGGGGCGATGGTAGAGCCGTAGTCGACGACGTTGGTCACGATGGTGTCCGCCGCGTCGTCTGCATGGCATTCGACAACGATATCCGTGTCGTCCGGTGAATGCTTCATTGCGTTGGAAATAATGTTGGTGAAGAGCTGGTGCAAGCGGTTTTCGTCGGCTTCGATGTCTAGCTCGTCAGGCACGTCAAGGTGCACGGGATGGTTGTGGCCGCTGTCGGCGATTTCTAACGGTTTCACTGTCTCCTCGAGAAACTCTTTGAAGTCGAAGCGGGTGATCTCTAGGCTGGCAGCACCGGCCTCCATGCGCGATAGGTCCAGGAGGAAGGCGATGAGATCGGTGAGTCGGTGGGTTTCCGAAACGATCATTTCGAGATTAGCGGGGGTGGGTTCTACGATATTGTCCGCCATGTTCTCGGCGAGAGCTTGCATAGCGGCAACGGGGGTACGCAGCTCGTGGCTGACGTTGGCGATGAGGTCTTTGCGCATTTGGTCAGCGTGCTCCAGCTCTTCGGCCATGGTGTTGAAGCTAGTGGCGAGTTGCGCGATTTCGTCGGTGCCGGTGATGGGCACGCGGGTGTTGTAGATGCCGGTGGCCATGGTTTCCGCCGCATCGCGCATCTGGAGGAGTGGAGTGATGAGATGTCGGGCGAAGAGGTAGCCGACGACAAGTGCCAGCAATAGGACGATGGGCAAGGCAATCCAGCCGCTGACGCCGGCCTTGAGCAGCCACCAAGCTAGGCAGAATGCCAGGCCCGAGGCACAGACGACGAGGATGCTGGTTTTGGCGATGAGGGAGGCGCGGCGCCGGCTTTTGCGTGGAACGGTGGCTGGGTCGGGATGGTTGTTTTCAGCGGCCATGTTTTTCTTTCGGTGGTTGTGGATGGTTTGGGGACGAAAAAGCCCTGCTGGTGCAGGGCTGGGAAGCTGTCAGTCGGATTCCTTTGTTGGTTCCGGCGGCTCGAAGGCGTATCCAACGCCGTGAACGGTGCGGATAGTGGCAGAACCGAGCTTGTGGCGTAGGGCTTTAACGTGGGAGTCGACGGTTCGGGTACCGGAGGCGTCTACCCAGTCCCAGACTTCTTCGAGGAGCTTCTCGCGGGTTAGGACCGTGCGGGGGCGGCGTCCCAGGGTGGCCAGCAGGTCAAACTCCGTGGGCGTCAGATGCACTTCCTGACCCTTGAGGGTGACAATGCGTTGCGCCGGATCGATGACAAGGGCCCCAAAGTCAAGGATCTTTTCGTTTTCGGAGTTCTTGGCGATGGTTTTGGCGCGGTCCACGCGGCGGAACAGGGCCTTGCAGCGGGCGATGAGTTCACGCATGGAGAATGGCTTTGTCATGTAGTCGTCGGCGCCGACACCCAGGCCGATGACTTTGTCTGATTCATCGTCGCGGGCGGTGAGGATGAGCACCGGCACCGGACGTTCGGCGACGATGCGTTTCGTAGCTTCTAGACCGTCCATCACCGGCAGCATGATGTCCATGATGACTAGGTCTGGACGCAACTGGCGGGCCGCTATGACGGCGTTGGCGCCATCGCCGGCGACGCGAGCGCTCCATCCTTCAGAGGCGAGGCGTTGCGCGATGGCAGTGGCGAGCGTCGGCTCGTCCTCGACGACGAGGATGGTGCGAGGTTGTTTCTGCAAGGCTGGTTTACGTGTGTCGGCAAGCATCGGAATTCGAACTCCTTCTTCCGCAAAGGGTACTAACCCCTTAGAATATCGCGTCCGGCGGTTGTGGCGGCGATTCCCGAACAAATTTGTGAAGGGTTTGGAAAGATGTGGTCAGGAAGAGGCATCTCAGCGGATTTGTCCCCTGTCAAGTGTGGCCGTTTTGTGCCTTTTTGTCCTTTCCTCGTGGTTAAATGGACGTTAATAGAAGTTTTCCGTGGAGGTTGAATGAGCTATCAGGCCGGTGACACCGTCGTCTATCCGCGTCATGGCGCCGCACGCATCGTTGGTTTCGAAGAGCGCGTCCTCAGAGGAGTCCCCACGCAATACGTGAAGCTAGAGATTCTTTCGTCAGACGGGCTGGTGATTCTCGTGCCGGCCGCGAACCTCGAGAAGGTCGGCGTGAGGGACGTCGTCGATGCCAAGGCGGTTTCTAAGGTTTTCAGGATTCTTCGCACGCCGATTGAGGAAGAGAAGACGAACTGGTCGCGGCGCTACAAACTGAACGTTGAGAAAATCGCTACTGGCGACGTCAATAAGATCGCCGAAGTTGTCCGCGACCTTTCCCAGCGGGACGATGAGTTGCACGGCCTGAGCGCAGGGGAGAGGCGCATGCTCCTCAAGGCGCGCGACGTGCTAGCATCCGAGATTGCTTTGTCGGAGGCTGTGACAGAGGAGGGAGCCCAGCATTTGCTGGACGTTAACCTTGGCTATGTCGAACCAACGGAAGACGACCTTAAACACCACTCGCAGGTTCCAGAGGAGCCGGCGTCTGCGACGCTAGAACGGTTGGCTGCCAGCCGCACCGCCGCTAAGAAGGAGTCCACGAAGACGACACGGAAGAAAAAGAGTGCCGCCAAGTGAGATCCATGTCAGCTAAAGAACTATGTGACCGGTCAGCATAGCCGATTCGCCGATCATGACGGTGGCGCAAGCGGTTAGCAGCAGACGCGACAACCGGTGCTACGTGAGCGAGTAATAGGTAACGAGTAATAGGTAAATGGGGGACACCGGGGAAGGTCTCTCACTTGTTGCGCAATCTAAGGCGCGACGAGTGTTCCGCAGCCTGCTATGGTCTACTTCACAGTGCCCTTCACACCGGGACCAAGTCGGGCAGCCTCAGTAGCGCCGTGCCCGGTCAATAGCTTGCGAGGCGGCCCACACCACCGTCGAGACAGTCACGATGGCGAAGCTAGGCGGTGCGGGGAACATGGAACTTAACAACAGCCCCGATAGGATGCTCAGGAAGCAGATGACGATGCTCCAGACGATTGCCGACTTCGGTGATCGTGCCAGAGTGTTGGCGGCGGCGCTCGGCGTGACGACCAGTGCGAAAATCAATAGTGTTCCCACGGCCTGCGTGGCTAACGTCACCACGCCAGCGAGCAGCACCATGAACAGCAGGTTCATCACTTGGATGCGCACGCCCTTGGCTTGCGCCACCTGTTCGTCGACGGAACTGAAGAGCAGCGGCTGGTAAACAATGGCTATGACGGCCAGTAAGATGACATCGAAAATAGCGAAACCCCAGATTTGTCCGTCCGTCACCGTCAGGATCGATCCGAAGAGGATGGACTGCAGTTGCGCCGTCGCCGCGGTGGACATGCGCGCCAGGAAGAGGCCCAAGCCGAGAGCGAAAGCAAGGATGGTACCGGTGGCAACTTCTCGTTTCGAGGCCTTCTTGCCGAAGACACCGATAATGAGCGCCCCAGCCACGGCGAAAACACCCATTCCCACAGACACAGGCAAACCGAGCAGAACGGCGCCAGTGGCTCCGGGTAGACCGATGTGGGCGATGGCGTGGGCGGCAAACGTGGAGCGGCGGGCGATAGTGAAGTAGCCAATGATGCCAGCGGCGATAGAAATGAGTGCGCCTGCCAGAAGAGCACTCATCATGAAGCTGGAGTTGAAAACAATCTGCCACTGCGGATCGTAGCTGAAGCTAATAGGGTCGGCCGAAGCCAGAGTGTGGAGAATCATGCGCGCGTCTCCTGAGAATCGGGTGAAACATCGGGCGAGGCGCAGGACGGGACGCCAGATTTGATATCGCCTGCGCCGTCGCTGTGGAATTTGGCTGCCTCCAGCGCCGTGTGTAAATGGGGGTGCCGGCGCTCGACGGCCGGGTCAGGCCTGACGAACATGTCACCTTGCGGCGTTTTGACGACTTCGACCTCCGTGCCGTACAGATGCGTCAACAGATTAGAATCCATGACGTTGGCGATAGGTGAGTAATGGGGGTGGCCGTCTAGCAGATACACGGCACCCTGCAGAATAGGTAGCAGCATGTTAATGTCGTGCGCCACGATTTGGATACTGACTCCCAGATCGGAGTTTAGCGACGCTAGGGTGTCAGCGAGGTCTCGCTGACCGGCTAAGTCGAGGTTTGCCAGTGGCTCGTCAAGGAGCAGCAGCTCCGGATCAGCCACTAGTGCCTGGGCAATGGCCACACGTTGGCGCATACCCCCGGACATCTCCGAAAGCCGGAACTTCGCCTTGTCAGGGATACCCGAGCGTGTCAAGGCCCAAGCAATCTTGGTCTTGTCAGCGGATGTAATCCGGTGGAAGCCAAAGCGAGAGCCGTGCAGACCGAGGGCGACGGACTGCTCAGCGGTGATATTCGCGTCGATGTCGGAGGCGTAGCTCTGGGGCACATAGCCGATTCGTTTATTCATTTGCCCTGCCGGTTTGCCGAGGACTGTCACCGAACCGTGCGATAGGGGGATGAGACCGAGTTCAACGTTGAGCAGTGTCGTCTTGCCAGCCCCGTTGGATCCAATGACGGCACTGATGGAGCCTGCCGGCACATCGAAGGTGCCGTTCGACCAGATGAGATGGCCGCCGCGCTTCACCGCGGCGTCACGGAAGGACACAATGGGTTCTGACGGCGATCCGTATGCTGCCGGAGAAGATGCGGAATTCATGACCACTCGATTCTACGCCCAAAAAGCAGAAGCTGCCAGCGAGCTGGCTAGAATGGGACGTCGGCGCGTCGAAAAAACTTATAGTATACGGCGCGGACTGCAAGAAGTAGACAATCCGAAAGGTAGGCAATGGTCCAAGCTCGGCGAATTGACGGCGCAGCATGCGCAGCGACACTGAAGGAACAGCTCAAGAGACGGGTCACAGCGCTTGCCGCGCGCGGGGTTGTTCCTGGCTTGGGAACGCTGCTGGTTGGGGAGGACCCCGGCTCCCTGAGATATGTGGCCTGCAAGAGGCGTGACTGTGCGGACATCGGCATTCGCTCCATCGGTGAACACCTGCCGGCATCTGCCGACTTCGATGAGATTGCTCTCGCCGTTGAGCGTCTGAACGCCGACCCTGTATGCACAGCGTACATTGTTCAGCTGCCGTTACCCCAAGGTATCGATGAGGCGGCGATTTTGGAACGCGTCGATCCGGCGAAGGACGCGGACGGGCTACACCCGCGCAATCTTGGCCGTCTCGTGCTCGATATTTCTGGCCAGTCGGATCTGCCGTTACCGTGTACACCCCACGGCATCCTGCACCTGCTGCGCTGGGCAGGCGTTAACTGGGAAGGCAAGGATGTGTGCGTCGTGGGCCGCGGCATCACCGCAGGCCGTCCGCTGGGTCTGCTGCTATCGCGCCGGGACGTCAACGCCACCGTTGACTTGTGCCATACGGGCACGGCGGATTTGGCTGAGCACACGCGCCGCGCCGATATCATCGTTTCTGCCGCCGGCCAGGAGCATTTCATTACCGCCGACATGGTGAAGCCAGGCGCCGTCCTGGTGGACGTTGGTGTCTCTCGCCAACCGGTGAATCCGGCCACCGGCAGATCGTGCGTCTACGGCGACTTCGACCCCAGCTGTTACGAAGTGGCCGGCGCCTACACGTCAAACCCCGGGGGCGTCGGTCCGATGACGCGCGTCATGCTCCTAGAGAACATCGTGTCGATAGCCGAACAGGCCGCTGGTCTCCGCGCGTACTGCGGGGCGTGAACGGGCTGTGCGATTCGACCGCCATGGTTGACGCGGATCCCTGTTTTTGGCGTGTCCAGGACTATAGTGGGGAGAGCACGCCGACGGTTGCCAGCAGATTCCCGGCGGCGCGCACGCGACGGGATCCGATCCGTATTCCGTTCCGGTTCGCGCAATCATATAGGTCATTCGGTGACGGTGAGTGAACGCGCTATCAGGGACGGTTGAAACGGCCGGCGAGCGCCACCTATAAGTGAAGACCGATTTTATCCATCTACTCAAAGAAATAACCACTCAATGTCTGAGAACAATTCAGAGGTTCAGAAGGTAGCCATCAACGATATTGGCACCAAAGAAGACCTCATTAAAGCTGTCGACGCCACTCTTAAGAACTTCGATGACGGCGATCTTGTTACCGGTACTGTTGTGCGTATCGACCGCGACGAGGTCCTGCTCGATATCGGTTACAAGACTGAGGGTGTTATCCCGGCCCGTGAACTCTCCATCAAAAAGGACGTCGATCCGGAGGAAGTCGTCAAGTTGGGCGACGAGATTGAAGCCCTCGTCGTAACCAAAGAGGACAAGGAAGGTCGTCTGATCCTCTCGAAGAAGCGCGCGCAGTACGAGCGGGCGTGGGGCGATGTGGAGAAAATCAAGGAAGAGGACGGTGTTGTTGAGGGCACCGTCATTGAAGCTGTCAAGGGTGGCCTCATCGTGGACATTGGTCTGCGTGGCTTCCTGCCGGCGTCCTTGGTCGAAATGCGTCGCGTTCGTGATCTCAGCCCGTATATTGGCCAGAAGATCAAGGCCAAGGTGCTTGAGCTCGATAAGAACCGTAATAACGTTGTCCTGTCACGCCGTCAGTATCTCGAGGAGACCCAGTCTGAGGTTCGTGAGACCTTCATGGCGCAGCTCAAGAAGGGTCAGATTCGCGAAGGTACTGTCAGCTCTATCGTCAACTTTGGTGCGTTCGTTGATCTAGGCGGCGTTGACGGCCTCATCCATGTTTCTGAGCTCTCTTGGAAACACATCGATCACCCGTCTGAGGTCGTTAAGGTCGGTCAGAAGGTCACCGTCGAGGTTTTGGACGTGGACATGGACCGTGAGCGCATCAGCTTGTCGCTGAAGGCTACTCAGGAGGATCCGTGGCAGAAGTTTGCGCGCACGCATGTTCCTGGCCAGATCGTTAAGGGCAAGGTCACGAAGATTGTCCAATTCGGCGTTTTTGTTGCCGTGGATGATGGCATCGAGGGTTTGGTGCATATTTCCGAGCTTGCCGACCGCCATGTTAATAACCCAGCCACTGTTGTGTCTCAGGGTGAGGAGATCTTCGTCAAGGTCATCGATGTGGATCTCGATCGTCGTCGTATCAGCTTGTCGCTGAAGCAGGCTGATGATTCCGTTGATCCGGAGTCTGAGGACTTTGATCCGGCGTTGTACGGCATGCCGGCGGAGTATGACGAGAACGGTAATTACAAGTATCCAGAGGGCTTCGATCCATCTACCAACGAGTGGATTGAAGGCTACGAGCAGCAGCGCGAGCAGTGGGAGTCCGAGTATGCGGCTGCCCACGATCTGTGGGAGGAGCATAAGGCTTTCGTTGCTAAGCAGCGTGCCGCAGCGGAGAAGGCTGCCTCGGAGGATGGTAAAGCGGAGGAGCCTGAGTTGGAAGCCGCTCCCAGCAGCTACCACTCTGAGCCCGCATCGGAGGGTACCCTTGCCTCTGATGACAAGCTCAACGCTCTGCGCAAGAAGCTGATGGGTGAAGCCAAGTGAGCGTTGCCTGTTGGTTGGTACGCGGGTTTTGCCCGTGATGCTGGTGCAGGCTGGAAGCGGGACGTGTCTTCAGCGGCGCGTCCCGCTTCTGGATTTTTAAGACGGCTTTCCGAAAGGGGGAGCGATGGCTCTCGAATTACAGCGGGTTGATAAACCGTTTGTTGTTAAGGCCCCCTACCAGCCGTCGGGAGACCAGCCGCAGGCTATCGAGCAGTTAGTACGCCGATTGAACAACGGCGAAAATGACGTGGTCCTCATGGGTGCTACCGGAACCGGCAAAACAGCGACGACCGCCTGGCTCATTGAACGCCTCCAGCGCCCTACGCTCGTTATCGAACCCAATAAGACCCTGGCTGCGCAGCTGTGCGCTGAGTTTCGCGAGCTCATGCCGGAAAACTCCGTCAACTATTTCGTCAGCTACTACGACTACTATCAGCCCGAAGCGTACATCCCGCAGACAGACACCTACATTGAGAAGGACTCCGATATTAACGACGAGGTTGAACGTTTGCGTCATGCAGCCACAGCGAATCTGCTGACGCGTCGAGACTGTGTGGTCGTTTCCACCGTCAGCTGCATTTATGGACTGGGCACACCCCAGGAGTACGCCAAACAGATGCTGCTCCTGCACGAAGGCGACGAGATTGACCGTCAGCAGCTGTTACACAAGTTTGTGTCCATGCAGTATAAGCGCAACGATACGGCTTTCACGCGCGGAACGTTTCGCGTACGCGGCGATACCGTCGAGATCATTCCGGTGTACGAGGAGAACGCCATCCGCATCGAGTTCTTTGGTGACGAGATTGAGCGTATCGTCACGCTCAACCCCATCACTGGTGACGAAATCGCCGAAGAAGAGTCAGTCCACCTATTCCCGGCCACGCAGTACGCCAACGCTCCCGAGCGCATCAAACACGCGGTGGGTACCATCCAGGAGGAACTCGATGCGCGTGTCAAACAGTTGGAGAAGCAAAAAAAGCTACTGGAAGCCGAACGGCTACAGCAGCGCACGTCCTACGACCTGGAGATGATCAAACAGATCGGCACCTGCTCGGGAATTGAGAACTACTCGCGGCACTTCGACCAGCGTTCCCCGGGAACCCCGCCGAGCACGTTGCTGGACTTCTTCCCAGACGACTTTCTGCTAGTCGTCGACGAGTCGCACGTCACCGTCCCGCAAATCGGCGCCATGTACGAAGGTGACCGCAGCCGCAAGCGCACACTCGTCGACTACGGCTTCCGTTTGCCTTCCGCTCTCGACAATCGTCCCCTCAAGTGGAACGAGTTCGAGGAGCGCGTTGGCCAAACCGTGTACCTCTCCGCCACGCCAGGCGACTATGAGCTGGGCCTGAGCGATGGAGTAGTTGAACAGGTCATTCGTCCCACCGGTCTGCTTGACCCGACAATTGACGTGCGCCCCACGGAGGGTCAGATTGACGACCTCCTCGACGAAATCGCCACCCGCGTGGCACGCAACGAGCGTGTGCTCGTCACAACTTTGACGAAAAAAATGGCCGAGGACCTTACCGACTATCTGCTCGACCACGGAGTCAAGACCGAGTACCTGCACTCCGATGTTGACACCCTCCAACGCGTGGAACTGCTGCGCGAGCTACGCGAAGGAAAAATTGACGTCATCGTGGGCATCAACCTGCTGCGTGAAGGTCTTGACCTACCCGAAGTGTCCCTCGTAGCCATCCTCGACGCCGACAAGGAAGGCTTCCTGCGCTCGTACCGCTCACTGATCCAAACTATCGGCCGTGCAGCCAGAAACGTCAACGGCGCGGTCATCATGTACGCAGACAAGACCACTGACGCCATGGCCAAAGCTATTGAGGAAACAAACCGCCGTCGCGCCAAACAGATTGCCTACAACCAGGAACACGGTATCGCACCACGACCCCTGTCCAAGAAAATCAGTGACGTCACCGACATGATTGCTTCCGAGAGTGTCGACACCCGCACACTCCTCGAAGGTGGATACCGCAATTCGCACCGTTTGAGCAAAGCCAGCAACCTACACCATGGCGCGCCGGGCACTGACACACAAAAACCATCCCACCACGAGAAACTCGACACCACCTTACCCGCCGACGATCTGCGGGAACTCATCGACATCCTGAGCAAGCAGATGCGGGCCGCGGCCGACCAACTGCAGTTCGAACTCGCCGGACAGCTGCGCGACGAGATTGCCGACCTACGCAAAGAGCTGCACGCCATGACCCAAGCACAGAAGTAAGAAACCGAAAAAAGGGTCTGAAAACAGTCAGATAGAATGAAATCATGAATGAAACGCCGGTTCCCTTCATGGTTGTCACCATCATCGCTGTCGTTCTGTTCTTCGCCGTTGATCTAACGGAAATGGCCCGCAACCCCCTCATCCCCACCGTCAAGCAATGCTTCGTGCGCATCGGCGTCTTCATCGCCGCGGCCCTCATTTTTGGCGCCCTCCTGTGGTGCTTTTGCGGGACGAAACCGGCTATTCAATTCTACTCGGGTTGGCTTACCGAATACTCTCTTTCCATCGACAACCTGTTCCTCTTCGTACTCATCATGTCAAGCTTCGCCGTACCCCGCAAAATCCAGAAGTACGTGCTAGGTGTGGGCATCGCCCTAGCGCTCGCGTTGCGCGCAATCTTCATCTTCCTGGGAGCGGTTATCCTTGAACGGTTCACCTGGGTATTCGCTATTTTCGGCGTGTTCCTGCTTTTCACGGCCGGTAAAATGGCGTTCGGCAAAGACGACCAGGATGACGAATATCATGAGACAGCGCTTATCCGCTTCGCGCGCCGCCACCTGCACATGACCAACACCTACAACGGGACCAAAATGCGCGTCAGCGTCAACGGCACCAAACTGTTCACCCCGCTACTCGTCGTCTTCGTAGCCATCGGCACAACCGACGTTCTCTTCGCATTCGACTCAATTCCAGCCATCTTCGGCCTGACGAAAGACCCGTTCATCGTTTTCACGAGCAACGTGTTCGCGCTCCTTGGCCTCGAACAGCTGTACTTCCTGCTGGGCAACCTCCTCGACAAGCTACGCTACCTGCCCATCGGCCTGTCGGTGGTACTGGCATTCATCGGCATCAAACTTATCCTCGAATCTCTCTCCTCAAACACGCTGCCCTTCATCAACGGCGGTAAGCCAATCCCAGGCATCTGGCAGATTCCAACCTGGCTGTCACTGATTGTCATCGTCGTATGCATCGGTGGGGCGGCGATCGCGAGCGTACTGCTGGCCGATAGGAACGACAAGGATGGAAAATCTGTCACATCCAGCGCAACTGCGAAAGAATCGCCGGACGACGATTCCGGATTGGCTGCCGACGGCAAGCAGACCGTCGCTCCTCGCAGCATAGGCTCTGAAAAGTAGTAGCCTAGACGAAGAACCGTCGGGACTAGGATCCCGCGGACGCCCATATCATATCAAGGAAGATCG
>JAFNPO010000027.1 GCA_017386585.1 Aeriscardovia sp.
AGGAAGATCGCGTTCCCTATTCAGCATCGAGGTATCCATATGCGCAGAAGAGGAAAAATTGTCAACACCATCGGCCCGGCCAGTGGTTCTTACGAAAAGCTGCTTGCGCTGGCAAAGGCCGGCATGGATGTGGCCCGCATCAACCGTTCGCACGGCACCCCCGAGCAGCAGCTCGCCGTTATCCGCAACGTGCGCCGTGCGGCCCAGGAGACAGGTCGCAACATCGGCTTGATGGTCGATCTTCAGGGTCCGAAGATTCGTTGCGGCTGGTTTCGTAGGGACGCTGACGGCAACGACGAGGTTATTCTTAAAGCCGGCGACAGTTTCCGCATCACCACTGACGATATCGTGGGCGACGAGCACGCCACCACCTGCACCTACAAGGACCTACCTGCCGATTGCAAGCCGGGTGACACCATCATGATGAACGATGGCAAGGTTCATCTACGTGTCGTGCGGGTCGACGGTCACGACGTGTATACCACCGTCGTGTCGGGTGGACCAGTCTCCTCTCACAAGGGCATTAACCTGCCGGGAGTGGATGTTTCTGCTCCGGCGTTGACTCAAAAAGATGAAGAGGATCTGCGCTGGGGGTTGCGCGCTGGTGCCGACATGATTGCCATGTCCTTCGTGCGTCAAGCCTCCGATATTGACCGCGCTCATGAAATCATGGACGAGGAAGGGCGCCGCGTTCCGATTATCGTCAAAGTTGAGAAGCCAGAAGCTGTCGAGAACATGGAGAGCATCGTCAAGGCGTTCGATGGTATCATGTCTGCGCGCGGTGACCTGGCAGTTGAAATGCCGTACTGGAAGGTGCCGCTGATTAACAAGCAGCTGATTACGATGTCCCGTCGTTACGCCAAGCCGGTCATTGTTGCCACTGACGTGCTCGCTTCCATGGTCGAGAACCCAATTCCGACACGCGCTGAAGCCTCCGACTGTGCCAACGCCATCCTCGACGGCGCCGACGCGACTATGACCTCCAACGAAACCGCCGTGGGTGTTGACCCGGCCGGCGTGGTTCGGACCATGTGCCACATCTCCGAGTATGCTTCCAGCGAAGGGTTGCACTATATTCCAAAACTCGAGCGCTTCGATGCCGGTAATGGGGGAGGCTGCGCGCACGCGGCCGTCGTTCTCGCCGAAGAGATCGGTGCCAAAGCTATCGTCACTTTCACCGAGAATGGCGTGAGTGCCAATCAGGTTGCGAGCTTCCGTTCGGAGATTCCGCTGTACGCTTTCACTTCCGAGGAACACAACTACCATTGGCTGGCCCTAACTTGGGGGACCGAGGCGTTCCTCTGCGACAAGCCGGCCGCTGAGTGCACCCGCGGCGAGCTGCTACGCCTGGTGGATGGTGAGCTACTGGCGGCCGGAAAAGTCCAGGCCGGTGAGCGCATCGTCGTTACCATCACCGAGCCGGGTGATCTGCTGGAGGGCGCTGAGATCATTGTGGATCACGTTGTTCTTCCCTGATAGGGAGACGCGTTTGGATGATCCAACCGGCATGGCCGGTCAGTGCCCATCAAACCCAGCGTCTAAGGCGTGCTAGAAGGGCAGCGCGTTGAGCAGGAAAAAGGGAAAGGCCTGGATTGTGTTGTCCGGTCTTTCCTTTTTTCATGCCAGTCATAGAGTTCGCCGACCGGTCGTGCTTTTACGCCCTGCCTCTGAGCGGTTAAAGCTACCAGCTGTGGGCGCCATGATGGAGATGGTCTGACGTCAAGGATGAAGCCGCGCAACGCCCTTCGGCTTGGTTTGACGTGAGAAACGCACGGTTGGGCGGTGTGCCGCTGGCATCGACCTCGTGCAGGCCACCCATGACAAATAGGGGTGTGCTGTGTCGAGTTGCTCGGATGGGTGAGGAAGCACAACACTGTGTCATCTGTCGGCCCAGTAGCCGGCCTTGCGGTGGAGTATGCGCCGCGTAACGTTGATTAAACCCCCGTCGTCAAGCATCGGTAGCATCACGAGCCGGTTGCTGTGCTTCTCGTGAATGATGACGTGAAAAAGCAATCCAAATCCCACGAGCACAGGAGTTGCTCGACCTGACAGTGCGAGACGTTGAGGAGCGTAACGTGGGAATGGCTGGTGGAAGGGTGACGGATACCAAGGATTGAGTTAACGGTGGATTTTTCATGCCCCTAAGCTTTTCTTTTTGAGTGAAGCTGACCGGACCGTTAGCGTGTGTCCATCATCCACTTACCGCGCCACCCATTCTCTGATTTCTTCCCAGAGGGGAGGGAAAAAAATTTTTCCTAACACTGTTTCTGTGTGAACGGTGATGTGGCATCCCGATACTGTGAGATGGCAATGTTGTGATGAATCGAAGGAGACCTGCTGCCCTGCAGGGAAAGCGCGTCTACACTAAAAGAAAGTTCGGTTACGAACGATGCCTCGGTATCCCAATTGGTAGAGGAAACGGCCTCAAAATCCGTGCAGTGTGGGTTCGAATCCCACTCGAGGCACACAGGGCGCGTGGCTTGCGCTAACGCGGGCATGGCTCGTACCGGCGGAATCGCTTTCAGGAGGTGCTAGCTATGGAATCCCAGGAGAACAACAATCGCAGGGTCGTCGTCGCCGAAGACGAAGCCCTTATCCGTCTGGACATCGTTGAATCGCTCGAAGATGCCGGCTATCAGGTCGTCGGACAGGCCGCCAACGGAGACGAAGCGGTCGAACTGGCGCGCTCCGAACATCCGGGTGTTGTCATTATGGACGTGAAAATGCCAGGCAGTGACGGCATTTCCGCGGCGAAAACCATCACGGAGGAGGGTATTGCTCCCGTCGTGGTGCTCACCGCCTTCTCCCAGCAGGCCCTCGTCAAAGAAGCGTCCGAGGCGGGCGCCATGGCGTACGTAGTCAAGCCATTTGTTCCTGACAAACTCTTCCCGGCCATTGAGGTCGCCATGGCTCGCTTCGAGCAAATGACCGAACTCAAAGAGCAGATTGGCGACCTTAAGAAACGTTTCGCTGCCCGTAAGAAGGTCGACCGCGCTAAGGGATTACTCATGGAGAACATGGGCTTGTCTGAGGCTGAGGCGTTCCGTTGGATCCAAAAGACGTCTATGGATCGGCGTCTGACGATGGAGGAAGTCGCCGACGCTGTCATCGACCAGGTCCACGACTAATAGAGGCGGGTGAGTTCACCGGGTTAAACCGGACTTATTCCAGCAGGACTCGCGAGTTGTTTTCAGCTCTCGTGCTGATTTACCGAAAGGAGGCTCGGAGTTCCCTCTACCGAACGGAGCCGACCTAACCTAGAGGTATGAGTACACACGAGAATGCTGAGGAAACCCACCGCTCGCTGGAAGAGCTGTCCGAGACTGTTATTGGCGAGGATGTTCGAAAAGCCATTGCAGCGCAGGAAAGCAAGACCCTAGCTCAAGCGCAAGCCGTTCCAGACATTGCGAAGATTGAGCATCCCGAAGGGCGCTTGTTAGCCGTCGACGGCCATTCACTCGCCTTCCGCGCGTTCTTCGCTCTGCCCGAAGAGAACTTCACCACCAGTGATGGGCAGTGCACCAACTCCGTCTATGGTTTCATCACCATGCTCGCTTACGTCGTCAAAAAGGAGCGACCGACCCATATCGGTGTCGCTTTCGACGTCAAGGGTGGCACGTTCCGCAACGCTATGCTGCCCGGCTACAAGGGAACCCGTAGTACTGCTCCGCCCGAGCTGTTGAGCCAAATTCCCCTTATCCAACAGCTGCTGAGCGCGCTTAACATCCCCTGCATCGAAAGGCCCGGCTACGAGGGTGACGACGTCATCGCCTCCCTGGCCACCTATGGAGAGCGCAACGGGTACATCACACTGGTGTTGTCTGGCGACAGGGATTCCTTTCAGCTTGTCGACGATAACGTCACGGTACTGTATCCTGGCCGCCACTTCAGCGATCTTAAACGTATGACACCTCAGGCTGTGCTGGAAAAATATAAGGTGACTCCGCACCATTACCCGGACATCGCGGCTCTCCGTGGCGAACAATCCGACAACATTCCCGGCGTACCCGGCGTGGGGGACGGCTTTGCCGCCAAATGGGTCAACCAGTATGGTGGACTCGACGGCATCATCGCTCACGCCGCTGCAATCGGTGGCAAGAAAGGCCAAGCGTTGCGCGACCATCTCGACCAGGTTGTTCTCAACCGGCGCGTCAACGCCGTCGTACGTGACCTTGACTGCGGCGTAGACTTCAACGATTTGAAAATCACCGCCTTCGACCAGCGTGCCCTCGACGCTGTCCTGCGGCGCCTGCAGTTTGGTGCCCGAACGCGCACGAACCTCATGCGCACCTTCAGTGCGAACTCCGGCCAAGAAATCGACGCGGCTAAACTCTCTAACTTTGGCGCAACTAGCGCACCGAGCACACCTGGACCCCAGACAGAAACTCCAGGGGCTACTTCGACTCGACGAGGGGCAGCTCAGGTTCCCGCTGGAGGAGCGATAGCCAGCATTTCTGGAGTAGCGCACGCGTTGGACGGTGTGCTCCCCGTGGAAGTTGTCAATCCCATTGACGATGGGTTCGTAGACAGTGAGACGTTTAACAACACGGCCGGTTGCGTTGTGAGTGACGCTCTGGATTCCAGGGTGGCAGATTGGAGTGTGACGCATCTGGGGGATAAGACCGGTTGTAGACGAAAGCGGTATGGTAACGGGCATCAAGAAGGGAACGGCAACCATCACCGCGACGGCGCTGGACGGATCAAAGGCAACGGGTACGGTGCAGATTACCGTGACGCAGCCGGTGACCGGGATCAACTTTACGCAGGCGGATATCCCCGTGGTTGTGGGCCGGACGGCGCAGGCGAAGATCCAGGTGCTGCCTGCGGAAGCCAACGACAAGACGGTGACCTGGTCCACCTCCGACAGTTCCATTGCCACGGTGCGCAACGGTCAGATTACCGGCGTGAAGGCAGGCGTCTGTACCGTAACCTGTACCAGCAATTCCAATCCGGACGTTTCGGCTTCCGCAACCGTAACCGTCAGCCAGCTGGTGACGAAGATCGTGAATGTAAACGATTCTTCGGAACTGACGCTGAAGACCGGGGAAAGCGGCCAACTGAAATGGAGCGTACAGCCGGATGACGCGACCAACAAGGGACTGACCTTCAAGAGCCAGGCGCCGAAGGTAGCCACAGTGGACGCCAACGGCGTTGTAACAGCAGTGGGCCGCGGCGTGGCAACCATTACCGCTACGGC
>JAFNPO010000028.1 GCA_017386585.1 Aeriscardovia sp.
CGAGTCCCCGATTTGCCCTTGTGACTGGGCGTAAACTCCACAGGGGAGTCTCCCCAGCGCGCGGTCGTCCATTCTGCTAAGCAGCTCTCAGTTCACCGGAACGCCGTACGCCAACCCGCAGGGAATAGAAACGACGTTTTCACGGTTGTCTGATATGAGGCTTTTTGAAGGGGGACGGACATGGGAGATAGCGTCCAGTCGCTGCTGATGGGCGGTTCCGCGTCGGCCGCGGCGCGCACACCGCTGTTCCAGGTTCCACGCCCGAGTTTCCGCGCGGCCGCTAGTGAGCTGACGCCCGCCCAGCGCAAGGCCGTCGAGTTCGCACAGCAGCAGATTCTTCGTGCCCAGCAATCGCAACGCCACCAGTTACAGTGCGCAGCGAGCACCACCGGATCCGTGAAACCGGCCAAGTCCAAGGCTGCCTATCCGACGGCCGCCACGATTTCCTTCCGCCACATCCTCGGCGAGGTGCTGCGGTCGTTACGGACCAAAGATCATAAGACGCTGCGCGAAGTGTCCCAGAAGGCTGGTGTATCCCTCGGCTACTTGTCTGAGGTGGAGCGCGGTCAAAAAGAGGCCAGCTCCGAACTGCTGGGTTCCATTTCTTCAGCTCTAGGTATGCGTCTGAGTCAAACGCTACGGCTTGTTGCCGATGAGGTTGAACGCGTCGAGAATGCCCAGGGCTTAGCCGCGATGGCTTTGAGCCATTGAGGGATTGGATAATGCGCAAACGCGAATTCTGGTGGTTTGTTGACGAGATTTTCAGACATCCCTACGGACGTTCCTCGTGCCGTGGCTTACGTCTGAACTTGGTCGACGACCAGACGCCGGTAGGGCAGCTGAGATCCGGTGTCGAGGCGCGTGTCGTGTGGACCGGATTCTACGAGCAGATGGGCTTCCCGTTTCCCGGCGTTGGGACAGGGATTATCTGGCTCCATCATTACCTCCACTTCGCTAAGGAAAGACAGTTTTCCAGCTCGAGGGCGTGTTACTGAGATTGCATATTCCATCCTCTGTTGGTATCGAACGTCTGTTCGCTCATTTGTGTATACTGGGAACATGTTAGACCATGGCTCCGTTTTGGCTGCCGGCGACAACGGTTCTACCGTGAAAACGTCCATCTTTTTGTGAAGGAAGGTGCTGATGACACAGCAGAACAACGACGGTGCAAAGGAAGATCAACAGCGTCGGCAACGCGAAGCGGCACTGAACACGGCTTTGGCCCAGGTTGAGAAGAGCTTCGGCAAGGGTGCCGCCATGAGGTTAGGCGATAAACCGCGCCGCGACGTAGAGGTCATTCCATCTGGTTCGCTGGCCCTGGACATGGCTCTAGGTGTCGGTGGGTACCCGCGCGGGCGTATCGTCGAAATCTATGGACCGGAGTCCTCTGGCAAAACCACGCTGGCACTGCACGCGGTCGCCAACGCACAGAAGAACGGTGGCGTCGCCGCATACATCGATGCGGAACATGCCCTTGACCCTGAGTACGCTAGAAAACTGGGCGTCGACATCGAAAACCTCATCATCTCTCAGCCAGATTCGGGCGAACAGGCCCTTGAAATCGCTGACATGCTCGTGCGTTCTGGCGCGCTCGACGTCATTGTCATCGATTCCGTCGCCGCGCTCGTCCCGAAGGCTGAGATTGAGGGGGATATGGGCGATAGCCATGTTGGCCTCCAAGCTCGTCTGATGAGCCAGGCGCTGCGCAAGATGACCGGTGCTCTCGATCAGGCGAACACGACCGCAATCTTCATCAACCAGTTGCGCGAGAAGATCGGCGTCTTTTTTGGCAGTCCGGAGACGACAACCGGCGGCAAAGCACTGAAGTTTTACGCCTCCGTCCGCATGGACATTCGCCGCATCCAGACACTAAAGAACGGCGACGAAGCAGTCGGTAACAGGACGCGCGCAAAGATCGTCAAGAACAAGATGGCGCCGCCATTTAAAACCGCCGAGTTCGACATCACGTACGGTCATGGTATCTCCCGTGAAGGCTCTATAATCGACATGGGAATCGAGGCCGACATCATTAAGAAGTCCGGATCCTGGTTCACGTACCAGGGCGACCAGCTGGGACAGGGTCGCGAGAACGTCCGCAAATTCCTCGAGGACAATCCCGCTCTCGCCGACGAAATTGAGCGCAAGATTAAGCAGAAGTACGGTCTGCTTTCGCCTGATGAGTCGACGGAAAAAACAGCAGAGAAGTTGGGGGTATCAGCTTCTGGCGCCGCGACTACGGCGAACGCTGTTAGGAACACGAAAACTGAGAAGAAATGACCATCGTCGGAGGCGTTCCCTATGATTGACGCCCGTGATTTTCTGCGGAAACATGGCGCCGCAGCTTCAGGCATGGCACCACCATCATCTACTGCCGGCAAGCCGGACGAAGAACAGCAGCGATGCTATGCAGCGGCCGTGAAGTCACTTGAGGCTGCTGGAACCAATGAAAACGGCTTACGTCGGCGTCTGCGTCGCAAAGCATATTCAGCTCAGGCCATTGACGACACTGTGAACAGGCTAACGCGGTTGGGACTTCTCGACGACGAAGAGTATGCGGAGTCTCTGTGTCGCCGCTGCATACGACGACAAATGGGGGAGCAGGGTTTCTTGCGCCAGTGCCGCGCTAAGGGCGTCGATTTGACAATGGCCCGGATGATTGCTGCCGAGGCCAGGGGTCAAGGCCTGTTTGAACGCTCAGCGGAAGCTTTTGCTACAGACTTGGCGTCCAGAATAGCGGCCGCCGATGCGCAGGTGCGCCGTCGGCGTCTCGTCTCTGCAATCCGCGCCAAAGGGCAGGACTGGAACCTCGTTCGCAAATATCTGGATTTTTGATGTAAAGCTGCTGACTAACAGGTCAATAGGAATAACCCCATCGTATTTTGTATCCAAACGCGTTGGGATGGGTACGAAAAACGCAAAGATATCGAAAAGGAAACGAGACCTCTCATACCCCGGGTTCTGTCACGCCGAAGCGTGGATGGCCATCCATCTAGGCCAACCGTCGCCGGCTGGCTCAAGCGGTCTACCCGGATGCGGAACGAGCAGTTCCCTAGCATCCTGCTTGACCTTGCTCCCGATGAGGCTTGCCATGCGGTCTGTGTTGCCACAAACCCGGTGGTCTCTTGCACCGCCGTTTCACCCTTACCTCGAAAACCGAGGCGGTCTGTTCTCTGCTGCGCTATCTCTCAGGTTGCCCTGGGCGGACGTTATCCGCCATCGTTACTCTGTGGAGCCCGGAAGTTCCTCACAGACGACATGCGTCTCCGCGGCCATCGAGAGGTCTCTGCCCACCAGAGTAGCGGGGTCTATCTACAAACCGCCGACCCGCGCCCATCCGCGCATTTGATTTGATCGATAAGAAAGGCGTAGATAAAATTCTATCAAGCTGTCGGAGGAAGAACAGGCCCCGCACTGTCAGAACGAAGCCGTCACCAGTATCGGGAAAATAGCCTCGAGACGGTAAACTGCGGGGCAGTTGAACTGCTTTCTTCATGATAGGAGGTTCGCTATGGATATCGTCATTACCGGACGCCGAACGAAGGTCTCCGAAAAGTTCCGCACCGCGGTCAATTCAAAATCGAAGCGTATCGCCGCAATCGCGCCGGAAGCTGACCGTGTGCAGATTGTCGTGACGCATGAGGGTAATCCACGCCAGGCGGATAACGCCGCCAGGGTCGAAATTACCGTTTTCGCCGGGCGAGACATTGCCCGCGCCGAAGCCTCTAGTGTCAATGCCATCAGCGCACTGGACATGGCTTTGGACAAGCTTACCATCCGCCTGCGCCGCTTGCGCGACCGGAGGAAGAACCATCGTCAGGACCACGATCGCACCAGAAAGCCACTGGAATCTGCTAACGATATGTCGTCAATTTCGGAAAAGACCAGTTTCACCGATACCGACGTTGTCCCCTTAGGTGCCGAGCCACTGGAGGCAGACAGCGAATCCGTAGAGGTGCAGTTGGGTGAAACGCCGATTCGCATCCGCCGCAAGCTCCACCGCACGCGTCCGATGACCATCGAGGAGGCACTGTACGAGATGGAACTAAGCGATCACGACTTCTACCTGTTCGTCAACGCCGAGACGAAGCGTCCGGCTGTCGTGTACCGCCGTCACGGGTGGAGCTACGGCGTTTTTGAGATCGACAGCGAGGAGTAAATCCATCTCAGTTCACCCCACGGGAAGTGACTGGCCACTTCCCGTGGAAACTCTTTACAATTCCTGGCCGAGAAACGCAACGTCAATACTGGCAAATCTATCGTTTAAGAGTGTTTACCAGCTTCTTTTCTGAGTCCCTGAAATCGCACCTGCCGCGTAGCATGGGGAGGGGTACAACCCACAGTGTGTGTAACGACAGGAGTTCCAAGTGGCATCTGTTCTTGACAAGATTCTCCGTATGGGTGAAGGGCGCCAGCTGAAGAAGCTCGCAGCCGTCGCACAAGCCGTCGACAATCTCGAATCAGACATCGCGAAATTGTCCGACGACGAGCTAAAAGAGAAAACCGCCGAATTTAAACGGCGCCTGAGCAATGGCGAATCCTTGGATGCTCTGATGCCAGAGGCGTTCGCCACAGTGAGGGAGGCTTCGAAGCGCGTTCTGGGCATGCGTCCATTCGACGTGCAGCTCATGGGCGCTGCCGCGCTCCACTACGGCAACATCGCGGAGATGAAAACCGGCGAAGGTAAGACCTTGGTCGCTACACTCCCGAGCTATCTCAACGCTTTGACGGGCAAAGGCGTTCACGTTGTCACTGTCAACGACTACCTAGCTAGCTACCAGTCGGACCTCATGGGTCGTGTTCACCGGTTCCTCGGCTTGAACGTCGGCTGCATTCTTACAGAACAGAACCCAGCCGAGCGGCGCAAACAGTACGACTGCGATATCACGTACGGTACCAACAATGAGTTCGGCTTCGACTATCTGCGCGACAACATGGCGTGGGATAAGAATGACCTTGTGCAGCGTGAGCATAACTTCGCCATCATCGACGAGGTTGACTCCATTCTCATCGACGAAGCTCGCACCCCGTTAATCATCTCTGGTCCTTCCGAAGGCGATGTCACTCACTGGTACTGCGAGTTCGCTCGCCTCGCACCTATGCTCAAACGCGACGTCGATTACGACGTTGACGAAAAGAAAAAAGTTATCGGCATCCTAGAGCCGGGCATTGACAAAGTCGAGGACTATCTAGGTATCGACAACCTCTACGAGCCGAGCAACACCGCTCTCATTGGATATCTCAACAACGCCATCAAGGCTAAGGAGCTATTCGTCCGCGACAAAGACTACGTTGTCACGAGCGGCGAAGTCCTCATCGTCGACGAGCACACCGGCCGTGTCCTTCCGGGTCGTCGCTACAACGAAGGCCTCCACCAGGCACTGGAGGCTAAGGAAGGGGTAAGTATCCAAGCCGAGAACCAGACCTTCGCCACCATCACCCTACAGAACTACTTCCGCATGTATGACAAGCTTGCTGGCATGACTGGCACGGCTGAAACTGAAGCTGCCGAGTTCATGAACACCTATAAGTTGGGCGTCATCCCGGTCCCGACAAACAGGCCGATGATCCGCAAAGACCAGAGCGATGTCATTTTCCGCACAAAAAAGGAGAAGCTTGCTGCCATCGTCAAGGACGTGGCCGCCCGCTATAAGAAAGGACAGCCGGTCTTGTTGGGTACCGCGTCCGTCGAATCTTCTGAAGTTGTCTCTTCTTTACTAGACATAGCAAACATTCCGCACACCGTTCTCAATGCCAAGCACCATGAGCAGGAGGCGGCAGTCATCGCCGTTGCCGGTCGTAAGAGCATGGTCACTGTAGCTACCAACATGGCGGGCCGTGGCACCGACATCATGCTCGGCGGCAACGTCGAGTTCCTCGCCGACCAGAAACTCAAGCGCCAAGGCTACTCCCCTGAGGATACTCCAGAGCAATACGAGAAGCTGTGGGGGCCGACATTAAAGAAAGTCAAAGAGCAAGTCAAGGCTGAACATGACGAGGTCGCCGCGCTGGGAGGTTTGTACGTTCTGGGTACGGAGCGCCATGAGTCCCGGCGTATTGATAACCAGCTGCGCGGCCGTTCCGGTCGCCAGGGCGACCCGGGCGAATCCCGTTTCTATCTGTCCCTCGAGGACGACCTCATGCGCCTGTTCAACACCCAGCTTGTTGTACGCGTCATGGACAGGGGATTGCCGGAAGGGGAGCCGATCATCTCCAAGCAGGTAAGTAAGGGCGTTCACAACGCGCAGAAGGCCGTCGAATCGCGCAACTACGAGATTCGCAAAAACGTCCTCAAGTACGATGACGTGATGAACAAGCAGCGCGCCGTCATCTACGAGGAACGCCAGGCCATCCTTAAAGGCGATGACATCGCCTCTGACATACAACGTTTCATCAAGCAAACTTTTGGATCCTACGTCCGCGCCGCAACCCGGTTCACCGACAAGGTGGCCGACTGGGACTTCGACTCCCTATGGACCGCGTGCGCGTCGATTTTCCCGATTTCTCTTGACCGCGAGGAGGTTGCTAAGCAGATTGCGTCCCTCAACCACGACGCTGCCCGCACGAAGCTGGAGGAGCTGATCGTCGCCGACGCGAGGGACCAGTACATGCAACGCGAGGAGAAGTTCACCCCAGAGGTCATGCGGGGTCTGGAGCGTCGCGTAAGTCTGGCGGTGCTCGACCGCAAATGGCGCGAGCACTTATACGAGATGGATTACCTTAAGGACGGCATCGGACTACGCGGTATGGGCCAGCGCGATCCACTAGTGGAATACCAACGTGAGGGCTATCAGATGTACAACTCCATGGTCGAGGCCATTAAGGAGGAAGTCGTTCAGATGCTCTTCGCTGTCGACATCCAGCAAGCAGAAGCCGTCCAGGAGGAGCAGGCCTCCCAGAATCGTGAGGCCGTTAACCACGGTCCGCAGGAACCTGACAGTGTAGACGAAAACGCTGACGAGGCGGCTGCTGCTTCGGAGAGCCTGGCCCAAGAAGAGAAGGAGGAAGACATCCAAGCCAGCGGGGCCGGCATTGAACCGGATGAGATTGCGTCCTCCGCAGGAAGGCAGTCCGAACTACAGGCCCCTGTGGGACCGGCGCCGATCACGTACGAGGATAAAAAGGTCCCCTACTCGAAGCGCCCGAAGGAAAGCCTTCTGCGTTCCCCATGGGCGGACGGCCGTATCTTCCCAGGAACGGCGAAAAACGCGCCGTGCCCTTGCGGCTCCGGCCGCAAATACAAGATGTGCCACGGTCACAACGAGAAAAAGTGACTCGAGGACGGCGGCCAGCATCGAAAATCGGCATCAACATAGACATAAAGGTGTAGATATGGACGCTTTGGGAATCGACATCGGCGGAACGAAAATCGCGTCGGGCGTGTACGACGATAAGCATCATCTCATTCAGGAGTGGCATGTCCCCACGCCGCGAACGGCGGTGGCCATCGACCAGCAGCTGGTGGCATCCTATGAACGAGCCAAGCAGATTTCATCCATCGCCGCCATTGGAATCTCCGCCGCTGGCAATGTTAGGGCAGACCGGCGCACAATGTCCTTTTCGGCCAACATTCCGGCGTGGATTGACTATCCATTGGCGGAGAAACTCGAGATCGCTATCGACCATGAGTGTTCGGTGATTGTGGAGAACGACGCCAATTCTGCCGGATGGGGTGAGTTCGTGTGCGGTGCCGGAAAGGACAGCCGCAACATGGTGATGCTGACCGTCGGAACAGGTCTCGGTGCGGCTTTTGTGCTTGATCGGCACCTCTACCGCGGATCTTTCGGCATGGCCGCCGAGGTTGGCCATTTTCCGATGGTGCCGGATGGGCGTTTTTGTGGCTGCGGACTGTCTGGCTGTGCCGAGAAGTACGTGTCAGGTCCCGCGCTTGAGCAGTTCGCGCAGGCCTCCGTCCGGCGTGATCCAGTCGCTGGGAAACGTTTGATATCCATGGCGGCAGGCAACGTGACGGCCATTTCTGGACAGATGATTTTCGAAGCGGCCACGGACGGCGACCCCGTGGCTATCGAAGCGTTTAGCTGGGTTGGGCAGTGGCTAGGCCGAACGATGGCTGCCATCTCCGCACTACTGGATCCGGATTTGTTCGTCATCGGCGGCGGTCTGTCCGCCACAGGCGACATTCTGCTTGAACCTGCTCGCCGCAGCTATGCGCGCTACCTGCAGGCCGCCCAGTACCGGCCTCACGCAGGCATCGTCACTGCTTCCGCCGGATGGCAAGCCGGTATGCTTGGCGTAGCCGACTTGGCGATGCGCGAAATCACACAGAGATAACGCACGGTCTGCCGCCTCGATAGGTGGCAGACTTTCTCCTTTTCTCTTTCGCAGAACCCGGCAGCGGTCCGTAACGCCCACAGCTTCTCAATGCCGGCGTTTACACTGTAAAGGAACAAAGACACGTCGACATTGGGCGGTTGCCGACGCACTATCCGTTTAAGCCGTCCACGGAAGGAACCACGCAACCCATGTGCACATCCGCTACTTTCAGCGGTGACGAGGATCATTACGTCGGCCGCAACCTCGATTTCGAAATAAGCTACGGCCAGCAGATTGTCGTCATGCCACGCAATTACAGCCTATCGTTCCGCCATATGCCAAACCAGCCGCGTCATTACGCCATGATTGGCATGGCGGCCATCGCCAGTGGCTATCCGCTGTTCTTCGACGCCACCAACGAGTACGGGCTGAGCATGGAAGGCCTCATGTATGCCGGAAACGCCGTCTATATGCCGTTTAAGGATGGGATGGACAATCTCAGCTCCTTCGAACTCATCCCGTGGCTACTGTGCCAGTGTAAGACAGTCGACGAGGCCATTCCGCTGCTCGAGCGCATCAACGTGCTGGACGAAGATTTCGCGCCATCCATGCCACAGTCTCCAGAGCATTATCTACTGGCCGACCAACACCAGTGTGTGACTGTCGAACCGGATGCCGACGGTTTGCATTGGTATGAGAACCCAGCAGGTGTGATGACTAACAATCCGAAGTTTCCCCAACAGCTATTCAATCTTAACAATTACGCGGAGGTTAGTCCTAAAAACCCAGAGAACCGTTTCAGCACCGGACTCCCACTCGACCCCTCATATAGCCGCGGCCTGGGGACACACAACCTCCCAGGCGGTATGGATTCCATGTCGCGTTTCGTCAAAATCGCTTTCGCGGCTGCCAATGCCACCGTTGAGCAGGGAGAGGAAGCCAACGTGGGTCAGTTCTTCCACATCCTGCATTCTGTCGAGCAGCCCAAAGGCCTGGACGAGGTCGACGGCGACAAGTTCGAATACACGATCTATTCCAGCTGCTGCAACATGGACAAAGGGATTTACTATTACACGACATACTACGCGAATCAGATCAACGCAGTCGACATGCATCGTGATGATCTCGATTCTGTCGAACTGGTATGCCATCCGTTTGTCGACAAGCAGAAAATTAATTGGGAAAACTGACCATGTCTGGAGATAGCTGGAACGGCGGCACTTTCACGAAGAAATACGTTCAACGCATCAGCAAATGGCTCATCGCAGGCGGCATGGCCAGTGCCGTTGTGGGATTGCTCGTCCTGTGGCGCCCAGTGCATTCCGTTGCCGTGTTCACCGTCGTGCTGTCGTTCTGGTTCATTTTGCTCGGCGTCGCGAGAATTGCTTCAGCGCTCATGGTCAAGGGGATGCCGGCCGTCTGGCGGCTGCTAAACGCGCTGGCTGGTGCGTTCCTTGTAGCGTCTGGATGCCTCGCCGGACGCTACGCACTTCTTTCCGCCGGCGTTTTACTGCTGTTTACGTCAATCATGATAGGTATCAGCTGGATATTCGAAGGCATTCTGGCGTTTTTTGAATCGGCAGGGTCGCTGGGTAGGTTCTGGTCGTCTCTGTCATCGGTGCTGTCCCTTGCCGGAGGGATCATTGTGCTGGCATGGCCAATCAGATCGATTACTTTGCTGCTGCGAATTGCCGGCTTCGCGCTCGTCGTTTACGGAGCGGCGGCAATCGCGCGCGGGGTCCGCCTCAAGCGCTGACAGAACTTAGTCCCAGAAAATTCACAGAGAATACCAGAGGGGGATGGCCTCTGAGGGGGTCTTCAAGTTACGCCGTCCATGAGTTCATCCGCGTTCAGGAAGAAAATCAAGCTTGCGCTTCTTGGACAGTGGTACCGGAATCGATGACCAAGTCGATTTTCTTGATAGGACGGTTATAGAAGAGGATGAGACCGACGATGGCGGACAATCCGAAGACGATGATGACGATCATCAAGACAGGGTAGTAGTTGCGCCCGCACCAGTCGTAGATGTAGCCGTATAAGCCAGTCGTGATGGAGACAGTCAGATAGGCAAACACGTTGACCCTGGACAGAATCCTGGCGTAATCTTTTCCGCCGAAGGACTGGCGAATGATCCAGGGGACAATAATGCCGAGTGTGCCGGTTCCAGAGCCCGCGAAGAAGGCTGCGATCCACGCCCATGGGTAGGCGTGGGTACAAAAGAGGCCAATCCATCCGAGGATGCCGGGGATGGACAGGCAGCAGACAGCTGCCCACGTCGGGAGCTTGTCGAGGAGGATTCCAGCGTAGGTCTTACCAACGAAGGAACCGAGCGTCGCGCAGGAGCAGATGGTCGCCGCGGTGATGGCGGCAAGTCCCGCGCGTTCCTGGTAGGGCTGCATATACGAGTCGAAACCGCGGACCGCTTCGTAAAGAACGAAGGCGAGGACGGCGAGAACAAACGCGCCGGAGCGGAACGCCTGCTTGGCGCTCATGCCGCTTTGCGGCGCCGTCTGAATCGTCATTCCGCTCTTCAGGAGCTTCTCCTCACCCCAAGCGTATTCGCCTTTGGTGTGATTGGGTTTGAAATCGAGGACGAAAAGCGTGAACGGCAGAAGGCAGACGGCGAACGCCAGGCCAATGGTGACGTATCCGCCGCGCCAGGTAAAAGTTTTGATTAGCCACACTGCGAGAGGCTGGAAAATCGTTCCGCCCAGCGCAGTAAAGCCGAACATAAAGCTGAGCACCATGCCAAACTTGTCCGCAAACCAGTTAGACAGGAGCACTGTCGGCGCCAGCAAAAGCGGAACGGTGTAGAAGAAGCCGATAAGGCCCATGAGGATGTACATCTGCCAAAGATTCTGGGCGAAATAACAGCACATATAGCAGATGGCGCAGCACGCAATGGACGCGGACAGCAGAAGACGCGTGTTGATTCTCTCCATGAGATGTCCGCCGAAGATGAGAACAACTGCGGAAGTCAGCAACTGGATGGTGATCATGAGAGACACTTTGTCCTGCGGTACGTTGAACGCGTGGCGCAGCGCTTTGTAGAATTGTCCGCGGGTATCGCCCTCGAGGCCAAGACCGATGAAGCTGATCATGCAGCAGCCGGCAAAGATCCACCATGGCTTGTACTTGTGCTTGTTCGGAACCATTTGCATGTTTGATGGATTGTTGTTATCCTGGATATTTCCCTTTGCGGAAGCCCCGGAAAGCGATCCAGCGGTCGGCGTATTTGCCATACGACCCCTTCGTCCTTTTCTGATTATGAAACGGTGACGCGGTCATCCACAACATGACGCGCGCCGTCAACAGGATAAGGGAAGGCGTAGATTTTTCCGGGGCGTTTTCTTGAAACGGACAACATTTCACCACAAAAAGTAAAACGGTTTAAAAATACGGTCGATTAGTGGCGATGGAGACAGAACGTGTCGATTAGTCCCGTGATTCCCAGGACAAGCAGCACGCCGGAGATGATTCTCAGCCACCAAGAGAGCGTAGGTGCCATGATACTGACGACAACGCCGAACACTCCGAGCACCAGGAGGAAGGTCATGGCGACGGTCGTCATAGAAGAGCGCGGGATGTGCGGCTTCGGCGGGGTGAACCCGCCACGCCGCTCCAGAACGTCATCTATGTCGAGCCAGCTGGTCTCGAAGTCGCGCGGACCATGGCCGACGGAAGAACCAGACGCGCGAGAGGATGAGCTGTTTAACTGGTTCGGCGGCATGACAAACGCTGAGGGATTAAACTGCGAGGCGTCAACTAGTAGATAGCTGGGACCTTTCTTGTCGGCTTTCTCGGCCTTTCTGACGAACTTCTTTGCGGTCCTACTGGACTCCAAGCCGCTAATTTCGTCCGCATAGTCGGAAAGGAACGATTCCCAAGAAAAGCCGCTGGAGACGGCCGAAGTGGCGCTGGTCGAAGCGTCGGTAGCAGAGGCCTTGCGTTCCGCGTTCGCATCGTTGCTGTCGTCCTTGCCGCGCTGTTCGCCATCTGTCTGACTCTCATCCGCATCACTCACAGTTCCAGTGTACGCGGGATCCCTCTTCGCTGTAGGTGGTTTCTTATACAACCCACCTGGGATGGGGTTCCCAGCCTTGGCGAGACGCAGCGCGCAAGGAGGCCCCATCGGGAAAGTCTTCGACGTCGCCATACATTTCTTTCGGGACGACATGGGGGGCGCCATCACGCCCCCCGTAGGTACGAGGGCCGTAGTCTATTTCTCTCTACGCGCGTGCGACGGACCTAAAGAACAGTTGGACGATGTCAACGAGTTTTCGGTTTATAGTTTATAGTTGTCTCGCTGTTTTGTTCGGACGACGAAGATAGTGTTAGAGTCTCTACCGCAACAGGCGCGGGAATGGGTTCTCTACGGGACAGAAGTCAAAGCCGTGAGAATCGGGCGCCCTACGCCGCAAAACATTGTCCGCGAGTGCGTATGGATTTGGAAGAGAGCAGCGTTCAGGTCCATCCGGTAAGCCAATCAACAGTGAAAACTCTTGACATGAGTTAGCTACAAGCTCGTTTCTTGCTGTTGAACGAGTGGAAGGCCAGAATGTTGGACAGTCAGCTACGCTGACGACCGAACAGAAGGATAAGGGTCCTTATCGGTCCAATTTCAGCGCGTCGTTGTCCATGCTGTTAGACGCCGGTTTTACGGCCGTTACCATCAGCGCTGTTAAAGGGATCAGCGCTCAAATGTCCGTGGGTCTAGGCGTTTTCGTCACCGTCATTGGCGCGCAGCGAAACGACCGGCGGCTACATCACGGAGAGGACCCTGAGAATATCAGGGGCGCAAGCAGTCTGGAGATGCTCACGGGCGCGAGCATCCCGGTAGCCCACCGCGACGAAATGGGACTCCTTTGGGGTATTGTTAGTGAGCTCAACGCCCAAATCCGGCAGAACCAATGTTGATTACGACCATGATGCTGATGTACGTCCTCAAAACCATCAAGGACGGTCTCAAATCCGACCACGATATGCCTGTCAAAACCGAATCTTTGTCAGCAGATTAGTTCGTCCGTTCCCTCGACACGACTTATCGAGGGTGTTATTAGCGACAGCGTAATTAACCTAGACAAGTTCGGTCCAGCGTTTGGCTGCCGTTGACAAGGTAGACATGGAGGAAAATTCAGGGCTTCCTCATGCGCACGGTAGCCGCTCCGTCGCTGCGTCGACATCTGGCGGATATGGTCTTGCTGGGACCTGATGCAGCTCGCGTGAGTCCGGGGGATAATCATGCTCGTTTTGTGCCTCGCTGCGTCTTATGCGCGTCCCGCGGACCGGCGGTCCGCTTATGATGGGCATGCGGGCGACGGACGGCAACCGCCTTCGGCCGCGTCCATGGAAATCTATCCATGGCAACTCGGGGGGGAAGGCATCATGTCACTGTATTGGTTCTACGTTCGGACGCTCGGACCGTTAGCTACGAAATGGTTTACTCCGGACGTAATTGGCGTGGAGAATGTACCGGCGCATGGTCCGGCCATCATCGCTTCTAACCACCTAGCGGTCATCGACGACGCTATTATCCCGTTGGAGACACCGCGCATGGTCCACTTTATGGGTAAGCAGGAGTATTTCACGGGCAAGGGCCTCAAGGGCCGTTTCAAGAAATTCTTCTTCACGTCAGCGGGCGTGTTCCCCGTGGATCGTTCCGGTGGCAGCGAAGCGTTGGGCGGCTTGGATTCCGCGCTCCGCATTTTGGAGAAAGGTGAATTATTCGGCATTCATCCGGAAGGCACACGCAGTCCTGACGGGCGTTTGTACCGTGGACACTCAGGTGTGGCGCGCCTGGCATTCGAAACGGGTGCACCCATTGTTCCGGTCGCGTTGACGGGCACGAACCTGGCCCAGCCGATTGGTACGGTTTGGCCGCATAAGCACCACACGACTATCCAGTACGGCAAACCGATCCAGGTTCCCAAGACACCGGCAGACAAGGTGACGCGCGACATGATTCGTTCGCTGATGGAGAAGGTCATGCATCGCATTGCGGCGATGAGTGGCCAAGAGTACGTGGACGAGTATGCGCAGACCTATAAGAAGCGTATCAAGGACTTTGAGAACGGAGCACCCTGGCAGAGCACATCCGTGATAGACGTGGACAAGAACACAAGAAAGTTGACGGCTAGTACCGCAAAAAGCGACACTGAAGCCTGAAATGCGTGGGTGAGAACACGATGGACCGTGACTGTCCGGTTCGCCGCCCAGCTGGTCGTCAGAGGACCGGGATGGAACAGAGGTCCCTTCGGAATGCGATTGGCCCGGAAAAATCTCTTCTTGTCGTGAACCGCGGCGCCCCCATTAGATGATGGTCAGCGTGACGGCTCGGTTTTCGCACCTGGCCCGGTCGATACGTGTACCGGGAGCGGGAATCTGGGAGAGCACGCGATGGAATGCTTCGCCCACGGGAGATGACTTTGTGGTCGCCTCCAGGCCAAGCTTTCTGAGTTTGGCGAGTGCCTGATTTACATTCAGGCCGCCGAGGTTGGGCATCGTCACGTACTGTGGCCCCTGGGAAACGCTCAGTGTCACGGATTTTCCCTGTGTCACGCTGGAACCAGCCTTCGGGTCGGTGGATATTACGGATCCGTCTGCCACGCTGTCAGAATAGATTTTCGTGGTTATCACTTCGAGCTTGACGCTGTCGAGAACTTGTTGCGCCTGGGTGAAGCTCATACCGGTCACGTTGGGTATGATCACGGGCTGCGGTCCGCGTGAGACAACGATGCGTTCGTTGATGTCTACAGGCACGTCCGTGCCGGGCTTAATGCTCGAGGTGATGGTGCAGCCGGTTTTGACTGTGCCGCTGTATTGCTCGACGACAGACACGTTCGTCATGCCTAGGTTACGCAAATACTGGGCAGCGTCGGGATAGTTGGAACAGTCAAGCAGTCCTGCGGGGATGGTGACGTTTGTCGGAGCTGGAGACATGTTCGATTGTTTGTTTGAACTGCGAGACAGAGAATCTGACGAGCCGGAATTGGCGACCGGACTGTTCGTCGTAATGTTCGACTGGCTTGCGCTGGTGCCTGTGGGTGATGAACCTTTGTTAACACCCAGCACGGTACAGAGGACAACAATGCCCACCACGAGCGTGACCACTGCGATAATGCTAACGATTACCACGCCCTTGCGGCCCAGACGCTGGATTAGTCGATCCGTCTTCGATGACGTGACGTACGTGTCAAGCAGAACCGGGTCGACACGCGGATTAGCGTCGCCGCTGCCGCTAGGGGTGTGGGACATTATTATCCATGCATCGGTGTCTGGCACTGTCGTTAGAGTGGCCATGATCCGTGTTGCGTCCGAATTGAGGTCGGAGCGCGATGCTGCTGGCGCAGCGGAGGACAACAGGGGCGTGGAATTGATCCGCGCGCTAAAAACATCGCCAACGCTCGTGTTTCGGCTGACCGACGGCGGGGCTGCCGAATGAAGCAACGGCGCAGCGGAACCTGAATCTGCGTCTGTGGGCGCGTGACGATAGTCGAGCTGTGCGGGAACCAGCGTCGTTTTGAGGGCGTCCAGCTCGCTGAGGGCTTCCTGCGCATTGGCGGGACGGGCTAAGGGATCGCGTTGGGTGAGATGGGTAAGGAATCGTGTCAGAGACGTGGGGAACGCGGGGTCTACAGCCGTCAGGGAAGGAACATCCTGGTTGACGTGTCGGAAAATGGTGGTCATGGGGTTTGCGGAAGCGAAGGGAACAGTTCCGGTGAGCATCTCGTAGCCCATGATACCTACCGCGTACAGGTCAGAACGGGGGCTGGCTTCTCCAGTCTGCGCGGTCTCGGGCGCCACGTAGGACGCCGTGCCTAGCAGCACGCCCGTCGTGCTGCTTTCCACGTCGTTCTCTTCTATGCTTTTGACCAGTCCGAAGTCAGTAATCTGGACGCGGCCGCGGACATTGATCAGCACGTTCTCCGGTTTGACGTCCCGATGGACGAGCCCAGCCTTGTGCGCGACAGCCAGTCCATCGAGCACACCCGATAGCACACGCAGCGCTTCCCGTATGACCAAGGTCTTCTTTTTATGCAACAGGTCGCGTAGATTCGTGCCGCGCACGTACTCCATGACGATGTACAGCAGCCCCTCGGCCTCACCCGTGTCATACACCTGCACGATATGCGGATTGTCGACCCCGGCCGCGGCGAGCGCTTCCGAATGGAACCGGCGAACAAACTGGTCGCGTTGCGGTCAGGACACCAGCTGGGGATGGATGATCTTGATTGCGACTGTGCGCTGCAGCCGCTGATCGGTCGCCAGATAGACGCTCGCCATTCCCCCATCGGCCAGATGTCCCTCCACGCGGTAGCGCTCGTCCAGCAGCAGACCCACGAGCGGCGAGGCCGCGCTCATCGATCATGCTCCGGGACAAATAGCACCATCATGGCTTCCAAAACGTGCGCCGATTGCGCGGAAACACCCATTTCTCGTTGCCAGGCGTTAATCTGTTCGCGTGTCTCGTCCCATAGGCGCCGGATGCGAGCGAGCGACGTATTGACGGCACCGCTGGAGACGAACGCGTCTGTAACGCGGCGGATGTCGTCCTGGTTACGCTCCGCTTTGGTGTACGTTTCGTACAGCAAGCGTCTCGTTGTTTCACTGCCGTGTTCGAGCGCGTCGGCCAGTAGGACGCTGCGCTTGCCGTTGAGGATATCGCCGCCCAGCGGTTTACCTGTTGGTGGATTCTGAGGAAGGATGTCGGACAGATCGTCTGACAGCTGAAACGCGATGCCTGCGGGCACGCCAATCCGCTCACCCCATTTCCACGCCCGGGGCGTGTCAATGCCGGCTAAAAGGAAACCTAAGCGCAGGGGGGCGACCGTCGTGTAGCTCGCTGTCTTATAGTTGAACACCAGACGGCAGTTCTCCACGATTGCCGCTGGATCGTCTAGTCTCAGGGAAGAGTCCGCCAAATCTAGCACCTGACCAATCTCTACGTCCCGCTGCATCGCCAGGAACGTGTTCACTACGGCAGGTGCCTCCGGACGGCCCGACACTGCCGCCGACGCTGCTATTAGGCTCGCTGACGCCAGATAATCGCCCAGCATGATACCGAGGCTGTTTCCCATGATGCGGTCGGTTGTGGAAACTATGGTCGGCGTAATTTCCGCAACATCGTCAGGAGAAGCAGGGGAGACGGTATTCCTAGCGCCGAGATTGCTAGCGTCGACATGTCCGTGGAATCTGCCGAAGGCGGACGCGAGCGCAGTGTGCGCTGCGGGCGCGTTGCGGCGTAAGTCGGAGCCGTCGATGATATCGTCGTGTACCAGCGCACCTGTTTGGAATATTTCCACTGCGCACGCTACGTCCAGAGCGCGGGAAAAAAGAGGGACTATGTCCAAACCCGCTCTGTCAGCACTAACCTCCGTTGTGTCCCAGCGGTTCCAGCAGTCCATAGTGGCGAGCGCTGAGGCGATGACTAGCAGCGCCCGCAGGCGCTTGCCGCCCATACTCGAGGTCTTTGCTTGTTTCTGCACGACGTCCATTAACGGCATGCTCGGCGCCTGGACACCTTCCGACCATTCCTGGTAGCAGTCATCCAGCACCTGTGGGATTCGCGCGTCGACAAAGCGACGCCACTTTTCAAAAACACTGTCCATCACTCCGAGCTTAGGAGAAACAGGTGTACTCCGGCCACCTTCTCCTTGGTGCCTTCCTGTTTTTCCACGCAGTCGGCCACAATCTGAGGGTTTCGCGCGGAAAACGCTCCTTGATCAACGGACGACTAGACTCGCCCCGACACGTCTCACAGCGACAGCAGAAACAGACAGTCCTCTCCCGTCTCATAAGGCCAAAGCATACGACCGCCTTCCATAGAACGCACCCTTTTCGGCGCCTCAGGGAATAATAAAACCAGCGTTCGTGTTAAAGTACAACGACAATGGGATAAGTATGCGCTGACCCCAATCGACGCCTCATCGACAAGGGCCATTTGTAGTGGGAGGACACTTGGCAGCGGCTCAGGAAAAACAAGTCGACACGGTCACGAAAAGAACAACCGCGAAAAAAATGACATACGCCACGACGAAAAAAAACGAGGCATCCATGGCAGGTTCCTCACTCGCTCAAGCGGTAGTGACTTCGCAAGCTGCTACTGTTACATCCACCTTCACCTCTTCGCGAACCTCCGCGCACTACGTCCAAGGCCGGACTATCTCCTTGAGCGCTCGGAAGCCGCGTCATACGACAACTAAAACAGGGGAGGCTACCGGCAACCTTAAGCGCCGCGTCGTTGCCACCGGAGCAACGGCCGATCCGGTTAAGGACTATCTCAAGCAGATCGGCCGTGTACCACTGCTGACGGCCGCCCAAGAAGTTGATCTGTCTGAACGCATCGAAGCTGGGCTTTACGCTCAGCACCTGCTGGACACCAAAGGCGACACCATGGACTTCAAGCGCAGACGCCAGCTCAAGTGGGCAGCGTCCGACGGAAAGAAGGCCAAGGATCATTTGTTGGAAGCAAACCTCCGTCTTGTCGTATCCCTGGCTAAACGCTACACCGGCAGAGGCATGTTTTTCCTCGATCTCATTCAGGAAGGTAACCTTGGCCTTATCCGCGCCGTCGAGAAGTTCGACTGGAAGAAAGGCTTCAAATTCTCCACCTATGCTACCTGGTGGATTCGCCAGGCCATCACCCGCGCCATGGCCGACCAGGCGCGTACCATCCGCGTACCGGTGCACATGGTGGAAGTTATCAACAAGCTCTCCCGCGTTCAGCGCCAGATGCTCCAGGACCTCGGCCGTGAGCCTACACCGGACGAGCTAGCTCGCGAGCTTGACATGCCGGTCGAAAAGGTCGAAGAAGTTCAGAAGTATGGTCGCGAGCCGATTTCGTTACACACACCACTGGGCGAAGAAGGCGATTCCGAGTTCGGCGACCTCATCGAGGATACCGACGCCATCGCCCCCCAGGACGCGGTCGCTTTCTCCCTGCTCCAGGAGCAGTTCCGTCAGGTGCTTGAGACCCTCAGTCCGCGCGAAGCCGGCGTCATCAAGATGCGCTACGGCTTGGAGGACGGCCAACCCAAGACGCTCGACGACATTGGTCGTGTCTACGGCGTCACCCGCGAACGCATCCGCCAGATCGAGTCCAAGACCATGAGCAAGCTGCGCCACCCATCACGATCCCAAGCGCTGAGGGACTTCCTCGATAAGTGAACGCGCAGTGATTTGAACTTGGTAAACGCCGGCAGCCAAGACAAATAATTCTGATCGAACAAATATCAACCAAGAGCCGTGCCGACAGAAGCAGGTATATTGTGGGCGGTTGCTGGGGCAGCCGCCCACAATATACCTGCAGAAAGGACATCATGGCAGGGCAAAAAGCCACCGAGCAACAGGCCACGAGCGAGTACAGCGCGAAAGACCTCGCTGTCCTCGAAGGACTGGACGCTGTTCGCAAGCGCCCCGGCATGTATATCGGCACCACCGACAGCATGGGCTTGATGCATTGTCTGTGGGAAATCATCGACAACTCCGTTGACGAAGCCCTAGCGGGAGCTTGCGATCACATCATTATCACTCTGCATACTGACGGGTCTATCGAAGTCGCCGACAACGGACGCGGTATCCCGGTCGACATTGAACCCAAGACGAAGCTCTCGGGCGTGGAGGTCGTGCTCACCCGGCTGCATGCCGGCGCGAAGTTCGGCGAATCGTCCTACAATGCGACCGGCGGTTTACATGGCGTCGGTTCCTCGGTCGTTAACGCTCTTAGCTCGCGCCTTGACGTGGAGGTCGACCGCGACGGTCACACCTATCGCATGGAGTTCCACCAGGGACACCCAGGCGTGTACGCCGACGCCAACCCTGAGTTTCCGTCGCCGTTTTCGCCGTTTAAGAAAACACGTAAGAACAGACCCACCGAGCTACGCGTCATCGGGGACGTTCCGGACAGTCACACAGGCACACGCATCCGCTACTGGTTAGACCCGGAGATCTTTAACGACAGCGCGAAGTTTGACTATCAGATGCTCATCGACCGCGTCCGGCAGACGAGTTTCCTTGTCCCCGGTCTCAGGATCGACGTCGTCGATGAGAATGTGCCAGAGGACGAGCCAGCGAACTCCGGTGCCAGCAATGATGCTGCCACGACGACTGATGAAGGAGAGATAGTTCTAGTTGACGCCGTCGATGTCACAGTCACGCAGACGGCTCTTTCTACCCAATCCGACAATGAAACCAGCTCGGGACAGACCGTACTTGCCAGTGGTTCAGAAACGTCCGAAGCCAATGAAACACCGCTGCAAGAGTCTAATTCGCTGGGTGGGTGCGACGGCCATCCGCGTGTCCAGGAGTTCCTCCACAAGGGCGGAATTGTCGACTTCGTCGATTTCCTGTCCCACGGAGAGCCAGTGTCGGACGTGTGGCACATTACTGGCACGCGTGAGTACCGGGAGGAAACCCAACAGGTCAACGATAACAGCGAACTCCACACGGTCGAGGTCAGCCGCACCTGCGACGTTGATATCGCCTTGCGATGGACGAACGACTATGATACAACCGTCCGCAGCTTCGTCAATGTGGTGGAGACACCCGGCGGCGGCATGCACGTTGACGGCTTCCTCAACGCGCTGGCCAAGCAGGTGCGCAAAGCCATCGAAAACAATGCACGCAAGTACAAGATTAGCCTCAAGGACCCCAAGCAGCGCATCGAACGCGACGACGTGACTGCCGGCCTTGTAGCGGTCATTACCGTGCGTATCGCCGAGCCGCAGTTTCAAGGGCAGACGAAGGACGTGCTCGGCACGGCCCAAGTTAAGCCGATTGTCTCCAGACTGACGAACGAGCAGTTCGGTGAGATGATTTCCGGAAAGAAACGCGGCTTCAAGACACAGTCCGAGCAGGTGCTCGCCAAAATTGCGGGGGAGATGCACGCCCGCGTGCAGGCGCACAAAGCCAAGGAGATCACCCGCCGCAAGAACGCGCTAGAATCGGCGTCCATGCCAGCTAAGCTCTCCGACTGTTTGCCAGGCAATGACGACATCGCCGAGCTGTTTATTGTTGAGGGTGATTCCGCGTTAGGAACCGCCAAAGCCGCGCGCAACTCCCTGTTCCAAGCGCTGCTGCCGATTCGCGGCAAAATTCTCAACGTCCGCAAGGCGTCGCTGACACAAATGCTCAACAATGCCGAATGTTCCGCCATCATCCAGGTAATCGGTGCCGGTTCTGGCCGCGAGTTCGACATCTCGCAAGCGCGGTACAACAAAGTCATTATGATGACCGACGCCGACGTTGACGGCGCACACATTCGCATCCTGCTGCTCACGCTCTTCTACCGCTACATGCGTCAGCTCATTGAGAACGGTCGCGTGTACGCCGCCGTGCCACCGCTCCACCGTATCGCCCTGACCGGAAGCCACAAAGGCGAGTTTGTCTACACTTACTCGGAGAAAGAGCTTCGCAGCAAGCTCTCCGAGCTTGCTGCGAAACGCATCAACTACGACCCCGACGTCCAGCGTTACAAGGGTCTAGGCGAAATGGACGCCGACCAGTTAGCCGACACCACCATGGATCCACGCAGCCGTCTGCTACGCCGCATCCGCATGGAGGACGCAGAGAAGGCCGTCGGCGTGTTCGATCTGCTCATGGGCGACGAAGTCCCCCCACGGCGCCAGTACATCATCGACAATGCAGACGCCTTCGACCGCACGCAAATCGACGCTTAAAAACAGGGCGCAACACTTCCCACTTGCCCCCAGAGCGCTGGTGAATACCCTCCGCAAAAGGACACCCCTCGGACATACGTTCAAGCGTGCTGCCTGTCATTGCAACCAGCACGCCGACATACCTTAGCTAGTGAAACGCAACCATACTCATATTGAGAGCACTCTCCGAATTCCGTTGTCTTCTGGATGAAGCCCGATAGTTCGCGGCAGTCGCTAAACTTCTCGCCGTTTCCCCCCAAGGGACTCGGCCTCGACAATCAATACCCTCCACTATCAGAGGATCCAAGAAACAGGGGGGATATACTCCTCTTCATTCGACATTTCCTTTATTGCGTGATGCAAAACAACGCGAAGGAAAACGAACCCTGAATAATCTTCGAGACGTCGCCTTCCCTGTCAACGCCCGTTGCCTTCTCACGCTCCTTGGCAGCGGCACTAACGCAGGGCATTAACCGGCATGCGGCCACAAACCAACGCGTTCCATGAGAAGAGCAGCAGTTCGCCTTCGCATCGCCCCACCGAAACCAAGTTCAGCCGTATCGTCTTTGTGCGCGCGGTCCCAGATTCCACAAACCCTAGGC
>JAFNPO010000029.1 GCA_017386585.1 Aeriscardovia sp.
CTTCGCGAGCACTCAACCACCGGGGTTTTCGTTTATTTTGCTAAATACTCGTTGATGCCAGCAGCAGCCTTTCTTCCTTCACCCATGGCGAGGATAACGGTAGCGGCACCGAGGACGCGTCCGCCGGCGGCGTCCCGGCAGGCCGCGAATCGTCTCCTGGCTGCGAACCTCCGTCAGACCGCCGGCCGGAACCGCCGCGCCGCGTTCTCGCGCGGTCCGGCATCAGCCCGTCGCCAACGGCACCAAAACCTTTGGTGAATGAGAAAATACCTGCGAGCAGCGCGAGGGTCAAGCTAAAGACCGTACCCCTTTTATGTGCCGCGTTTATCCGTGTGCGCATGTCTTCACTGTAAAACTGTTCAGAGCGGCAAACAAGATCGAAAACAAATCTCTCTTCCCACAACGGAACCAAATTCCTATCACAACGGCCGCTAGTGCGGCACACGGTCGTCTGTCGTGGCTGTTTTCCATCTGCAGGCCAACATCTGTCGCTGAAATTATCGAGAACAGTCTTCTCTATGACGTCTGTTATGCCGATGTGCCTGATCGTCGGCATGGAGATGATGAAACCAGATGCGGCACGTCCCGCAGGTCTCAATAAAGGAGAACACCAACGTAAGGACGCCCACTGCGAACACTGTGATTAAACCTGCCCATAACCAACGACCATGGCGGCAGCCAGAATCAACAATGGCATCGATAGTCCTACAACGTTCGCAAACGCCCGTAATGTCGTTTCCAGTGTTATTTCCGCACTGACTTTTTCTGATGACACGTATCATAAGTTCATGCTAGGTCAGTTTTCTTCCAGAAAGCTCACTGAGATATAGCGGACGCAGTTCCACGTTTTCCCTCAATACCCCTTACGCTGGCGGGCATGCATCATATGCTTCCAGTAGTTGTGGCGCGCGAGGAACGGCCAGAGGATAGCCAGTGTCAAGACAACGCCCAGCAGACACCACAGTGCATCCTTTAGCGGGTCGGTGGAGCTGCTCGGATAGGGCGCCGGATAGGGCATACTCGTGGCCACGCCATTAACGAGTAAGCGGTGCGTGTTGATGCCATACGGGTAACAGGTCAGCAGGGTCACCATGTCTTTACCGGGGACAATCTTGACCGCGTCTGCGTCAGTTGGCAGGATGATTTGGACGCTTATCACACGAAAGGCGTAAGTCTGACCCATGGTCTTGATGTAGAAGAAATCCCCAACCTTCATCTCACTCAGACGCGTGAACATCATGGCTTTAAGAAAGCCCGTATGCGCGGCAATAACGGAACGCACGTTGTCGCCCGGCACTGGGAAACTGGAGCCGTACATTTGGCCAGCGCCCGAGGCAAGCGTTATCTCGCTCGTGCCGTGGTAGATTGGCAAGTTGACACTTATCTTGGGGATAATGACCGAGCCTTCGACGCCCACGCCTTCGTTGAGCAGGCTCATATAGTGCTTGTATTCAGGCGAAGCTGTGATACTAGGATTGTCCCCGCCGTCAGCACCGCCGTCGAATGGGTCCTTGACTTGACCCATGATTGGTTGACCGGATTCGTACAGCTGTTTGTTGTACTCCTGTGCGGCTTTGATAGCGTCCTGCTCCTGGGGATAGGGCCATTGCGAAGCGGCCGCAGCCTGACGGGCGATGATAGTGTTCTGCTCGTTTTGAGATATTCCTTTGAGGATGAATGGGTAACTGAAGAGCGCGAGTCCCGCAACGGCGAGCACAATGGCTGCGGCGAGAATAAGGTTCAGCTGCCACCGGGCCGTGCGCTTGCGCTCGATGATCTGGTCTTCCTCAGCAGCAGTTTTTGTGGCGGTCGCGCCCGTCTTGCTGGTTCTCCGGGCACGCTCCTTCTGTAAGGCATCCCACTGTGCGGCGAGGTCCTGCTCATAGCGGATCTGTTTCTTGCTGCGGCCATCCTTGACGCGCGTGCGACCAGCCATGTTTCCCCTTCCGCGTCTAACGGGTTTCCGCTCTGCGCAAGCCGTTGTTTATTGGGCTTCTGCGCGGATCTTTGCGCGAGCAGTCGGCCTTTCTCCAAACATGATATAGAAAAAACCGGCGTGTCTGGCACAAGGGCCAGACACGCCGGTTTCATGCCGCTAGCACCGTTTCAAGCACAGACGGCTGCAGCCTTTCAGCGGGCTGCCTTCTTGCGATACACCAAGAAGAGTGTTGCCGCGCTGCCCAGGAGCAGCAGGGCCACCAAGGCACCGAGGATGATGCCGGCGCCACCAGTCATAGGTAGCTGGTTGATGGACTTAACATTCTCGACGGTGTCATCGGAGCTGCTGACCAAGCCCCACGGATCGCCAGTAGCGCTGGTGGAGATGGTCTCAGCGGTGCCGTACTTGAGGGTCACAGTGAAGCTCGGCTTGATGGCCTGGGCACCGGTTGCCTGCGTAGTCTCAGTGACGGTGTAGGTGCCGTTAGCGAGACCGCCAATCTCAAAGAGACCGTCGGCATTGACAGAGCTGAACTCCTCCGCGTCGGATGCGTTGGTGGTCCACTGCCAGGTGTCGGCACCGTTGGTACCGGCCTGGAGGTATTCGGTGGTGCCGTTGACGGTCTTGGAGACCTGGAACTTAGCGCCCTTGGCGGCTGTCTTGTTCGGCCAGATCTTCTGCCACCACATACCCACGTTGGTGGAGGTCGGACTCGGTTCGTTCGGACTCACGGGGTTGCTCGGCGGGTTGTTCGGGTTGGTGTTCGGCGTGGTGCCCCCGTTCGGGTTGCCGTTGGTGTGAACCGGGACTTCCGGAGAGGACTGGGATGTAGCGCCGTTGTTGTTGACCTGAGCACTGTTAACAGCAGTCTCGTCGGTAATCTGGTTATTGATGTAACCCGTATAGGTCATGTCGAGGTTACCGCCGATGGCAACTTTCGTGCTGGCCTTGGTCTGGATGTAGTCCAAAGCGGCCTTGCTGAGGGTAACGGTGAGCTTGTCAGAACCATTGCCAACCAGAGTGGTACCGGTGCTCGGGTCAACGGTGACGGAACCTGCGCCAGCTTCAGAATTGAGCTGGCTAACCGTCATGCCGTCAATCTTGATGGAGTCGAGGTTCAACGTCAGACCAACGCCCGGAGTATCGATGAACTGATAGGTGTAGGTCGTCGTGTTGGAGTCGTCCGGCATGATGCCCTGAACCTGGTAATCGATGGTCTGGCCGGCATCGAAGGTGTTGTCCGTAGCAGCGCCGTTGGTGACGGTCTTAGTCGGAGCGCTCGGCGTATTCTGGTTCTTCATGTCGATCGTGTTGGTCAGATTCGGTGTGACCGTCGGGCCACCCTTGGTGGAGATGATGATCGGCACGGACGGGTTGGAGCTAGAGGTGTCCACGATTTCATAGACGCCGGCTGGCAGAGTTGCGGTCTCGGAATAACCGGCGGCGGTAAGCTCACCGGTGGTCTTAGAACCAGAACCAGAGGTGTTGGCCGCTGGACTGCTGGTGGTCAGCGAGGTACCATGAGTGGCGGCGAGGGACGCCAGCGCCTGGGCGAGCTGACGCTCGTTGCTGCTGGAGTTGCCGACTGTCTCCTGGCCTAGGATTGCCGGAGACTGGTTTTCAGCCCAAGCCAGCGGGTTGTCCTCGTAGTCGCTTGGAACGGTGTAGCCCATGGTCTTCAGAGCGGAGACGATATCAGTGGCGTAGTCCGAGTTCGTGACCAGACCATACGTGCTGCCGTACTGCGTGTAGCTACCAATCTGGATGTACTTGAGCGTGTGGCCGGTGAGCTGCTGTTCGTCGGTCGCATTAATGGTGATGGTTTGGTCCGTGGTTACGGGAGAACCGCCAGTGGTAGACGTCGTATCTGCCATAGCGGTTCCGGCAATGGCCAGACCACTCATCGCGATGGCAACAGACGCAATGCCGGCTATACCATGTCGCATTATATTCTTCATAGATACCCTCCGGAGGGTTTGTATTTCTTAGAGTCATCTGCCCCGTTCCCGGGAAATCGCAGATTACTGTCCAGTGTACCCCTGTTATGAGTATGCCGGGTCCCCTGGCGTGCTCTGGTAAAAACAACCGCCAAGGCCGTCCCCTTGCTGGAAGCATGACTCATTCTACCACGGAAAGATTCTGGAAGCGGCCAAGCCACTGTAAAAGCTGCTGTTCTACAGGTTTAAAGCATGCTCACGGCGCATCCAGCAGGGACCGTATATCCGCCGATGTTGGCTCTGCGCAACCGACTATTTGTTCCGTGGAGCATACCGTTAACCGTCGAAGCGGTTCAAGCTGGTGAACACAGTGGGACAAATGCGAACGAGCGTCCGCACCGGGAGTGCTCCGATGGGTGCGGCGCAACGTAAAAATACTTGCTTGATTCGGCGATATTAATTATGGATGCTACCAAACCACCTATCTACCCACACTGGCTGACGTCACTCGTCGTTAGCGGCTAGCAGGCCCGTTGATGCACGGACCGCATTCACTGTCCGTTCTGCGGATCGCTGTCAAGCAGACGGGCGATACGGTCTAAATCCTCCTTAGAGGTAAACGTGATTTCGATAGTACCGCCCTTCTCCGTGCCGTGGATGTTCACCGGAGTGCCGAAACGGTTACCCAATCGTTGGGATAAGGGGGATGCAGCCCAATAGTTGGCTTTCCTGACATGCTGCCTCTTGGATTGTGAGCCATGCGATTGGGCGACAATCTTCTCCACTGCGCGCACCGACAGTCCTTCAGTCACGATGCGGTCTGCGAGCGCTACCATGGCGTCCGGGTTTCGTAGGGATAATAGCGCGCGCGCGTGGCCGGCAGTCAGTTCTCCTGCTTCGACGCGCTTTTGGACAGCTCCTGGTAGTTGCAGTAGGCGTAGGGTGTTGGCAATTTGCGGGCGGGATTTGGAAATGGATTTGGATAGTTGTTCTTGGGTTAGTCCGAAGTCGTGCATCATTTGTTGGTAGGCAGCTGCTTCCTCGAGGGGGTTGAGTTGGACACGCTGGAGGTTTTCTAGAAGTGCGTCGCGCAGCATGTGTTCGTTGCTTGTGGTGCGTACGATGGCTGGGATGGTTTTTTTGCCGGCTAGGCGGCTGGCGCGCCAGCGGCGTTCGCCCATGATGAGTTCGTGGTGACTGTTGGGGGTGGGTTTGGGGCGTACGACGATTGGTTCGAGTACGCCTACTTCGGTGATGGAGTTGGCGAGGTCGCGTAATTCGTCCTCGTTGAAGACGCTGCGGGGTTGTTCGGCGTTGGGGCGAATGTCGTTGATGTCGAGTTCTGCGAGATATGCACCGGGGACGGGTGTGATGGGGGGTGTGGGAGGGGCCGTGTGTGCGGCAGCGGTTTGGTTGGTGTGGGTAGGTGTGGTGCTGATGGGTTCGTTGGTGTGTTGGGTGTGTGGAGCATAGTTGGCGTCGGGGGATGTGGAGTGCTCAGCGGTGTGGGATGTGTCGGTTTGGTCTTGGGTGGAGGAGAAGAAGAAATCGCTGGGGTGCGCAATGGAGTTCCAGTCTGGGATGGTCATGCGCTTATGCGACGGTTTTGAGCTGCTCTTTGCGTTAGAGGTGCTTTTTGCTGGACTGTTGGTGCCAATTTTCACAGCGTTGCTAGTGTTTTTGTGGACTGTGTCAGCTGGGGTCTTTGTTTTATGTGGTGAGGTTTTTCTTGTGGCTTGTACCGCTGGTGTGGCGAGTTCTTCCGCTAGGTTCGCTACTGATTTTTCTGACGGTGTCTCCGATATTGGTGTCATTACCGAGATTTGCGGGAACAGTGCTCCGAGGCCTTTTCCTAATCGAGCTTTCGTCTGCTTACCCATATGTCCGCTCTCCTCTGTCGCTTGCCCCGTGCGGGGCGAGCGTTCCGAACTGCTGTGCTATTAGGATTTTGTTGTGTGCCTGCTGCCGTTTTTAGCTGCGCGCGATGGTGTTCCTTCGGGCTCCACGTTGGGCGATCTCTAGTGCGGCTTCGCGGTAGGCGGTAGCGCCCACGGATCGGGGGTCATAGGAGAGAATCGTTTGCGCATAGCTCGGCGCTTCGGAGATGCGCACGGCGCGTGGAATGACGGTCTTGAGGACGAGGTCTGGATAATGTTGCTTGATTTCCTCGTAAACTTCGCGGCTCAGTGATGTGCGCCGGTCGTACATGGTTACCAGCATGGTCGAGATGCGTAGTGACGGGTTGAAGCTCATCTGGACGAGCTGAATGGTCTTGAGCAGTTGGCCGAGACCTTCCAGCGCGTAGTACTCTGCTTGGATTGGGATGAGTGCTTCCTCGACGGCACATAGCGCGTTGAGTACCAGAAGACCTAGGCTCGGAGCGCAGTCGATGAACACGTACTCGTACTTTTTGCCGGAATTTTTGAGATACTCGGCTAGCGCGTTTTTCAATAGGTCGACGCGGTTGTCGAGACCGGCGATTTCCAACTCTGCTCCGGAGAGATCGATGCTGGACGGAACGATGTCAAGAGTTGGGAACTGGGGGCACGGGCACACGACTTGGGCGATGGTTCGACGCTGTTCGATAACGTCGTAGATGGACGGCGAGCCGCTGGGGTGTTCGATACCCAGGGCGGTTGAGGCGTTGCCTTGTGGGTCCATGTCGAGGACGAGCACGCGCATGCCCGCTTCCGCGAACGCTGCAGCGAGGTTGACGGTGGTCGTTGTCTTACCGACGCCGCCTTTCTGGTTAGCGCACGCGATGACGCGCGTGTAGGCGGGCTTGGGGAATTTCGCGGATTTCACGGCGGCGTACCGATCGGATTCGTTGAGAAGCTCGGATCCTAATGAGTTATTGCTGTCGAAGATGCGCTGCAGAATGCTGCTGGCAGGTTCGAATCGCTGAGAATGCTCCTCTGGACTCTTGCCGAAAGCCATCACAATCTTTCCTCCTCCCACGTGCGAAGCTGCTCAACTGTTATTTCTACACAGTTGGGCCAGCTCATGCACGGACAGTTTCACGTGAAGATCTTGCTTCTTCCACGTTACCGCAGGCATGCGAACGGGCTTCGGGCGCAAGCCGCGCGCCGAAGCCTCAGCGCCTGGCGCGCTTGTCGATGGTGACCACGAAGGTCGGTTCGAGCCCCTGGCCCACGGGCGCGCCATGCACCATTGGGTTCAGGCCGTGGGCTTTGCGGATTTCCTTGGCGGCTTTGTCGATCTCCTGCTGGGCGGACTGCCCTTTGAGCGCGATGACGCGGCCGCCGGGGCGCACCAGCGGCATGGCCCACGGCACGAGCTTGGCCAGGCGGGCGACGGCCCTGCAGACGACGATGTCGAAGCTGCCCTTGTGCGGGTAGTCCTCTGCGCGGTTGCGCACGACCTTCACGTTCTCCAGGCCCAGCTCGCCGACGACCTCCTCGAGCCAGTCGACGCGGCGTTCCATCGGCTCGATCAGCGTGAACTTCGCCTGCGGCAGCATGGCCGCCAGCACAATGCCCGGGAACCCGGCGCCGGAGCCGATGTC
>JAFNPO010000030.1 GCA_017386585.1 Aeriscardovia sp.
ACTTCCCGAATGGCATCCGCCGCGTCGTGCTCGACATGAGCGACGTGCGCGCCCGCGGCACGCGCATCCACGGCTTCGGGGGAACTGCCTCCGGCGCGGCCCCCCTGGTGGAAATGCTCGAGGACGTCAATCAGATCCTCAACCAGCGCGCCCGCGAAAGCCTCTCCTCCGTAGACTGCACCGACATCAGCAACCTTATCGGTAAAGCCGTCGTGGCTGGCAACGTGCGCCGCAGTGCCGAGTTGGCCTTGGGTGACTGGGATGATGATGGTTTCCGTACCATGAAGCAGGACCAAGCCATGCTCGCCCATCATCGCTGGGCGTCCAACAACAGCGTAGTTGTCGACGGCCGTCCTGAGCAGTACGAAGAAGTTGCCAAAGCCGTCATCGTCAATGGCGAACCGGGCATCGTCGACCTGGGCCTGTCCCGCAACTATGGGCGCCTGGCAGACGGCTTTAATGCAAACGCCGATCCAAACGCCGAGGGCACCAACCCGTGCGGCGAGATCACCTTGGAAAACGGCGAGCCGTGCAACCTGTTCGAGGTGTTCCCGGCTATCGCCCAGGAGCAAGGCTGGAACCTCAACCGCGTCTTCGCGCTGGCCGTGCGCTACGCCAAGCGCGTCACCTTCGGCTCCTACGACTGGGAAGTTTCCCGCCGTGTTATCTCCCGTAACCGCCGCATAGGCGTCTCCATGTCAGGTATCCAAGACTGGTTCCTTGCCCGTTTCAGCAGACGCGCCGTCACCGGCTGGAAAGAAGAGACTGCCAAGGACGGCACCGTCCGCCGTCAGCCAATCTACGACCAGGAGATTGCCGACGCCCTGGACCGCCTGTACCAGGCAGTTGTTGAAGCTGACAACGAGTACTCCGCGGAGCTGGGCTGCCAACCGAGCCTGAAGCATACGACTGTCAAACCCTCTGGTACGGTCGCCAAGCTGGCAGGAGCCTCCGAGGGCATGCACTTCCAGTGGGCTGGCCACTTCATTCAACGCATCCGCTTCCAGGACAACGATCCGCTGCTCAAAGCGTTGGACGCCTGCGGCTACCACATCGAACCGGATATTTACACGAATCACACCATGGTCGTTGAATTCCCCGTTGAATCCGCGCACTGGGACTCTCCACAGTTCGCGTCCGCCGGCACGGTGTCCGCCGAGGAACAGCTTGCCACACAGGCCTTCCTACAGGAACGCTGGTCCGACAACGCGGTGTCCTGCACGGTCACGTTCCAGAAATCCGAGGAGGAGCAGTTGCCGACCATCTTGGCGGCCTACGCGGGACGTATCAAGTCCACGTCTCTGCTCGGCTACGTCGACGGCGGCTACCAACAGATGCCGAAGGAAACCATCAGTATCAGCAAGTACCAGGAAATGACGGCTGCTATCCACGGCGAACCCCAAGCCCTGTTCACCCAGCTCAACAACAACAAAGACGAGGACGAACTAACCCTCATTGACCTCGCGGACTGCGCCAGCGGAGCGTGCCCGGTCCGCTGACTCGACTCGCTGCAGCCCGGTGGACGGCGCCGCGCGTCAGGCCTAGAAGGAATCTGAAACGCGGCGCGCGACACCTAGACGTTCTGATCCTGGAGGAGGAAGATGCCTGTCCGCTCTTTCGCTTTCCAGCGTCTTTCCGTCTTTGGGTCGCTGTGGTACTTCCTGCTCGTCCTACTGCTGGCGGGAACAAGCTTCTTCGTCGGCGTCCAACTCGAGCTGCTGGCGCTGACCACGGTTCTCGAGCTGGTCTTCGGCTCGGCCCGCAAGCTGGCGAAATCCCTGGCCTGGTCGGCTCCGATGGGCTTGTTCATCGCCTTTGTCACGCTTTTCTTCGATTACTACGGCCCGACGGTCCTGTTCCGCTGGGGTCGGATCGTTACCACCTGGCAGGGCCTGAACACGGGTGTATGCCTCGGGCTGGCGTTCGTCACCATCACGACGGCGGCTTTGACGCAGTCGCGCGTCGTCACCCTCGGCTCGCTGATGGGTTCGAGGACGGGACGGATCCTGTCGCGCGCACTGCCGCGGACCATGCTCGTCACGCAGATGTCCTTGGGTTCGGCGTCCCGCCTGGCGCGCCAGTGCGCGACGCTGCTCGCCGTGGAGCATCGGCTGGCGTCCTCGGGGACAACGGCGAGCATGAGCGCGGACGCCTCTGACGCGACGCAAGACACAGGAGCGACGCCGGACAAGCTCTCCGCGCGCGCGTTCCTCCGCGCCGACAGCCGGGCCAGCTGGACCCGCCGCCTGCGCGCGCTGCTGTACGCGCTGCTGTCGACGGCGCTCAACGATTCGGCCGCCCGCACGACGGCCATCGCCAGCACCCTGACGGCCATGCAGCGGTCGAACAAACAGACCGCGCGCACCGCGCCGCATCGCCCGTCTCACGCGTCAACCATCCTTGTCTTCCTGGTCCTGACGACCGCCTGTTTCGCCGCGGCCCTCGCCCACCCGTGGGGCGTCGGCCGCTGGGAGACCTACGCGGCTACCGCCGTCCTGGCGGCTTCTCCGTACCTGCTGGAAGGAGGGGAACGCCTATGGGCATGTGTGCGCGCATAGAGCATCTCTCGTTCTCGTTCGCCGCGCCGAGCGGCGCGAGCCTCGGCGCGGAAGCCGATTCCGCCGGAAAACGCCCGATCCTTTCGGATGTCAGCCTGAGCGTCCCCGACGGGGACTTCCTCGTCGTCGTCGGCCTCACCGGATCGGGGAAAACGACGCTGCTGCGCCATCTGTCGCTTCATCGGAACCCCGTGGGCACACGCCGCGGCACCGTCACGCTTTGGGGACAGACCCCCGCGCAGCTGCGCGCCGAGCATCAGGATCATCTCATCGCCCAGGTCCCACAGCGGCCGCGCGAAGCTATCGCCGCAGCAACACTGCGCCAAGAGCTAGAGCTACGCCTAGCAGGCACGGCGGACCAAGAGCTGGCCGCCACCGATATTATTGGTTTCCTAGGTCTGGCCCATCTGCTGGACAAACCCATCGACCATCTTTCCGAAGGTCAGGCGCAGCTCGCCGCGCTCGGGGCGGCCCTGTCGACACGGCCGCGACTACTGTTGCTCGACGAACCAACCGCCAGCCTCGACTCGGTCAGCCGGCGCACCACGCTGGATCTGTTGCGCCGCCTTAACCGTGATTTCGGCCTGACCATCGTCATGACAGAGCACCATCTCGAAGGCTGCTGCGACATCGCCACACACATCGCTGCCCTCGACCACGGGCGCCTCCTCGCCGACGGCACACCCGAGGACGCCTTGCGCTCGCTGTGGGGGGCCAACACGGACCATTCGCGTGAACTCATCCCGGACGTCCAGCGGTTCTTTCTGATGACGGGCAGCGGTGCGAAGCCGCCGCTGCCTTTGACTATTGCACTAGGCCAGCGGCGCTTGGCTGAAATGGCAGTGCAAACGCCAACCGCTTCCATCCGCGCCGCCAGCGCAGCCGCTTCTAATGCTCAGGACCACACCACCAGTGCAACGGCCGTTATCTCGCCAGCCTCCTTTGCTGCTCCTGCCCTGAGGGTTGGCAGCCTGTCTTACGCCTATCCTGGCCAACGCGGCTTCGCCGTCTCTGATATTACTTTTGATGCCCGCTACGGGGATGTCATTGCTCTTATGGGTCAGAGCGGCTGCGGCAAATCCACCATCCTCGACTTGCTCGCTGGGTTCCTGCGACCGCAGTTCGGCAGTGTTCGTTGGCGCAAACGGGACGCAAAGAAGACTGTGCCACCGTCGCGCAGCCAGGATTTTGTTGGTTATTTGCCGCAGGATGTGCGGCCGATTCTCAACCTGGCGATGGGTGCCGTTTTGGGGGGCACCGCATCAATCCATGATGTCCCTCGTCGGTGCCGAAAAGTTTCCCGTGAAACTCCACGGGAAACAACCCGAGCCGACTGCGCCGCTGTTCTCACTGTGGTTGACCCGCTCGATCAGAGCCTCGGCCAGCAGCAACTGCAGGCCTTCAATCTCGTCACCGCGCGACACAAGCCCGTCGTGCTGCTCGACGAACCAACCCAGGGCCTTGACGCCGTGGGCGCCGCCCATGTCGGGGAAGCCCTCCGGCGCGCGGGGCGCGAGGGTGGTCTCGTTCTCTTCAGCTCGCACGACCCGGACTTCTGCGTGCGCTACGCCACCCGCGCTCTCGTGGTTCTAGCCGGCCAGCTTGTCGCCGACACCGACCCACGCTCGGTCGTGGCCAGCCAGAAGTTCTCGACGACACCGATGCACCGGCTCTTCGCCGTACGTGACCCCTCTGTCCTCACCCTTGACGACGCTATCGCACGCCACTCGTTTCCTCTTGCACCGCTACCGATTACACACCCCGTAAAGGAGATACCATGAGTGACACACAGCACGCCGACACCTCGGCACCGAGCACGCACACGCCGAATCCTTTTGCGTCCGACGGCAGTGAACGCTTCAACGCCGGGAATCAGACGGCTCGTTGCGCGTGCACCAACCATGGTTTCGCCATCGCTTTAGGTGTCCTCATCGCAGCGGCCCTGGTTACTCTCGCCGTGCTGATGGCGATGAATGCTAACGACGCCTTCGGTTGGGCCACTATCGCCGTCCCGGTTGTCTTAGCCGTCGTGTTCCGGGTGTTGGAACGTCGCGCGATGAGTCCTGCCGTCATCGGCATCGTCATCGCTTTAGTTGCCCTCTCCTGTGTGCTGCGCTTCATACGTATACCAATCCAGGGTTTGCAGTTCACCAGCTGGCTTGTCATCGTCGCCGGCCTTGCTCTGGGAGCTGAACCGGGTTTCCTCGCGGGCGCGCTTGTCCCGTTCATTTCAAACTTCTGGCTGGGCCAAGGTTCCTGGACCCCGTGGGAGATGCTCGCCTGGGGCCTGCTGGGCGCCATCGCCGGCTGGATCAACGGCACACACTTCAGCCGCAACCGCTGGTGGATGCTCGTCGCCGGCGTGTGTTCGGGATGGGTCTACGGATTCATCCTGAACATGTACAGCTTCCTGTATATGCGTACCTGGAACCAGGGGATGTTCTGGTCTACTATCGCCGCTGGCTTGCCCGGCGACACCCTCAGCGGCGTGTGCACCGGCATCCTGTTGTTTGCCAGCATCCCGTGGTCCATTGACCTCGTGCGCCGCGTGCGCGTCCGCAACGCCGCTGCATCCGATGAGCACGATGCCACCCTCCCCCACGCAGAAAGGAAGTGACAGTGTCGCACACGGCGAATGCTCAATCTAACACATGTAGCGGGCGCGGCGGATAATTGCCTTGGACGGAACGCGTCCGATTCAGCAGGCTTCCCCGCGCCGCTCCGCGTCTAAGTCCAGAAAGGAAAGCCCATTAATGACTGAAAACGTCACGAAACCGCGCGAAACAATGACCGCCGCGGCCGAGAATCTCGTCAAAAACGCCCCGCATGGACCCAAAATCTACACACGTCACGGCGACAAGGGGTCGAGCATCCAGATTGACGGCACCAAGCTCTCGAAATCCGACCCGCAAATCATAGCGCTCGGCTCTCTCGACGCTGCCCAGTCCTGGATTGGTCTGGTCATCGCCGAACTATCGGATGCGTGCGCCGAGCTGCGCGAACCACTCATCACCATTCAGCAGAAATTCTACCAGGTCCAGTCTGACATCGCCGTACCAGGCTGCGAGTTCATTGATGATGACGACACAGCCGCTCTTGAGCAGGCCATTGATGGCTTCATGAGCCATGTCGAGACCATCCCGGCCTTCGTACTGCCCGGCGGTAGTCCAACCGGCGCGCGCCTGCACTACGCCCGCACCCTCACTCGTACCGCCGAGCGTGCCTGCGTGGCCTTCAACGAGGCCAAAGCCTGCCGCGTGCGCCCAGAGGACCTCAAATTCATTAACCGCTTGTCCGACTACTTGTTCGCCATGGCTCGCTACGCCAATCACCTCGACGGCACCTGCGAGGCCATCGCCCGCAAACCACAGGATTAAACGCGCTAGAGCCAGCAGCCGCCATCCCATCAGAAAGGAAAATATATGAGAAAAATCGCCGTCCTCACCGGAGCGGGCATCTCCACATCCGCCGGCATCCCCGACTTCCGCGGACCGCAAGGCGTGTGGACACAGCATCCGGAACAGACGAAAGTCTACGACCTCGATGCCTTCCTAAACAGCAAAGCCGACCGTGAGTACTCCTGGGCCTGGCAGAAGGAATCCCCGGTCTGGAACGCTAAGCCGGGCGCTGCCCATCAGGCGCTCGTTGACCTTGAGAAAGCCGGCATGCTGACGCTGCTCGCCACGCAGAACTTTGACGCCCTGCACGAGAAGGCCGGCAACTCTCCCGACGTCATCGTCAACCTGCACGGCACCATTGGAACGAGCCACTGCCTCAAATGCGGTGCCAAGTATCAGACCGCCGACATCATGGCACGCCTCGATGAGGAACCGGACCCGCATTGTCACCGTAAGCTTTCCGACGGCAGCGAATGCAACGGCCTGCTGAAGACCGACGTTGTCTACTTTGGCGAGGCTTTGCCTGAAGGTGCCATGGAGAAAAGCATGCGACTGGTCCGCCAGGCCGACGAGTTCTGGGTGATTGGTTCGACGTTGACTGTGCAACCGGCAGCGTGGCTCGCTCCGGCCGCAGTCGACGCCGGCGTCCCGTTGACCATTATGAACATGGGTAAGACGGAGTACGATTCCATCGCCACTCGTCTCATCGATGAACCAATCCAGGACGCACTCCCCAAGCTTGTCAAGGAAACCATCGACAAGTACGGCCACTGAGACAAGGTGACAGAGTCCGGCGCATTTAAGGCTGCGAATCCCGTTTAGGGCATTGGCCCGGGTGCCTGAAGGAGGGAGCTTCCCGACCAATGCCCTCGACGCATGCCGGATACACGTCGACGCCCGGCATGCGCGCCTACCCTTGTAGTGAGCGCTCGGCTGTTATTGGCCGCCCATTGTCGGTCGCTGGACTTAACCAGTCTTTCAGCACAGGCCAAGGAAGTAGCCAGCGAAGCACAGGCCGATGGACAGGACAAGCATGCCGCCCGTGTACAGCAGGCCACGACCTGTACCGGCCCTGAAGTTCTGGAAACCCTCGACGCTTGCCGTGGAGAAGGTGGAGAAGCCGCCAAGGAAACCAGTGCCGATGATGGAGTCGAGCACGGCCATGCCCGTCCAGGCCACCAGAAAATGCGCGACCAGACCGGCCAGTAGGCCGTCAAAAAAACAGGCAAGCACGTTGACGACGAATGTTCCTAAGCGCATTGACGTGTGGACATGGTTATTGACGAGCGCTCCGAGCCACCAGCGTGATAAGGCCCCTAGGCCGCCAGCGACGACTGCGAGGATGAAGATCCATGGCTGGCTCATCCGTCTACCTCCTCGGTTTCAATCTGCTCTTCTTCGGCGATAGTACCGTGAAGCATGATGTCGCCTATCCAAATGCCTAGGCCGGCAGCTAGGACACCCAGCACGACGCTCACGAGCGCGTAGGCGACAGCAATGCCACCTAGGTTGGCCAGGAAGCGGACGTCGGTCTCGTGGATGAACGTGCCGTAGGTAGTGAACGCGCCCATGACGCCGGTACCCAGGAACGTAACAAAATTCTTCGAGACAGCGTACTTGGTGTTCTCCGCGCCAATACTGGCGTTGATAATGCCCAGGACGAAGGCACCCCCTACGTTGATACAGAACACAATCCAGGGCCAGTTCCAGCTCTTGGGCTGGAACTGGCATAGTCCGGCACGGAGGGTGGTGCCGATCATGCCTCCTAGGAAAACGTACAGGATGGCGAACAATTTCGAATGCTTCGATGATGGCGACACTATTCCCATCTCCTTTCGCGGCGCAGGCGTCGGACCGACAAGTCTCGCTGACGCTGGCTGGCGCCGGAATCCTCGTTCCGGTGGGCAGGCGCCCATGCCTTTCTCAACAGGAACTATCAGCGATTTGCGGTTCGGGCTCCCGCGGCTCGCAGAGCCGCTCTTCGGGGCTTCTCTGGCCCCTGGCGCCACTGGCAAGTCCCATTGCCATCCGTGGGAAAACAAGCCGCCCAGCTCTTGGCCGATTGGCGGTTCGAGATGGGAACGACTTTAGGCGGCGGCATAAAGCCTGTCAATGAGACGCGACAAGTATGAGTGTCCTACACCATGTGCCTCTTAATGATGCTCTCACGTTCCGCGCCGGTGCCTATCAGCGAGACCGCGCAATCAGAGAGCTTCTCGACGTTCTCTACATAGGTGCGCGCAGCGACCGGTAGCTTTGCGAAGTTAGCGATGCCGTCAATCGGCTCACTCCAGCCCGGTAGCTCGTCGTAAACCGGCTTTGCCGAAGCGAACTCCTCGGAGTTCACCGGCAAGTCACGCGTGCGCTTCCAGCCCTCGCGGGTCCGTACGTCGTATGCCACGCAGACGGGGATTGACGGCAGGCCCGTCAACACGTCGAGCTTCGTGAGGGCCATGTCGCTGCAGCCATTGACCATCGCCGCATAGCGGGAAACGACAGCGTCGAACCATCCGGTACGTCGCGGGCGACCCGTCGTCACGCCGAGTTCGTGACCGTGGTGCCGCAGCCAGTCACCTTTCTCCCCGTCGGCGCCGGGTTTACCCGTCATCTCCGTGGGGAACGGTCCGGATCCCACGCGCGTGACGTACGCTTTAGCCACGCCGATAACGCGCGTGATCCGTGTCGGACCTACGCCACTGCCTGTGCAGGCGCCCCCGGCTGTCGCGTTGCTGGAGGATACGAAAGGGTACGTACCATGGTCAACGTCGAGCATTGTGGCCTGGCCTCCTTCGAAAAGCACGGTGGCGCTGTCATCCAAAGCGCGATTAAGTAGACGTGCAGCATCGTCCACAAAGGGGCGCAGCTCCTCGCCACAGCGCAGCAGAGCATCCACCATTCCCTCGGTGTCGACGCTGGATTGGCTGTACACCTGCTCCAACACCCGGTTTGTCAAGCGCAGATTCGCTTCAACCTTGACGCGTAGACGCGGCCCGTCAAGCAGATCCTGGACACGGATACCGTTGCGGCGCGCCTTGTCCACGTAAGTGGGACCGATGCCACGACCCGTCGTACCGATTCTGCCATTACGTAGCGCTGTTTCGCGGACGCCGTCAAGCAGACGGTGGAAGGGCGCTGTGACGTGCGCCAGCGGCGAAATAACTAGCCGTCCGAGGTGCACTCCGCGTTCCCGCAGAGTCCTTAGCTCCCCCGTTAGCTCCTGCGGGTCGACAACGGCACCGTTACCAATCACCGACGTTACGCGCGAGTTGAGGATGCCCGAAGGTAACGAGTGCAGTGCGTATGTTTCGCCGTCAAGGATGACGGTGTGCCCTGCGTTGTCGCCGCCGTTGTAGCGCACCACATAGTCTGCTTGCGAACCGACGAGATCGGTTACCTTCCCTTTGCCTTCATCGCCCCACTGTAAGCCAACAACAACGATTCCTTTCCCTGTTCCAGTCACGCCACCTCGCTTCGTTGATGGTTGAAAAAGTCTCTCAGCGCGGGCGCTGCTGCGCCACGTCCCTTGCTTCGCGTGCCGTTCTGTCGAGCAGGTCCAGCTCGTGACGCCCCTCCTGACTCATTCTCGGCTCAAACAAGCTGTAGCGATGTTCGGCTGCTCGAGCAATGAGGAAGTCCGCGATACGTGGGTTCTTCGGCAGTAACGAGCCATGCATATACGTGCCGATAACATTGCCTACGCGCGCACCCTCGAAACTATCGTCAAGGTTATTGCCCTTGCCCTTAGAGACAGTCGCCAGTGGCTTCGTGTCCCCGTGAAGGAAAGTCTGCCCAGAATGGTTCTCATAGCCCACGATGATCCCGAAGTCGCGACTGCACTCCACGACGTTGCCAATGAGACGCGCCTTCTTGCCGATGGTCACTGCGTCGAAAACACCGATGCCTGGAATGCGGTCACCGGAAACGGTCTGGAAGTATTTACCGAACAGCTGGTACAGGCCGCAGATCATCAGCATTGGTACACCTTGCTTCGCTAAGCGCCGCAGGATTTCGTCATGCTGGAGGAAGTCTTCCTGAATGGTACGCTGACCAGAGTCCTGACCACCACCGCCCAGAACGAGGTCAACGTGTTGGGGCCAGTGGTCGCCGGGATTGTACAGGTGAACCACTGGCTCGTAGCCGTAAAGCCGTAGCCGCTTCTCAATAGCGAGCACGTTACCGGAGTCGCCGTAGATATTCATGTCGTGCGCATATAGCGAAACCACGTCGATAGGACGGGATTCGGCCGCCCCGCTCCCGCTGGGAGCCATGTCTGCCGTTTCCTTGGGCGCGTCCTGTGTCGCTCCACTGTTTTCCTGCGCCATCGTTCCTCCGCTCCTCACTCGACGGTTCTCTGGATACCTGCGATGCCTGCCAGGCGCTTGTCGACCTTCAGCAGGATCTCCAGATGTTTGCGGATCTCCAGCATGGCCGTGTATGTGCAGTAAATGCGTTTAGGTGCGCCCGGCCTGACGGCCAGCAGTCGGTCGACGGCCTGCCCTAGGTCCTCCGTCACTTCATGGGGCTCGACGCCGTCGTAGCGCAAACGTAGGGCCATGTCCCACCGACGCACCCCTGAGACCATGGCCACGCCACGCTCACGCAGGGACGTGAAGTCGACGTCCCACAGCCAGCTCATATCGCGGCCGTCGGCGTACTGGTCGTTGATAGCAATCATGGTGTCGGTATCTTGCGGAGAGAAGGACTGCAGCGCGGAACGGAAGCCGGACGGGTTCTTGACCAGCACGAGGTCAACCGGCGTGTCATCAACATCGATGGTTTCACCACGGCCGAACGCCGGCGTTACCTGAGAGACGGCCTTCACTAGGGTCTCGTCGCGTTGCTCGGTGGTCATCGCGCGCAGCTGCTCTACCACGCGCTCCGCTTTCGGGGACAGCTCCCGGGCGTCCATGGCGTCGGCGACGATGGTACGCACAACGGCCAGAGCCGCCGCCGCATTGAACAGGTTATAGAGGCCGGAGATACGCATCGTGGCCCTGTGCTTCACGCCGTCGATGAGGAACTCAGCATGGTCACGGTCCGCGGAGGCGAGCGTCACTGTCGCTGGTAAGTTTCGGTATGTCTGCTTGGTGGCCTCGGCTGAACGGGCCTCGTCCGTGTCCTCTACTACATGGCCGTGCAAGTCGTCGTCATTCGGGAACATCGGTCGCAAGTTTGGCTCTAGGCCGTAGTAGTCAATCTTCTTCGCTAAGCGCGCGACGTCGGCAAGCGCTGCCACACGCACGTCATCGCGGTTGAGCACCACGGTGCCCGTCGTTGCGGCGGCAACCGCACCCAGTAAGTGCGCGGTGTTGTCGATTTCACCGAAACGATCGAGCTGGTCCCTCAGCACGTTGAGCAGCACGCAGTAGCGGGGTGGGACCTGTTTAACGAACAGCGCGGCGTAGGCCTCATCCAGCTCGAAGACAGCGATGTCGGCGTGCAGCCTGCCGCGAGAGTCCACCTGGCGCACGAGCGAAGAGACGACGCCGCGCACAAAATTCGACCCGGTCGGGTTCGTTGCCACAGCGAATCCGAGGTTCTCTAGTGTTTGGGCGACCATGCGCGTCGTTGATGTTTTGCCATTGGTCCCACTGATGACCACGGTTCCCAACGGTAGCTGGGCCAGCGTGCGAGCGAGAAACCCGCGGTCGATCTTTTCGACGACCATTCCCGGGAATGCGCTACCGCCGCCGACGATGCCGGTCGCGAGGCGCACGGCCTTGCCGATGCCGGTTGTCATCGTTGAGCGTACCAATCCCCATTGTGATTGAGCTCCCATGTTCTCTCACACACCTCGCATATCGTTCGCCATGTTCTCAAACTTTGAAGTCGCACCCATAAACGCCAACGTCACTACACCCGTGGGACCATTCCGATGCTTCGCCACAATAATGTCCGCCTCACCAGGCCGATCCTGCTCGTCATACACATCCGGCCGATGAACCAAAAACACCATATCCGCATCCTGCTCCAAAGAACCCGACTCCCGTAAATCCGAGAGCATCGGCCGCTTATCCTGACGCATCTCCGGCCCACGATTAAGCTGAGAAAGAGCCACCACCGGCACCCCCAACTCTTTAGCCAACAACTTCAACGCACGAGAAAACTCCGACACCTCCTGCTGACGAGACTCCACCGGACGAGTCGAACTCATCAACTGAAGATAATCCACCACCACCAACCCCAAAGCATGCGTCTGCTTCAAACGTCGACATTTCGCCCGAATCTCCATCAAACTCATATTCGGAGAATCATCCAAATACAAGGGAGCATTCTGAAGACGCTCAAACGTGGTATTCAACCTACCCCAATCCTCAGCACTCAAATCCCCCTGACGTAACCGGGTTAAAGGAATATTCGACTCAGCCGACAAAACCCGTTGCGCAATCTCGGTTTTACTCATCTCCAAAGAAAACACCACCGTCCCCACCGGATGCGCCCTCTCCAAAGCCGCATGACGAGCAAAATCTACCGCCAACGTGGACTTACCCATCGCCGGACGACCCGCCACCAACACCAATCCCCCCGCCGGTAACCCCTGCGTCAACTCATCCAAAGCCCCAAAACCCGTCAACAGTCCCCCCGCCGCCTGACCAGTCTGAATCCTATCAATCTGAGCGAGAGTCTGGTCAGCAACCATCCCAATACTCTGATAATCCTGCCGAACTCTCCCACCCCCCATCTCATACACCTGGGATTGAGCCAAATTCACAATCTCTTGAGGACTCGACCCCGTCGAATACCCCAATTGAGCAATCTTCGTGCCTGCACTAATCACACTGCGCAACACAGCCTTATCACGCACAATTTGCGCGTAGAACACAGCATTCGCAGCCGTGGGCACACACCCCGTCAACTCCGACAGATACTCGTTACCCCCCACCCTGTCCAACTCGCCACGCTGTTTAAGGGTTTCACTCAGCAAGAGCACATCCACCGGCTGACCATGAGCAAAAAGACTCCTCAAGGCTTGGAAAATGGTTTGATGACGGGGCTGGTAAAAATCTGACGCGTCCACTATCTCCGTAATCTCACCCAAAGCATCCGCACTCAGCAGGGCACCACCCAACGTAGCTCTCTCCGCCTCATCATCATGCGGAGGAACACGATCAAACAAAGAAGACCCCAAACCCATAACCCCGATAGTACGGAGCATTCCTCATGTCTTCGATTTTATAAAACACTCGTTACGAAAAAGCCTCGAAAAGTTATTTGCCCTTCAAAGAGTGCAACCAAATTATGAATAATTTCTCCCACTTTCGCATCGATCTTGTGCATAACACCGTTCTCATCTGACGGGTTGTCCACAATAACAGCGCCTTATCGCCAAGTAATCCACAAAGTTTTCCACAACATGGGGATAACTTTGTGGAAAACCTACTCGCAGCGTCTCAGCAGTCAACTGGACGCCGATGCCCTACCCCCATCTGACTTTCGTTTTCCGCACACTCTGGCCCGACCGATTCGCATGC
>JAFNPO010000031.1 GCA_017386585.1 Aeriscardovia sp.
GAGTAGCGGATCGTCGTCCTGGAAGCGGATGCGTTGAATGAAGTGGCCAGCCCACTGGAAGTGCATGCCCTCGGAGGCTCCTGCCAGCTTGGCGACCGTACCGGAGGGTTTGACGGTCGTATGCTTCAGGCTCGGTTGGCAGTCCAGCTCCGCGGAGTACTCGTTGTCAGCTTCAACAACCGCCTGGTACAGGCGGTCCAGGGCATCGGCAATCTCTTGGTCGTAGATTGGCTGACGGCGGACGGTGCCGTCCTTGGCGGTCTCTTCTTTCCAGCCGGTGACGGCGCGTCTGCTGAAACGGGCAAGGAACCAGTCTTGGATACCTGACATGGAGACGCCTATACGGCGGTTACGGGAGATGACGCGGCGGGAAACTTCCCAGTCGTAGGAGCCGAAGGTGACGCGCTTGGCGTAGCGCACGGCCAGCGCGAAGACGCGGTTGAGGTTCCAGCCTTGCTCCTGGGCGATGGCCGGGAACACTTCGAACAGGTTGCACGGCTCGCCGTTTTCCAAGGTGATCTCGCCGCACGGGTTGGTGCCCTCGGCGTTTGGATCGGCGTCTGCATTAAAGCCGTCTGCCAGGCGCCCGTAGTTGCGGGACAGGCCCAGGTCGACGATGCCCGGTTCGCCATTGACGATGACGGCTTTGGCGACTTCTTCGTACTGCTCAGGACGGTCGTCGATAACTACGCTGTTGTTGGACGCCCAGCGATGATGGGCGAGCATGGCTTGGTCCTGCTTCATGGTACGGAAGCCATCATCATCCCAGTCGCCCAAGGCCAGCTCGGCGCTGCGGCGCACGTTGCCGGCCACGACGGCTTTACCGATGAGGTTGCTGATGTCGGTGCAGTCTACGGAGGAGAGGCTTTCGCCGGCGCGCTGGTTGAGGATCTGGTTGACGTCCTCGAGCATTTCCACCAGGGGGGCCGCTCCGGAGGCAGTTCCCCCGAAGCCGTGGATGCGCGTGCCGCGGGCGCGCACGTCGCTCATGTCGAGCACGACGCGGCGGATGCCATTCGGGAAGTAGTCGAAGTGGCTATCGATGACAGCCGCCAGGGCACGCACCCAGCCTTCGCGAGAGTCCTCGAGACGGTAGTGCCAGCAGTCGGCTTGCTGTTCGGGGTTGCCATTCTCGGCGATCCACCGCACTCGATCGGCGGCGCCCGCTTCGCGCGCTTCCTCTGCACTGCCGTTAGTGGCGTCGATAAGGCAGACGAGTTCGCAGGTGTGGTCGACCTGCGGCATCTTGGATACGTTGTCGCGAGTGACGGAAAAGCCGACGCCACCGCCCTTCATAAGCTCGTCGAACATGAACGCCCATGGCATAGACGCAGCCATGGTGCTCTGCTCGAGGTAGGTCGGCACGATTTCACTGTCGCCGTAGTTCTGCGGGCGGATGGCGATGAACCAGCAGTTGTTGAGGGAGTCGCCGTGCTCGCGCTGGTAGTCGGTGCCGCAAACCCACAGGTTGCGACCCGAGGGGGTGGCGGCCAGGCCATACACCAGGCGGAACAGGTCTTCGGCTTCGGCTCTCAGCGCGGCGACGGTCTCGGAATCCGGCTGACTGCCGTCGGCCCGGTGAAGACGAGGATCGAGGTTGATGTTGCCTTCAACGACCCGCTTGACGGTCTCCGCCCACTCTTCGGTGCGGCTCTGGTTTTCCAAGAAGCGCGCGTAGGTGCGCTTGTAGGTCACCCATCCCAGGGGACCCCAATGCGGGGACAGCGCGGCGGTCTGCTGCGAGATAAAGTCGTCGGAAAGCGTAATGACAGAGTCCAAAGCCATGTGTTTGTTCTTCCTTGCTTTTCGTGTACGGCGCCGGAGGCGTCGGCGACGGTGCGGCGGCAATCTGCGCGCCGCGAAAAAACACTAGATATGGTATAAACTTTTTTTCAAAACACCATATCTTGTGTCTGCAATTGGCGGCTAGCCATATTAACTTTTGGTTCAGCGCGCTTAGCGGCAGCCGCATGATTGAGCGGTTTCGCTTTTTTCCTGAGCACCCCCGAGCGCCGTTTCCGAGGAGGAAAGATTTTTTCAGCGGGCGTGTCGCCCACCAGGATACGCGAAGCGAACAGCGCGCGTCTGTGAACGACCCATACTGGAACGGTGAGCGATGAAAACAAGGATAAGAAAAATGCGACCAGCGGACGACTCGTGCTGGGCGCCACGCCAATCGGCAACCCGGCCGACGCTTCAGCTCGTCTGATAAAGCTGCTCCATACGGCTGATATCGTAGCCGCCGAGGATACGCGCCGCCTGTACGATCTAGCTAATCGCCTGGGCGTGCGCGTCGGCGGAAAAGTGGTGGCATACCACGACCACAACGAGCATCTGAAGGCTGACACCCTGCTGGATGATGTGGAGCGAGGCGCTGTCGTTCTCGTCGTCTCAGACGCAGGCATGCCCACTATCAACGATCCGGGCCTGACTATCGTGCGCCGCGCTATTGAACGCAGGCTACCCATCACCTGCGCGCCGGGGCCGTCTGCTGTACTCGATGCTTTAGCCCTATCTGGCCTGCCAACGGACCGATTTTGCTTCGAAGGCTTCGTGCCACGCAAGCAATCAGACCGCATCAGGCGCCTGCGCTCGCTACTAACCGAGACGCGCACTATCGTGTTCTACGAGACGCCGCAGCGTATCGGCCGGACCATGGACGCTTTTGCCGAGGTATTCCCCCCGTTGCGACCGATGGTGCTGGCGCGCGAGTTAACAAAAAACTACGAGGAGGTTCGGCGGTCCACCGTGGCTGATCTACGCCAGTCGGTTATCGACGATCCGCCGCGCGGCGAAATCGTGCTGGTCCTCCAGGGCGCATCCCAGGAGGAGTTGCGCGCAGCGGTTCCGTCGGACACCGACGGTGCGGAAGTATTCGATATAGACCGCTTGGCGCGCGAGGCCGACGACTTGTGTCGCCGCAACGGTTTTAAGCCGAAAGACGCCATCGCCGTGACGGTGCAAGCGCATCCGTACGCTGACGGCTCCTTGGCCAACAAGAAGGACGTATACGCGGCCATGGTGCACCTGCAGCAAAAGGACTGAGCGAGCATTCCCCAGGTCGAACGTTGAGCATTCGGTGGAGTGTGACGTAGCCAGCGGGATTGTGCGACAGGAAAGCGACGTGGCAAACGGTTCAGCAGTGAGGTTAGGCACACCGCTCCAAGAATAAGCTCATGGACGAGATGCTCCGGTTTGTACGTCACAGAAGCGCTATGCGTGTGACGGAACTCGCAGAGGGAAAGCATTGGGGGATACGCAGATGGTTCGGCAAACCAAGGGCTGTCCCGCACCTCCTAAGCCAACGAGAAGCATCCGTTCAAGCTGCCTAGAGCATGAACGGACGTTCCCAATAACACTGGACCCCGCCATCGGGGAAGCCAAGCGTCTCCAGGACAGATCCAATTTTGGCAGATATCGGTTCTTTTCTGCCAGCAGGGCACCGCGTGCAAGCAGTCGATGCCCCCTAAAACCCGCTCTGTGAACCCGGGATCCGAAGACGCTAGTGCCCAGGCTAGGCCAGTTATTGTTCCTCCACGCCCGCTCGCTCTTTTAGCCATGTCGCAAGCGTCACGAATAATCACAACCATGACTAACATTCTCGTTTCCGTCGCTTGGCCGTATGCCAATGGACCGCGACACATCGGGCATGTCGCGGGCTTCGGCGTCCCGTCCGACATATTCGCCCGGTACGAGCGCATGAAGGGCAACGACGTTCTAATGGTCTCGGGCACGGACGAGCACGGCACCCCTATCCTAGTGGAAGCTGACAAGGAAGGCGTCACCCCGCAAGACATCGCTGACCGTTACAACCGCGTCATCGCGGAAGATCTGTGTAACCTGGGCTTAAGCTATGACCTCTTCACGCGCACAACGACTGGTAATCACGAAAAGATTGTCCAGGACATGTTCCGCCAGTGCCTCAAGAACGGTTACATCTACAAAGGCACGCAGCAAGTCGCCATCTCCCCCTCAACAGGTCGCACCTTACCGGACCGCTATATCGAGGGCACGTGCCCAATCTGTGGTGCTCCAGGCGCCCGCGGTGACCAGTGCGACACTTGTGGTAACGAACTCGACCCGACCGACCTGATTGATCCGAAGTCCAAAATCAACGGCGAGACCCCGATTTTCAAAACTACCGAACACTACTTTCTCGACCTACCGGCACTCGCCGACGCCAACCTCGCTTGGCTTAACAGCCGCACTGGCTGGCGCACCAATGTCATCAATTTCTCCAAGGGCTTGTTTCGCGAGGTGAAGCCGCGTGCCATCACCCGTGACATCGACTGGGGCATCCCGGTGCCGGTGGATGGTTGGATTAACAACCCCAATAAGCGCCTCTATGTATGGTTTGACGCCGTCATTGGCTACCTGTCCGCGTCCATCGAGTGGGCGCGTCGCAGCGGTGACCCCGAGGCGTGGCGCAAGTGGTGGAACAATCCGGCGTCCCTGTCGTACTACTTCATGGGCAAAGATAACATCACCTTCCATTCCCAGATTTGGCCGTCTGAAATCCTCGCGTACGACGGCAAGGGCAGTAAGGGTGGTGAGCCGGGCGATCTCGGCGAGCTGAACCTGCCGGAGCAGGTTGTCTCCTCAGCCTACATGACGGTGGAAGGCCGGAAGTTTAGCAGCTCCCGCGGCATCGTTATCTACGTGCGTGACATTTTATCCCGCTACCAGGTGGACGCAGTGCGCTACTATATCGCCGTTGCCGGTCCTGAAAAGCAGGACGCTGACTTTACCTGGGCTGAGTTCGTGCGTCACAACAACGAAGAACTCGTCGCTGGCTGGGGTAACCTCGTCAACCGCGTGGTCAACTTGCTGTTCAAGAACTTCGGCGAGATCCCAGCCGTGCCCGAAAGTGCCTCCGAGCAGATTGACCGTGATTTGCTCGCGGCCACACTGCGAGGCTTTGACACCGTGGGTGAAAGCCTGGAGAAACAGAACCAGCACGCCGCCATCAGCGAAGTTATGCGCCTGGTGGGTCTCACAAACAAGTACATCTCCGATACCGAGCCATGGAAGATTAAAGACCGCAATCGCTTGGGCGCCGTGCTTTTCACCGCCGCGCAGGCCGTCAACGACCTCGATATCATGTTCGCGCCGTTCCTACCGCATTCCAGCCAGAAGATCCACGAAGCACTGGGGGGCACAGGAATCATCGCCCCGCTGCCGCGCTTAGAGGAAGTAGACGACCTTGACAAGGCCGGCTTCCGCTATCCAATTATCACGGGCACCTACGTGCTGGGCGAGACGGTGGCGTCATGGCGCCGCGAAAATATTGTTCCGGGCACGCCCATCGCCAAGCCGACGCCAGTGTTCGCTAAAATTCCGCGCGAGGCCGTCCAGAAGGAGATTGACCGCTTCAAAACTGACCTCAGGAAGAAGAAAGCCGAGAAAACCCGCAAAGTTGCTGCTAACGCACGGGCCGGCAAGTCCGCCACTTTCACCGAGGAAGACTGAGGCCAGTATGAGCCGCCATCGCCACGCGACCCACCACCGCGACCGCAGCTGGCCACCTGTCCCGCTTCCGTTAGGCACCCCAGCCATCGACGACCACACCCACCTGGCTTCCGTCGTACCTTTTTCACGCGAGATGGCGCGTCAGGCCACCGAGCGAAACATGCCTGCCGTGCCGGTCTACGACGTTGACCATCTGCTAGCGATAGCTGCGTCCGTGGGTGTAACGCAGATTATCGACGTCGGCTGCGAGTACCCGAACCTGTCGGTTGCACTGGAAATGGCGAAGACCCACCCGCGGCAAGTGTACACAGCCCTCGCCATTCACCCCAATGAAGCCGTGCTGCACGGCCATCACGGCGTCCCTGGTCCCGATGGCCTACCCGTTCACTACGAGTGGTGGCACGACGTGTCCTACCGCGACGCTTTCGATAAAATGGCCCAGCTGGTTGTCGACAATCCCGGCGTTGTCGTCGCCGTGGGTGAGACTGGTCTGGACCTATTTCGCACCGGAGGAGCCGGCTTGGGACTCCAACTCTGCGCATTCCGCGACCATATCGCTCTCGCTAAAGAGATCGGCCTGCCGATGCAGATCCATGACCGTGACGCACACCGCCAAGTCGTCGAGACCCTCCTGGAGGACGGCGCCCCCGAGGGCACAGTGTTCCACTCCTTCTCCGCCGGTCCTGACCTTGCGCGATTGGCCAACAAGCATGGCTGGTATCTGAGTTTCTCGGGAGCGGTGTCCTTCAAGGGCAACGATAGCATCCGCCAAGCGCTCTCCATCGCCGACAAACGGCACATCCTTGTCGAAACAGACGCACCCTACCTGACGCCGATGCCGTACCGCGGACGCACTAATTCGCCATACATGATTCCATACACCCTGGCCGCTATGGCCGACGTTTTGGGCATGGAGACGGACGGGGTGGCTCGACTGACAGCTGACAACGCTCGCCGCCTGTACCGCATCTAAAGACTAGCTTCGGCTGTGCAGAAACTTTCTGTTTCCGTCTCATTTTCATTTCAAATTATGCACGTTATGTGAACGTATGTACAATGACGGTCACGTTACATCCCATACCAACTGAGCCGGCCGGATTTCCGCGTCCGCAGGGTTGCGCTAGTTGTGGGATTTTGTATATCTAGACGCGGACGCGTCTGGCATCCTTGGCAAATAGTCGCTACCACGGCACGAGATGGGAGTTTTCCTATGTCACAGCAGAGTCACGCCAACGACTCCACTGCGGAACGAAAGAACACGGCACCCAAGACGGGGGTGGCGACGGCCAATTATCACAAACTGACGTCGTCTGACTATCAAGTGTTTGGAGCGGCGCTGAAGCTTTGAGCACTAGGTCCGGGGAACACGCCCAGTTCTTCAAAGGTTGCTGGTTCGGTGGCCGTCCCCAGGAAGCATCTCCAGGGTGCCCAGGAGGCGCCCGACAAGCTATTCAAGCCCTAGCTGGTGAAAAGGCCGTACGCACTCCTTGGATGCGCTGGAGGCTCCGCATCCTCTCTTCGCCCGACAGCCGCGTCCAACTTCCCATGTGCATTGTGGCCATGGGTGTCGTCTGCGGCGATATCGGCACCTCACCGCTGTACACCATGCAAGCTTTCATCGCCGACCAGGGTGGTATCAACGCGATAAGTCGCTTCCAGATTCTAGGAATGCTGTCCCTGCTGTTCTGGTCAATCCTGCTCATCGTTACCACCAAGTACGTGCTTGTCGCTACGCACATCAGCAATAAGGGCGAAGGTGGCATCTTCGCATTGTTTACCATGGTTAAGCGCTATGGCAAGTGGTTGGCGATCCCGGCGATGATTGGCGGCGCGGCACTCTTTGCCGACTCCGTGCTGACACCGGCCGTGTCGATCTCGTCGGCCGTGGGTGGCTTAGGGATGCTGGCCGCTTCGCCATTGTTTGACTCCGAGTCGACACTGCTCATCACCATCGTCATTATCGTGCTCCTGTTCTCCATTCAGTCGCAGGGAACGGTGAGCCTAGGACGTGTGTTTGGCGCCGTTATCGTGACGTGGTTCGGCTTCATTGCGACAATGGGCCTGTATAACATCTTCCATGGGGACACGAGCGTCTTCGAAGCCCTGAATCCCCTGCTGGGTGTCCGCTTTCTTTTCAGCGGATCCAACCGGGTAGGTGTAGCCCTGATGGGCACCGTCTTCCTGGCCGTCACCGGTGGCGAGGCTATCTACTCTGACATGGGACATGTGGGATGCGGCAGCGTCTACGCCACCTGGCCGTTCATCAACGTGGCGCTAGTGCTCTGCTACTTCGGCCAGGGTGCTTGGATGCTGCGTGCGTGCGGGGACAAGGTCTGGGGGATCGTCCCCACCATTAACCCATTCTTTGAGATGATGCCAGTCGGCACTGTCCGCATCCTCGCCGTGCTGCTGTCGGTCGTAGCGGGCATCATCGCCTCGCAGGCTCTTATCACCGGCGCGTTCAGCATGGTCTCGGAGGCCACCACGCTCAACTGGATGCCGCATTTGCAGGTGCGTTACTCGGCCAGCACGCGCGGCCAGCTGTATATCCCCACCGTCAACGCCGTCCTCTGCTGTCTAGTAATTGTGACGCTGCTCATCTTCCGGACCGCCGAACGCCTCTCGGCGGCGTACGGCTTAGCGTTGACAGTCACCATGTTCATGAACACTATCCTGCTAGGCACGTATCTGTGGTTCGGTGCCCAAAAGAAAGTAGCGTCCCTAGTTTTCCAGGCGCTGTTTCTCTCAATCGAAGGCCTGTTCCTCGTGGCTTCCTGCGCGAAGTTCACGCGCGGCGGCTGGTTCACCATGCTCTTGACTCTCGGACTGCTCGTCATTATGTACTCTTGGGCATTAGGCACCAAAATTGAGCGTTCTCAGCGCCGCCACTTCAAGCCGCGTGACTTCCTGTCGGCCATCGACATGCTCCGCCACGACGAGACTATCCCGTTTTACGCCGACAACGTGGTCTACTTGACCTCCGACTTGGAGCTGCGTCGTCTAGACGCTGACGTGTTCTACTCCATTTTCGCGGGCCACACCAAGCGTGCTCGCGCCTGGTGGATTGTTTCGGTCAATGTGACCGACGACCCGTTCACTCGCGAGTATTCCGTCGAGAACTTCGGCACGGACTATCTGTTCCGTGTACGCATGCGCCTGGGTTTTAAAGTTGACCAGAATGTAGCCACCTACCTGCGCCAGATCATGCGCGAACTCATCGACGCAGGCCAATTACCTGTGCAGTGTAACATCTACCCGAAGCTGAACGACGACCAGGAGATTGGCGCCGTTCAGTATGTCATCATCCACAAGGAACTCGTACCGGAGTCCAAAGTCACGACTAACGGTGCGACCGCCCTGCGCATCAAGTACGCTATTCGCAGCGCAGTAGGGTCATCGGCGAAGTGGTTTGGCCTGACGGCACACAACCCAATCATCGAGACGCAGCCACTGTTCGTGGCCACAAACGTGACTGCGCCTCTCAAGCGCGTTAACCTGCGCAAATCTAAGCATGCGGTCACGCTACGGGCGGTCATGACAGAAATCGCGCAAGAGGAGCAAGAAGTCCAGGAACAGACGGCCAGGATGCCCGTTCCCGCAGGGAAGGACAACACCCCCTCGTCCATTAATACCGAAACCGCTGCCGTGGCCACTAGTTCCGCTGCCAGCGACATCCTCGCCGTCCGCGCGGCGAATGATGGTACAAACGAAGCGGTCTGAAACACGAAAAGGAGTTCCTAATATGAAGAATCTCGCTGACATCGGTGTTGTCGGCCTGGCTGCCATGGGTAGCAATCTAGCGCGAAACCTAGCGCATCAGGGCTATCGTGTCGCTGTTTTCAACCGGTCCGCGTCGCGCACCGACGACCTTATAGAGAAGTACGGATCCGAGGGAAGCTTCGTGCCGGCAACGAGCATCGCAGAGTTTGTGGCTAGTCTCAAGAAACCCCGTATAGCCATCGTCATGGTCAAGGCCGGTGACGCGACGCAGTCTATGATCGATCAGCTGGCCGACGCCATGGAGCCGGGCGACATCATTATCGACGGCGGCAACACCTACTTCGAGGACACCATGCGTCGCGAGAAGAAGCTGCGCGCTCGCGGCCTGCACTTCGTGGGCTGTGGCATTTCTGGTGGCGAGGAAGGCGCACTGCACGGCCCGTCGATGATGCCTGGTGGCTCCGACGAGTCCTGGGCCACACTTGGCCCGATGCTGGAGAAGATTTCCGCGAAGGCCCCAGACGGCTCTCCGTGCGTGACGCACATCGGCGAGGACGGCTCCGGCCACTTCGTCAAGATGGTCCACAACGGCATCGAGTATGCCGACATGCAGCTTATCGCCGAGAGTTACGACCTGTTGCGTCGCGGCCTGGGTCTGAGCGTCGAGCGCATTGCCGGCGTCTTCGATGAATGGAACAAAACCGAGCTGAACTCCTATCTCATTGAGATCACGGCGGAAGTCCTGCACCACACGGACGCGAAGACCGGTAAGCCGTTCATTGACGTCGTCACCGACGAAGCCGGCATGAAGGGGACGGGCACGTGGGCCGTACAGACGGCGCTGTCCTTATCAGTACCGGTGCCGTCCATCGCCGAAGCGGTATTCGCCCGCGGCCTATCCGGAAGGACGGAACAACGCGCGGCCGCACAGAAGCAAGGCCTGCCCGGTCCCAAGGCCCGCTTGGACATTGACGCGGACGACGAGCTGGCCGTGGCTGCAACCATTGAGGACATCCGTCAAGCGTTGTACGCCTCGAAGATTGTTGCCTACGCGCAGGGTTTCGACGAAATCGCTGCCGGAGCCAAGCGTTACGGCTGGGACATTGATCTCGGAGCGGTGGCACGCATTTGGCGTAACGGGTGCATCATTCGTGCCCAGTTCCTCAACCGCATCTCCGATGCTTACGCTGCTGGCACGGCGGACGTTTCCCTGCTGTTTGATCCTTACTTTAAGAGTGCGCTGGCTTCGAGTCAGAATTCCTGGCGCCGCGTAGTGGCCCGCGCAGCGATAGGCGCCGTTCCGACGCCGGCATTTTCCAGCTCGCTAGCGTATTACGACGGACTGCGCTCCGATCGCCTGCCGGCTGCACTCATCCAGTGCCAGCGCGACCTGTTCGGCGCACACACCTACGGTCGTGTCGACGAGCCAGGCGTTTTCCATACTCTCTGGACGCAGGAAAATAAGTCGGAGGAGAAATTCTAAGCATTTTTCACCGATCGTTTCGACGGCTGAAAACGACTTTCGAGCTGATTTTTAGCCGTCGTTTTTATTTCGTTATAGTTATCCCAGTAATATTTGATTTTGACCAACCGACGTTTCTTCCCTATGATTCCAAGGAATAAAGGAAGTTGCGAAGTTGCTTCTTCCAGAGACGAAAAGGCGTAGCTCGGTAGCGTCGTCATCGCTCCATCACAAGCGCCTGATCGAAAGAGGGATGAAATGGGCAGAGTGACGATTCGTGATATTGCCCGGGAAACCCACACATCAGTTTCGACGGTGTCCCGCGTGCTCAACGGCAGTGTTCACGTCGCGTCGGAGACGAAGCAGATTGTCGAGGAGGCAGTCAAAAGGCTCCGCTACATTCCAGATTCACGGGCCCAGTCGATGCGCTGGCAGCACACTCACTTCGTCGGCCTGATGGTCCCGGATATCACCAATAGGCACTTTGCGCTGTTGGCGCAGGTCATCAAAGGCGCGCTGCTACGCTCTGGGTACTTGGCGTTACTAGGTACCACTATGGAGGAAAGCGCCGTTCAGGACCTCTACGCCACGAGCATGCTCAGCCAGCACGTTGACGGAGCTATTGTCATCCCACAGGGCAGCCAGTCGCCGGCCATGCGCCGTCTCTTCGACAGCGACATTCCAATCGTGCTCGTGGACCGTCCACTAGACCGCAAGGCGGCCATCCCGCTAGTCGACTCTGATCCGGTTCCCGGCATGAACGGAGCCCTGAAGGACTTCCGCAAGCGCGGCCACACGATGATTGGCTACCTGGCCGGACCGGTCCGGCACGCTCCGGCGTTGGAGCTGCGTCGGCAGGCCTTCGAACGTCTCGCCGTCCCAATGTTTGGCGAGGAGAACGTGGTCGTCGATGCGGACAGCAGTGATGCTGCCTCATTCCACGACATGCTCGGCGTAGTCGACAGTAATGGTAGTCTCTACCCAGACGAAATCGTGTCGAATAACCGGGTAACCGCCCTGCTGTCTCACAACGTACTGCTTGCTGACTCTTTGACGGAGAAGACGCGGGACAGCTTCGACCAGTACAGCAAGCGCATAGGCGTGGCCCTCCAGACGATGATGGACCGTGGTGTGACAGCCGTGATGTTCGCTTATTCCACGGACACGGTGGTGGCCCTCTCGTGGATCAATGCGCAAGGTATCCGCCTGGGCAAGGATCTCTCGTTGGTGTCGTTTGACAACCTGGAGATGTTTGATCTCATAAGCCCGCGCATCGCGGCTATCGCCCAGCCAGACGTGCAGATGGGCGTGCAGGCAGCCGAGTTGATGCTCGAGCGCATTGACCACATTCCGGTGTCGTCGGTGCGTATCCCGACACGCTACATCCACCGCGAGTCCGTGGGGACAGCGCCCGGTGTGTGAAAGGGACTTGCTCTTTTTGCCTGAACCGTTTGCCATAATAGAAGGGTTAGCGCGCCTATCATCGGTGACGGGCCGCGTCCGGGCGGCAGACGGCGTCCGGCGAATCGAGGGAAAGGTCAGGACGATGGGTCCGAAAACGCAACTGGAGGCATATCTCACGCAGGTCCGCGCCGGCGGCCAGGTAGGCGTGGTTGGGTCGATGAACGCCGACTATATGGTCACGGCTGAGCGATTTCCGCAGCCAGGGGAAACGATCCAGGGTGGTACGATGAGTGTGCTGCCGGGTGGCAAGTCTGGAAACCAGGCCGCGTCCGCTGCGCGTTTGGGCGCAGCTGTCCGCCTATTCGGGGCTTTGGGTAGCGACACCAACGCGGAGTTCCTGCTCGATAAACTCGCCGACGCAGGCGTAGGCACTGGCTCTATTCGCCGCGTGGCGGGTCCCAGCGGCACCACTATGATCACAGTCGACCCCCACGGTGAGAACACTATCGTCTATTCGCCAGGTTCCAACGCGACCGTTGATGCCGGATATATTCGTTCGGTGTCCGACGACCTGCTGCGCTGCGCCGTGCTGGGCTTGTGTCTGGAAAGTCCGATGGGTGCCGTGCAGGAAGCCGCGCAGCTATGTCACGAGCACGGAATCCCAGTGCTGCTCAACGACTCCCCGTTCGTTTCCTCTTTACCGGCCGATCTCGTGGCTAACACCGACATCTTGCTCGTTAATGAGCATGAGGCCGCTCAGCTGCTGGGCATCGCGGAGCCGGAGGACGGGAACTGGGCGTCGGCCGATTGGAACGCTATCGCCGACCGACTTCATCGATTCGGTTACGACAAGGCCGTTATCACACTGGGGGCGCATGGGTCCATGGTCATCGATGGCGACCACGTAGCTCCGGTCTCGGCCATTAGCGTAGACGCCGTCGACGCCACCGGCTGCGGAGATGCTTTCATGGGCACCATCCTCGCGGGCTTGGCTGCCGGCTTGAACCTCGAGGACAGTGCAAACTTAGCGTCCTGCGTCTCAGCCTACGCGGCTACGGGTTATGGCGCCCAGGCGTCCTATGGTTCGGCCGAGCAGATTGCTGACTTCATCGAACAGAAAGTGCACTGAACAGTAGCGGCAGCGAGAAGAGTTGCAGCTACTGTTGAGCCAGCTCCCCGGTTGACGGCATCGCGGCCTCGTCGACCATCCAGATGGTCGAATCGGTGCCACCAGCGAAGCTAACGGGCCAGTGCGGATCATCATATAGGGTCGCCGCCGTGGTAAGGGCCGTCCGCTTGCGGCCGGAGGATGCGGTAATCCACACGTTCCGGGCCGAACGGATGAGAACCGGCGTCATCGTCAGACGTAAAGCTGGCGGTTTCGGCGAGTGCATCACCGGCACCACTAGACGAGACACAGAGGAGAGGCCCGCAGAGACCGCGCCTGCTGATCTTACGGTTTCCTTCAGCAGTGGGTCGTTGGGAAAGAGGGACGCGAAGTGACCCTCCGGACCCACGCCGAACCAGGCGATGTCCAAATGAGGGAGCTCACCGGGTTCTGGCTTCAGATCACGGACGAGTTCGGCCTCATACTGACGGGCAGCCCGTTCCAAAGACGCTAAATTATCAATGTCGGTAGCTCGAGCGCGTTCTTCAGCGCTGCGCGAATCGGCCGGCATTTCGTGGATGTTCGTTTCCGGCAGGCTGCCTCCGGCCATCAGCTCGTCGAGCAGGGCCTGCCGTGCTTGCAGAGCGTTACGGTTAGGGTCGTCGGCAGCCACGAAGCGTTCGTCGCCCCACCAGAAATGCACGCGGGACCAATCGACGGTTGCGCGCAGAGGATTACGGGTGATGGCCTCCAGCACGCGCATGCCGTCTGTGCCGCCGGTGACGGCACAGTCCACGCGTTGCCGGCCCGGCTGGTCAAGCAGATCGCTCATGGTCAGGAGGATACGGTCGGCTGCGGCCGTGGCCAACGTCAGCGGATTGGCATAGCGCACGATGAGGCGCCCAGCGGCCATCGGCAGTGTCCTCTTCGTTTTACCGTTCATACGCATTTTCCTTTTTGCCCTCTCCGCTGAAATCAAAATCGGAGTGGATGACGGAAGCGTAAAGGTCGTCAGGGTAGAGTTGGGCCAGTTCCTCCATGAGACAGTCGGCGGTGCTGCGACAAGGCAAAGACATCATTTGCGGCTTTTCTGCGGGGAGCAGCAGACGCGCTTGGTCGTGCAGAATCGGCACTCTAGCGGTCTCGTTGCCTTTGCTGGTCTCATTGGCCTCGCGGGTTAGTAGGATGTCGCCATTGGCGCGCGTCAACGCCACCGACGTGAGGCCGCGACCAGAGTCGTTCCAAGAGATGCTCACGGGTACGCGTAGCTCATAGCGCAGCCACGCTGCCATCAGCAGTGTAGACAGGTCGTTCTTCTGGCCGCAGACACGACAGTGCAATACGGGCAGATGCGGAGGCTGGTCAAGGATGGAAGCCAGCTCGCCGCGCCACAGCGTCAGACGGGTCCAGGCGAGATCCACGTCGTTCGCGTTGGCATGGCAGCGCAGCGCGTCGAACGCGCGTAGCGGATGTGGCGACTGGCTAGCGTCAGTGATGCGCGAGGAAGCCATGGCTCCAATTGCATCCCGCGACGGATCCGGCGGCGGCGTTCCTGGCCACCAGGCGACGGCCGGAGTGTCGGAAACCATCAGCGGGATGGCCAGCGTGTCCAGATGCTTCGTCAGCTCGCCGGAGGGGAGCAGTACGATGACTTCTCCCGCCCCACTATCCGCGCCACAGCGGATTTGTGCATCGAGATGCGCTCGTTTGTTATCCGGATTGCGCGGCACAAGGGCGATAACGCGACACGGATGCTCACGGCTTGCTTCGTTGGCGGCCCGCAGCGCCGCTTCCAGCTCGTCTTCTGAGCAGGAGATGAGCAGCGTGAGAACGCGGTCCGTAGCCGCTTCCCCGCGCTCCTCGCGCATTTTGCTGAGCTCCTCGGCGATGACGTGCGTGGTCGCATCATTAAGAGTGATAATCATGGTAGCCTCCAGGATCGTCCATCAGCGTGCATAAGAGCGTTCGCGCTGGCCGGACCCCACGTGCCCGAAGGGTATTGTTCTGGTGTGCCCTGTGTTCTCCAGAACTGCTCGATGGGGTCCAGGATTTGCCAGGACAGATCGACTTCCTGCGTGGTCGGGAAGAGCGGCGCGTCTCCCAGCAGGACATCGAGGATGAGGCGCTCGTAGGCTTCTGGTGATGCGCTCGTGAAGGACCGACCGTAGTCGAAGTCCATGTTGACGTCGCGGACCTCCATGCGCGACCCCGGCACTTTGGATCCGAAACGTAGGGTGATACCCTCATCCGGTTGAATGCGGAAGACGATGGCGTTCTGGCCCATCCTGCGTGTGGCTGTTGATTCGAACGGCAGGTGCGGAACTTTTTTAAAAACGACGGCAATCTCTGTGACGCGCTTACCCAACCTTTTACCGGTACGCAGGTAGAAAGGAACGCCTGCCCAGCGGCGCGTATCGATATCAAGGCGAACAGCAGCATACGTCTCCGTGGTCGAGTGGGGATTGACTCCCCGCTCCTGCAGATAGCCACACACCTTTTCGCTGCCCTGCCATCCGGCGGCGTACTGGCCACGAGCCGTATGGATAGCCAGCTCCTCAGGAAGCCTAACGGCCGAAAGCACCTTCGCTTTCTCCATCGCCAAATCGTGTGACGAGAAGGAGACTGGCTCCTCCATGGCTGTCAGGGCCAGCAGCTGCAGCAAATGGTTTTGGATGACGTCACGTGCGGCGCCGATATCGTCGTAGTAGCCGGCACGCGAGCCGATACCAACGTCCTCGGCCATGGTGATCTGCACATGGTCCACGTAGTTGGCATTCCAGATTGGCTCGAAAAGCATGTTAGCGAAACGCATGGCCAACAGATTCTGCACGGTTTCCTTGCCTAAATAGTGGTCGATGCGGAAGACCGAATCCGGTTCAAACACCGAGGAAATAGTCTTGTCCAGTTGGCGGGCACTCGCCAGGTCATGGCCGAAGGGCTTTTCGATGACGACGCGTCTCCAAGCGTCTCCGGCTGATTCCGACAGGCCCGAAGCGGCTAGTTGGCGGGCCACGACGGGGAACGCGCTTGGCGGAACTGACATGTAGAAGGCATGGTTGCCGTGGGTGTGGCGGTCGGTGTCCACCTGGGAGACGATTTCTCCCAGATGTTCGAAGGCGGTCGGGTCGTCGAAAGTGCCACGGGCAAAGCGGATGCCTTCGGTCAACTGGCTCCAAGTTGATTCGCGGAAGACAGTACGGCAGCGGTCTCGCACCTGCTTCTTGACCCAGTCACGGAACTGGTTATCGGACCACTCGCGCCGACCAAAACCGATGAGTCCGAAGCTGGTTGGCAGTAGACCGCGGTTAGCGAGGTCGTAGATAGCCGGCAGCAGCTTCTTACGGGCGAGATCGCCAGTGACGCCGAAAATGACGAGTGTGCACGGGCCGGCGATGCGCGGCATCTGCAGGTCGCGCGGATCTCGCAAAGGGTTGGACCAGTCGTGCGCGCTCTGGCCGGCGGAAGCCGGTCTGTCGGTTTCCGGTTCAGGAATAATCATGGAAAGTCCTTTGTTCTAGGTGTTTTTCAGATTACCTTTTCGGTCTGTGAAGGCGGGAGCGTGTTTTCCGAGCTTCGCTGATGGCGTGAGTAAGAACAAAAGCGTACGCGAGGGGGGCAAAGTCTGGAGAAGACGAGTGAGCACGAGAGGGGTAACGGAGCATTTTTAGAATAGGAAGCATGGCAATGAGAAGCAATGGAGGCTGGGAACGTGATGCTTAATGACAGTACAGTGTTTTACGTGAAACAATCTGGTGTTGATGGCGGTCCAGAGACAAGTGCCGGCGCGGATGCTGGCGCGCTACCACGCTCGATTGGAACCGACGAGCCTTACCCGTTCCTAACGGACGAGCTGCTGGCCTCAACGACCCCGGCCAGCACCGTTTCGGCCGTTTTCGATGGTGTCTTCGACTTTGACGGCGTACCCGTTACGTGGGATCGCATTCGCGAACTGCACCGCTCTTGCGCGCCGAACCTGGCCGCGTTCGGCTTGCTATGGACGCACTGCCGCATCGTGGCTCTGCTGGCACGAAATTTCGCGCGACGGTATGCGCGTCGAGCCAAACGCCAGGGATTATCCGAGCCGAACGAGCAACTCGTTGTTGTCGGCGGTTTATTGCACGATATCGGCGTCTATCGCGTGTTCACCGCTGACGGCACCACTTTCGACCAGAATCGCTATCTATTCCACGGACTGGAAGGCTGGCTAATCCTGCACGAGAACGGTTTTGGTGAACAGATCGCCGACTTCGCTCGTCATCACACGGGCGTGGGCATAACACGCCGGGACGTACTTGATGAAGGTTTGCGCCTGCCGGTAGACGATTATTCACCGCGCACTCTCGAAGAAGAGCTGGTGATGTACGCCGACAAGTTCCACACCAAGTCAAACCCACCGACCTTTGTCAGCCTGTCGGCGGCGCGCCGATCGGTGTATCGATTCGGCGAGACTAAAGCCCGGCGGCTTGACCGTTTCGCAGAGAAGTTCGGTGAGCCGAATCTGGAAGAGCTTGCGGCCACCTACGGTATGGAAATTCGTCGCTGAAGCTCGTTCGCTTAGCCGTGCACAGTTATCTCCCCGGTCTTCTTGTCGATGATGGCGGTGAGCGCCCAGAAGATGGAGCAGGAGTCGATAGCTTCTTGCAGCAGCGCACCCACGACCACTGGGATAAGATTGAATGCAGCCATGACCATGAGAATGATGGCCAGCCCAATGCCGAGCGCGCATGCTTGGAACATGGTGCTCTTCGTTTGGCGGGCGATAGTGATGGCCAGCGGCACCATGGAGATGTCGTTGTTCATGATGACTGCTTGCGCCGATTGGGAGGCGGCGGTGCTGGAGCCGTCCGTTATGGCCACGCCGATGTCAGCGGAGGCAAGGGTTGGGGCGTCGTTAACGCCGTCGCCGACCATCATGGTGATACTTTGGGGCTGGCGGAACCCGCTCAGGACATCAATGATGCGCTGGGACGTCGTCGGCTCCGTGTCGGCGGTTTCCTTCTTGCCTTCGGCCACGACTTCTACCTTCTGTTCGGGCAGCAGCGCGGCATGCACGTCGTCGATGCCCACCTCGCTAGCAATGGCCCGTGCTGAGGCCCATGTGTCGCCGGTTACCATGGACAGACGTTTGATACCAAGGCGCTTAAGCCAGCCGATGGTGCTAGCAGCGTTTTTACGGGCGAAATCCTTGAGCACAATACGGGCGGCGAGCACGCCGTCAATAGCCACGTAGGTGGCCATTTCGTTGGCGGCGAGCGCGGTTGGGAAGAGGTTGGGCGATTTAGCAGCCAACTCCTGCGCCTGCCGGGGGTCGCTTACGAAGCGGGCCAGGTAGCTCAGGCGGCCGATGGCCACGTCGTGTCCGTTAACGATGCCGCGGATTCCTTGTCCGGCGTCTTCCTGCGGCTGGTCGGCGGTTAGAGCCGGCACGCCGGTGTCGTGCGCAAGCTTGTGGGAGGCGTTCACGATGCCCTTAGCGAGGATATGGACGGAGTAGGCCTCGATTGGTCCGGCTAGGCGCAGCACGTCATCGCCAGTCAGACCGTTCGCAGTGGTCGCGAGGTCGATGCGTTCAACGCTCGGGCGCTTGTTCGTCAGCGTGCCGGTCTTATCAAAGAAGACGTGGGTGACGTTGCCGAGTTGCTCGATGACATCCTGTGTCTTGACGATGACGCTGTGCTTGGCTAGGCGCCCAGTGCCGCCCATGTATGCCACTGGCGCAGCGATGAGTAGCGGGCACGGTGTGGCTAGGACGAGCACCTGCGCGAAGCGCATCGGGTCTTTGGAGACGATCCAAGCGATGATGGCGATGGCGAGCGAGACGATGGTGAAAGGTACGGCGAGGATATCTGCGGCGCGTACCACCGTGGCACGCGACTCCTCAGCGCTGCGTACGAGGTTAAGGATCTTTTGGTATTGGGAGTCGCCGGCGAGGGCGGTGGCGCGCATGATTAGCGCGACGGAGCCGTTGATAGCACCGGAGGCGAGCGTGGCGCCTGCGTACACGTCGACGGGGACGGGTTCGCCGTTGATCATGGACAGGTCGATGGTGGCTTCGTTGCTCAGCAGTACGCCGTCAATCGGGATAGTCTCGCCAGGTTTAACGACGAGGCGGTCACCGATCTTCACCTGGTCGACAGGTACAGTGCTCCAAGCGGCATCGGATGTGGCGTCGGCGGTCGCGTCATTGTTGAGCACGTGAGCGATATCCGGAGCGGCGTCCATGAGTGCGGTGAGGTTCTGCTTAGCGCGGTTTTGCGCGAAGGTTTCGATGGCGTCGCCGGTGAAGACCATGAGGTCGATGATCCACAGCGCCCAGAAAGCTTGGACGCTGGCCGTAGCCACGATAGCGACCACGGCGAGGATATCGGCTCCAGCATGTCCGTGGCGGAAGTCGTTAACGATGCTGATGATCTCGTCGATTAGCGTATACAGCGACAGGGCGAGGAAAATCCAGACGGCGACAAGGCGCTCGTGCGGCCAGAGGATTCCACAGAGGATGCCCACGGCGGCTGACACGACGAGCATGGGGGATCCGCTGAAAAAGCGAAGCGTCACGCTCCAGGCCGATGGTTTCGCGGCGTTTTTTGACGATTGCTGGGTAGAAGAGATTCGTTGAGACATGATACCCGCACCTTTCCGGCTATCCGGCACGACGGATGGGGTCTTCAGGACCCGCTGACGGAGACTCCGCGGTGCTGCTACCACGGTCTCCGCGGGTGTCTCGAACCCGATGACGAAGTCCGCTGGACTGCACTTTTCGACAACTGGATGGTAAGTAGGAACATGGAAAGGGCTGATTGGCAACAGCGCTGGCAAGACGCGCCGTGACTTTCTCGCTGCGCGCCTCTCAGAGCTCGCCGTTTGGATCCGTTGCCTCATGCGAGCGATCCGTTGCCAACAGTCGAAGCGGCATTGTACACCCTTTACATGAATTTACATGAATTGTGTTCATTGCGTGTCGCCGAACCATTGCCGGTAGAGCCTCGCGAAATTGAGGTTCCCCCAACTTGAGCAGGAGTTTCCGATGCTTTTCAGTGCGGATTCATCGGGTTGGTAGGGCGTGTACGTGTAGAGGAGCGCGGTCGCCGTGTTCTGGATGTAGATGTCCTTAGCGCCGCAGGCTTCCGAAGGGTTATAGCGCACCGAATTGATGTGGTTCACCTGGTAGGGGTAGCGGGAGAGATGGTGTTTGTAGTACTGAAAACGCTTCGCTGCGCCAAAGACTTGGTTGAAGAAACCGGAGTATCGCCTGTCACAGGCCGCATTGTCGGGGCACGACAGGCCCATCGCTATTGAGTAGGCCGCTTCCCCCGGTTGCGTTGCCGTGACGAGTCCTTGCTCCTTCTGCAGCATGACGAGAAAGACCTGGGGATTGATGCCGCAGGCTTCCGATGCCGCGAAGACAATCTGCGCAGCTGTCTGTTTTCCACGTGAAACATAGCGCGTGCAGCCTTCACTCGCTGGCCAGTCATGAGTATCGAAGGTCTCGGAGCGTAGACAGGCCTGCTGCGTGCAAGACGCGCCCTTCTCGTTGAGGAAACTTTGGATCTGCGGCTCTGTCATCGTCATCGAATCGAAGAACTTCGCGTCGGTGATGATCCGGCCCGGGTTGAAACCGTATTCCTGGTACGTCGCTTGTTGCGTGGCGATAAGGCGGTGGATTGTCACCTCGTAGGAGATAAGCCAGCCCACCCCACCGAGCGTAGCAATTACGGCTACTATAGCGGCGACACGCCTGAGTATCTTAGCAGTCGAAAGACCGGAAACCCGCTGGCGCAAGTGCGAGAATGTCTTATTTACGAGGGATGCGTCAAAACTGTCACCCTCGGATTTGGTATCTTGCGAATCGGATTCGTGCGGAGAACCGCCAACGCTCTTGTCTCCGGCTGCGTCACTCTTTTTGCCGCTTCCTGTGTTGGTGTCGGACTGTGCTGAGGCCTTTCCAACGTTTTCGATGTCGTTACCGAGGCTGGTGAGAGCATCAGCAAGAATGTCCGATTCCTGATCATCGTCGAATTCGTATTCCATTGCTTCCAGTATTTCAAAAGGACGGTATGACGGTAATTTCAAGAGGTGGTGATGGGGGGGGTAAACACGTCAAGATACGTCACGGATTTTACATGTGGGATGCGCAGCTCCACCATGTCTCAGATCCGCGGCAACGACATTAACCCCGAGCGGATAGTCCGCAGATGCCTCTTCCCCCACCATCCGTACTTCCGCAAGAATGACAAGCGGCATCCTGACTATCTGAACCTGGTGTTGCCCAACGCGCCATCTCTTTGTTAATGGCTGTTTTTGGCATCTGCGCAAAGACTGTCCATCAGCGTCTACCCAAGTCGGAGGTGACCTACTGGGCAGTGGAAACTGACACGCAACAAGAAATACGACACATGGCAGTAGGAGCCAGTGCGCGACAAGGGAAAGTGCGCTCGTCGTCTGGGTGTGCGAGCCCGTTGCTCTCCGCTGGTAGGAGACGCTGGAGAAACTGTACGAGCAGATAGTGCGCGCTAACCCGAAAAAGACGAGGGGCGGCCGACATTTCCGCGGTCAGTCATCGCCGTTGTTCATGTCATCGAAACCGGAGGGGAGGTACTCTTTCCTAACGCTGTCGAGCGCATCGGCGCAGTCAAGGAGCCAAGCACGGTAGTCGAGCGCCCGGCCAGCCATGTGGCGCATCTCCGTGACGCGCGCCGTCGAAGCGCCGAAGCCCAACGGTTCGAAGAACCCACGGACCTTGTCGAAGTCGTCGCTATCGTCGTACACATCGATGCGGAAGAGGAGGAAGGCGACCGGGCATTTACTCTCGAAAACAGTGGTGTAGGGTGAACCGTTCTCGTCGGAACAACGCCGCAGTCTCCAGCCCGGCGTGTGATGCAGGCGTAGGGGCGGACGGAGGGTGTTTTGCATGGACGGATGGTTGCGCTTGCCCTCACGCGACTGCATCCGCTTCATGGCCTGCGCCTGGGCGTCGAGCCACTCAGGGAAATCCTGCATGACGTCGCCGAGAATATTCAGCTGCGAGGGTGAGCTAACACGCAAATACGGCGCACTGTCCCGCAGAGTGCCCACGAGCATGCCATCCGTGGTTTTGCGGTGGCAGGTGAAACTAATACCAGTGCGCTTGTAGACAGCTTCGTAGTCGGATTCCGGAATGCTTGCGCCAGCGTCAGACAAATCATCGATTGTCATCGTCGATGTCATCCCTCCCGGATTCCTTCATCAACTGTTGAACTTCCTGCTCACTTTCCATGCTGAGCATGGATCCGGACACATAGGCCTGCAACTTAAGCCAGCGTGGAAAAGTTTCCATGGAATCTGCAAACTTATCGACGTCCTTGAGCCCGTCAAAGGAGATGCGGCGCATAGTCAATTTTAAATGCAGATCGCCTTGCTCGTCCCTAGCACAAGAATAGACAACGCCGGTGCGATGGTACTCATGCTCGTAGAACAGCGTTCTGGGCCCACTGACTTTCTTTTTCATCTTCCTCCTTATGATGCCTTATGATGCGCACCGTCAATGACACGAACCCAGCGCGCGAACCAATTCTCCCCCCTGCCCCCATTTTTTCATGATTTCCCTCGAGAGGGAAACCAGGGCTTTATATGTTCCAGTCCCACCGACGCAGATTGAACAGCACTCGCGGGGACGGCTACTGTTGTTTTCGAGCAAGTGGAAGTCAAAGGTTTCTAAGTATTTCGCCCACTGTGTAGACAGCCCCATTAGTTACGTGTGCGTGCGCGGAAGCTGCCAAAATAGGGGCTGACGGTTTCATGGAAAGGAGCCGACATGGGAGTCTACGAATATTCAGTGCTGGACACCGACGGGCATGACGTGCCGTTGAAATTGTTCAAAGGAAAGGTGCTGCTCGTTGTCAATACGGCCACTGGCTGCGGGTTCACGCCGCAGTATGAGCAGCTGGAAGCGCTGTACGAGAAGGACCACGCCAAGGGTCTGGAGATTCTGGACATCCCATGCAACCAGTTTGCTGGGCAAGCTCCGGGTTCTGATGCTGACATCCATATGTTTTGCACGCTGCACTACCACACAACCTTTCCGCAAATGCACAAGTCCGACGTCAACGGTCGGAGCGAGCTGCCACTGTATACGTATCTCAAGTCCTGCAAAGGCTTTGAAGGTTTTGGGGAGGGTCCGGACGCCGATGAGATGAACGCGCTGCTGCCGACCATTGACCCGAACTGGAGGATTGATTCGGACATCAAATGGAATTTCACCAAGTTTGTCGTCGGGCGTGACGGCGAGGTGTTGCGCCGTTTCGAACCAACTGTCGGTGTGAAACCGGTAGAGGAGTATATCGAGTCGATCCTCTGAAGCAGTAATCGCGCGTTGCGGGCTGGGGCAGCCGGAAGAATACCGGTACGCTTGTGCTGCGAGGTTAGTCTGACGTGAATCGGCAGTGATAAAAGGCAGGAGGGGAGGTTTTCTCTCTGAACAACATTATTCGGAGAGAAAACCTCCCCTCCTGCGCGGTGATCAGGTGACGCACGATGATTAACTTTGGCCTATCAGCTCAGCGCATGTGCGTGTTAATTGTTTCCGGATGCCTCGTTGAGGGACCATGTCTCTGCGTTCTCCTGAACGAGTTGCGGAACGTCAGCTAGTTTGGCGTTGGGGGAGAACGGATGGCGGATCGGCATGCCCATCGGGGCTTGGTCATAGCTGAGCACGTCGACAGGGACGTTCGAGAGGGACTTAGATGGCTTGCTGAAGCCTTCGATCTGCCAGGTGAACGGCGAGAATTTGTTATCCGGATCCACCCAGGGGTTTATCTCATGGTTGGCGGCAGCTTTCTTGGAAGCGGCGTGCGCGAACGCGTAGATGATGTATGGGATGGCTACGCAGGCCACGCAAATGCCAATGATGGACCACACGTAAACGGCTGGGGAACCAACTTCCTCGGAGACCTGCGCTGGTGGCCAGATTGACATGATGATGCCAAAGAGTGAGGTCACGATGCCGACGATGGCCACAGTCCAGGCGCCACCCCTACCGCCGGGCACAGTGAAGCCTCGCGGACGGTTCGGCTGCTGATACTTGAGCCGAAGGAAAGCGATGAACATGATGATGTAGTAGACCAGGTAAAGGACCGTTAAGGCCTGAGTTAGCATGATCGAGAAGCCTTCGATGTTCGGGAACAGTTCCATCATGAAGCTGATGACCGTCATGATGATGCCTTGGGTGATCATCAACTTGGACGGCATGCCGTGCTTGTTGACGTTTTGCAGGAATTTCGGCAGGAAGCCGGAGCGTCCCGCGGCGCCAAGCATGAAGGACGGCCCTGCGAAGCCGGTAATGACGCCAGCAACCGTGTTGAAGATGCCCGCGTAGGCTAGCACCATGTACAGCCAGGGAATGCCGGCCATTGCGCCAACCTCATGGAACACCTGGTTAAGGGTGTAGAGGACGTTGATCTGGCTTTCTGGCACAATCATAGCGATGATAAGCGTGCCCACCATGAAGATGAACAGGGAACCGAACATGCCAATAATCATGGCCTTCGGGAACTCGGCGCGCGGGTTTTTCAGCTGCTTGATGTACGCGGCATTCATATCGATGCCGGCGTAGCTGAAGAACACGGACGCGGCCAGAGCCAAAGTTGACATGCCTTGCCACTGCGGGATGAGGTTGACCGGCTGGAAGCTGATATAGATTTTGTGGCCCAGCGCCACGTAGAAGATGATGCCGATAATCATGAGGCCCAGCGGGATGATCGTGCCGATCGTGACACCCCATGATGCCATCTTGGAAAAGAACTTGATGCCTTTAGTGGACAGGATGATCAGCAGCCAGTAGAAGGCCAGCCAGCCAATCATGATCCAGAATTCACCACTCGCGCCGATATATTTGCCCGGATCGTCGGCGAACTGGATGGCGAAGTTGTAGCGGTCGGTGAAGAACATAATGGTCGCCGCTCCGGATGCCGGGGCACCGCCGAAGTTCAGTGCGTTGAAGAACCAGAGGGTGAACACTAGGAAGAACGCTGTGCCCGGCCCAATGGCCTCGCCAACCCAGCGGAAGATGCCGCCTCGGCGAGACCAGGTGGTGGCCAGCTCAGCCGCGACGAGTGCTGTCGGGATGAAGAACAGGATGGCTCCCAGGATGTAGTATGTCACGGAACTGAGGCCGTAGAACGCCATTTGAACGTCGTTACCGACACCGGCGAGCATCGCGATGTTCATCATGGCCAGCGCCATCATACTCATCGTGGCCGGCTTGCCGGTACGCGTCAGCTTCTCGGTCGTGTAGGGAACGCCTCCTACGGGAACGCTGGAGGCGGCGGCCGTCGCGGCGGCAGGGACCCCGCTATTTTCTTCGCTCATAGAATCACTTCGATTCAAGTCATGGCCGGCACTACTGTCGGCTCTGCACACGGCTATTCTCTGTGAAAAAGAGGCGAGTGATGAGGACTATGGCAGAGAAATCGTTACCAATTTCGTTGAGGCGTGTTTTCATGTGCAAAATATTATGTTAAGGAATGTCCGTGCTTCCTTTACGAACATACGGACGATGTCCCACCGGCGTCGGAAGAGGAAATTGCTGCGGGCGCGGCTGACTTTGTTCGTGTGTAGGGCAACAAAAAGCCCTTGACGAACCCAGGGGCTTTAAAAAAGCGGAGGATGCGAGATTCGAACTCGCGAGGGCTTGCACCCAACACGCTTTCCAAGCGTGCGCTATAGACCACTAGGCGAATCCTCCAAGCGATAGCTCAATCACTATAGCACAGCTTCGGATTTTTCAAAAAAGACTGGATTCATGCGGTTTCGTCGGTGTGGTGTGTGCGATGGAGGTAGGAGAACTCGTTACAGTGGAGGATGTAGCTCTTGCGGCCGTGCTTGGCGAGGATGTCGAGCACGATGCCGGTAATGAAGCTCAGCACGCCACACAGGATGATGAAGCCAGCGCCGATAAGCGTGGGCAACTGCCGAACGGTGCCGGTGCTCCAGTAGGCCAGGAAGATTGGTATCATCAAACCGACGCCCAGACATACCAAGATGACAGCTAACGTGGTGAAAAATGGCATCGGACGGTATTCATACACCATGCGCCAGATAGTCGCCAGCACCTTGAAGCCATCGGCGAAAGTACTTAGCTTGCTGACAGAACCATCTGGGCGATCACGAAACTGAACCGGGATTTCGTAGACTTTCACGTGCTTGTCAACGGCATCGATAGTCATTTCTGTCTCCAGCTCGAAGCCGCCGGAAATGGCCGGGTAAGTCTTGACGAAGGTGAAGCTCATGGCGCGGTAGCCAGTCATGATGTCGTGGATATTAGAGTGGAACATGCGGTTGATCGTCCCACGCACTAAGCGGTTGCCAAAGTTATGAAATGGGCGCTTGTTCTCCTGGAAATACGTGGAGGAGAGACGGTCACCTACGACCATGTCGTAACCCTCGGCAATCTTACGTACCATCTTCGGTGCCGCCTCGGCCGGGTAAGTGTCGTCACCGTCAACCATGAGGTACACGTCGGCGTCAATGTCCTGAAACATGGCCCGCACCACATTGCCCTTGCCCTGGCGTGGTTCGCTGCGTACGATGGCCCCCGCCTGGCGAGCAAGGCTAGCCGTGCCGTCGTCGGAATTGTTGTCGTAGACGTAGACGGTGGCGCCGGGCAACTCCCGGCGGAAGTCCGTGACAACTTTCCCGATGGTTGGAGCCTCGTTGTAGCAGGGGATGAGAACGGCAACGGACGGGCGGGAGGAATCCGGCATGGCGCACGCTTTCGTGGATCGGGTGACGGCGGCCAGTCGCATGGCCACGCGATAAGTACCTTCTGCTATTTTATTCGTATATCCGTATCGCCCAGATGCCGCTGCCGCGTTATGGGAAATTTTGTTGCGGGAGGTCGGAACCAATGCATAATGATCCTCGGGGGGAACAGGAGCCGTCGTTGACGCCAGCTGCGCCACGCACACCGGGACACGCGCGGCGGGTCGCCCGCCTCGTTGTCGCCGTCATGGCCGCCGGGGGAATGCTCGTGGGCGTCTCCGGGTGCGGTCAGAAGAGCACGGCCGCGTCGACGTCGGCTGTCAGCACGCAGACGCTGAACAAGCAGACGACGACAGCTCCGCAGAC
>JAFNPO010000032.1 GCA_017386585.1 Aeriscardovia sp.
ATTATTAAATAGCCGACAAGCAGAGCGATAGCCGCCGTCACCACAAAACCCGCGGCGGCCGTCGCAAAACCAATCACAACCATACGAATAAAATCTCTCACAACAGCACCACCTGAATCTTCCTAGGCCCCAGTTTCTCCAGTGACGTGCTCCCGCCGCTTAACCCCTGACGGGGTTTGAAGCGGGGGCTTCTCGTTCAAGACGACCATTGTTGTCAGTATCAGCGAGCTATCCCCGTGCGCCCCACGGTTCAAAAGATTTCAGGAGATTAGGCGTTTGCCTTCGTCTCGAATGTTCAATGCGGCGTTCACGTCCCTGTCATGATGCACTCCGCATTGTGGGCAGTCCCACTCCCTCACACTCAGGTTCTTGGTGTCGGTGTTCTTGTATCCGCAGTCGTGGCAAAGCTGGCTGGACGGGTAGAACCTGTCGATTTTTACCATGCATCCGCCATGCTTTTCCAGCTTGTAAGCGAGCATGTCACGCAACAGACCGAACCCGTTGTCCATCGTGCTTTTGCCCAGCTTCAACGATTGGCTGACAGCCTGTAGGTTCAAGTCCTCCACACACACGCAGTCATACTGTCCCACGAGTTTGTTCGCGGTTTTGTGCAGGAAGTCACGGCGCGTGTTGCGCACCCGTTCATGCAAGCGGGCGATCTTGGTTTTCTGCCTATACCAGTTGTTCGACTGTTCTTGCATGTGTGAGAGCTTGCGTTGCTCGCGGGCGAGACATTGTTCGGTTCGACGGTAGAAACGTGGATAGTCCGGTTTCTCCGCGTCGCTGGACACGTACAGGTCATGCGAGGAGTAGTCCAGTCCGACGAAGTATTTTGGCGCACGCGGTTCGGGTATTTGGGTTTCGTACTCGAACAGTATGGTCATGGTGTACTTGCCGGAACGGGTGTGCTGCACTGTCACGCTTTTCAACACCCGATCGTCGGGTATGCGCTTATGCTGGCGCACGCGGACACGTCCGAGCTTGGGAAGTCGAAGATACCTGCCATCGTCCTCCAAGCGGATATTGCCTTTGATGCAGTTTGTGGTGTAGGACGGTTTGGCCTTGTGCTTCGCCTTGAACTTCGGGAACCCCACATGTTGTGGGTCTTTGAAGAACCTGCTGTACGCGCGGTTGAGATGCAACTGGGCGTTGCATAATGCCATCGAGTCCACTTCCTTGAGGAACGGGAACCTGTCCTTGTATTGGGCTGGCGTGTTCCTCAATGATTCCTTGGTTTGTTTGTAGTGTTCGATGCGGTCGGCAAGCATCTGATTGTAGACAAATCTCGCGCAGCCAATGGTGCGTTCAATCAGCGCGCACTGCCCACGGTTCGGATACGCACGGTATACGACTGCCACATGCCTTTTGACCTGCATCGTGTTCTCACCTCTTTCCTTGGTTTTCGATGTATTTTCTGATGATTTCGATAGGTGCGCCACCTGTCGTGAGCAGGCAGAAGCTACGGCTCCAGAAATACTCGCGCCAGAGCTTCTGCCGAATCCATGGATACTCTTTCTTCAACAGGCGACTACTGGCACTCTTGTAGGCGTTGATGAACTTGGACAGTTCAGTTTTCGGCTGCGCCCTGAACAGCACATGCACATGGTCTACGTCATGGTTCCATTCCTCCACGGTTATGCCGTATGAGCGTCCGATATGCTCGAAAATCTCACGCGCACGCGCTGAAATCGTATTATCGAACACCTTGCGTCGGTATTTCACGACAAGAACGAGATGATAATGGAGTAGAAACACCGAATGATGATTAGACTCAAATTTCACTGCAATCGCCTCGTTCCGATATTGTACGACTGACTTCTATTATACATCGTGGATGCTGATTCCTCCCCCACCTACGCTCCGCTAAGAGGTGGGAGAATCCTCAGCAAACAGGTTGAAAAAACTCCTACCCTCAACCCCCTCCCTCTTTCGACGCGCGTTTTGATGTGCGTGGAGGGGAGCGTGGCGGGCGAACATAGCCCTGGAACGTGTTCTATCGTGGTGTAGACGACTTGAACCGTCTGGACTGGTATAGATAAGCCTAGTAGCGGGAAACGAGCGCAAGCGCGCAAGTTAAACGATTCGCCTGTAGCGCGACACGCCGACGGACAAGAGCCGGTTGACATTGTTTCAGCGTCTGCTATACTAGGAGACGACAACGGGAACAATTGAAGACTTGCCCCTCATGGTTTTCCCATTGTCCATGAGGGGCTTCCTTTTACAGGGGCAAGAATGGCAGCGAAAAAGAAGAAGCCAGCGACCAAAAAGGAAAC
>JAFNPO010000033.1 GCA_017386585.1 Aeriscardovia sp.
GTGTCGCTGATGTCGGCCGCCATGGTCGGTCTTTTCGTCTGGTAATGGTGAAATAGGAAACGGCCCGCGTCGGCAGCTGCTGGTGCGGGCCGTTTCTGAAAGGAGCAACAACATGACACAGAAGCTCATCCTCGACCTCGATACCGGCATCGACGACGCGCTCGCCATCTCCTACGCGCTCGGCAGTCCGGAAGTCGACCTCATCGGCATCGTCGGCACCTACGGCAACGTGCTGCTCCAGCAGGGCATCCGTAACGACCTGGCGATTACGGATTTACTGGGACACCCGGAAGTCAAGGTGTATGAGGGACTGCCGCACGCCCTGAAGAAGGATTCCTTCGAAGTTCAGCCGATTTCTGCATTCATTCATGGTCAGAACGGTATCGGCGAGGTCATCATTCCGGACTCTGACCGTGAGCCAGAGAACGAGTCAGGCATTGACTTCATCATCGACGCTGTGAAAACCTACGGCAAGGACTTAGTGTACGTTCCAACGGGTCCGCAAACCAATCTCGCCGCCGCTATCCGCAAGGCACCGGAAATCGTCGATCAAATCGGTAAGGTCGTGCTCATGGGCGGTGCGCTCACCGTTCCGGGCAACGTCTCCGCCTGGGCCGAAGCCAACATCTCTCAGGATCCGGACGCCGCCGACGAGGTGTTCCGTTCTGGCATCCCGGCCACCATGATTGGTCTGGATGTTACTTTACAAACCCTGTTGACTCGCAAGGAGACCGAGCAGTGGCGTCAGCTCGGCAACGCTGCTGGCCGCTTCCTAGCGGATATGACCGACTTCTACATTAAAGCCTATGAGACCACGGCACCTGGATTGGGCGGGTGTGGATTGCACGACCCGCTTGCCGTGGGAGTTGCCGTCGATCCGACACTGGTGAACACGCTGCCAATCAACATGCAGACCGATGTTGAGGGTGCTACCCGCGGTCGCACTATCGGCGACCCGGACAAGCTCAACGAGCCGCACAAGACCATGCAGGTGGCCGTGAGCGTCGATGTTCCGCGTTTCCTCGACGAATTCATGACCCGCATCACTAACGTGGCGCGCTCTGCTAAAGCCCAATGAGGTGGTCCCATCCGCGTTCCTGCCGGTGGGAGGGTTGTCCGAAGCGGGCAACACATAACGGTGCAACATGACAGGGGGTGGGTGCCATTCCTGGCAGCCACCCCCTGTCCTTGTCTGCGCCGCAGAATTTAAATTACGTGGCGCGCTGTTCAGAACTCTTCGTTCTCACTTTTTCTTCGGCGCGTAAAGTACCGCGTCGATGAGATTGGCATAGTGTTCCTCGATTTGCTTGCGGCGCGTCTTGAGGCTCGGCGTAAGCATACCGTTCTGGAGAGTGAAGCTGTCGGGAAGGATCTCGAACTTGCGGATAGATTCGGCACGGGAAACAGTCTCGTTAGCGCGGTCGACGGCGCGCTGCACCTCGGCGCGAATTAGGGGATTTTTTGCGGCTTGCGTCAGGTCAGCGCACGGCTGCGCACCGTGGGCTTTCAGCCAGGCGTTGGCGTCTTCGAGGTCGAGTGTGAGGAGCGCCGATACGAAGGGACGTCGGTCACCGATGACGAGCACCTGGTCAACGACGGGGGAGGTCATGACAGACGCCGACAGCGGGCCAGGAGCGACGTTGATGCCGCCAGCGGTGATGATGAGTTCTTTCTTGCGGTCCGTCAGATGCACGAAGCCGTCGTTGTCGATGTCGCCGACGTCGCCGGTGTGCAGCCAGCCGTCGATAATGGTCTCAGCGGTGACCTCAGGCTTGTTGAGGTAGGCGCAGCACACATTTGGGGCCTTGACCAGAATCTCACCGTCGGGGGCAATGCCAATGGTTACTCCGCTGAGCGGGGTACCTACAGTGCCGATGCGATTGTTCTGCGGCAGTGACACGCAGACCGGCCCGCTGGTTTCGGTCATTCCGTAGCCCTCGAGTAGTGGTATGCCGATGCCGTTGAAATAATGGGCGAGCTGCGGATCCATCGGCGCGCCGCCGGTAATGCAGAAGTCAACGTTCGGACCAAAAATTTCGCGGATCTTGGAGTAGATGGTCTTGTCGTAGAATGCGTGCTTGAGGCGTTTGCCCAGCGGAAGCTTTCGGCCTTCCTGCTGCGCGTGGGACCACTGGCGCGCAACAAGTGTAGAGTCAGCGAACATGCGGCCCGTGAAGCCTTTGCCCGCTCGCAAAGATGCTGCGTTATACACCTTCTCGAACACGCGCGGCACACTCATCAGTAGCGTTGGGCTGAAATCATGGAAGTCTTGCACGATGGTCGAGAAGTCGCTAGACAGGCCCAGTTGGATGGTGCCAGCGAAGGAGAGGATTTCCATATAGCGCGCGAACACGTGGCTCATCGGCAGGAACATGAGTAGACGGCGGTCAGGGATGTTGCAGGCGCGTGGCATGTACTGCAGTCCAGAGAGACAAAGGAATGCAAAATTGGCATGCGTCAGTTCCACGCCCTTGGGTTTGTCGGTCGAACCGGAGGTGTACACGATAGTCGCCAGTGCGTCACCGTGGGTTTGATGCTCGCGAGCTTCGAATTCCTCGTCGGTGACGGTGCGGCCGAACTCGGCGAGAGCTGCCAGCGCGTCCTCGTCGATGACGAAGACCTCGTCCAGGCTCGGGATGGCGGCGCGGATCTCGTCAATCTTGCCGCGCATCTCGCTCGTTTCGACGAAAGCAATCTTCACGCTCGAATCGTTGAAGATGTACTGGGTCTGCGCTGGTGAATCGGTCTCGTACACCGGCACGACTACCGCGCCAACGGCCAGGAGGGCCATGTCGAGAGCAACCCATTCCCAACGCGTGTGGGAGACGATGGACACCCGCTCGCCGATTTTAACGCCGTGCGCCATGAGACCCTTAGCAATCTTACGGACAAGCCGCTCGAACTCCGTGGCGGTAAGCTTGCGCCACGTGTCCTCCTGCTTGTACTCGATGAGGGAGGTGTCAGGCAGACGTGTGACGCGGTCCATCAGAAAATCATACAGGTTGATGTCCGTGTCGATGGGGTGGTTAAGAGGCGTGGTGTGCTGTTTGACAACAATCTGACTCATGGTTTCCACTCTAGTAACTTTTTGGTAACCTTTCGCCGAAAGTCTGCCGATTCAGCTTAACTGGAAGGGAATTAACAGTCGGCGGACGGACAGGAAGGCAGGCACGAGCACCGACGATGGCCAACGATGAGACCGACGCCACAAGCATCTTCGGCATCCATGACGCTTCCGAGGACCAAACCTCCACGGGCCACACCAGCACACAACGAGACATTGGACCGACTGGAAGCGTGCCCAATCCCCGCGCGACGAAGATGGCGCTGCTCATGCTGCTCGTGGTGTACATATTGGGCACGCTTTGTCTCCAAGCGTTCGACATGGTTTTTGCCCAAGTAGGCGCGGCTGTCGGAAACCCAGACCAGGCATCCCTCATTAGTGCGGTGCCCGGCGTGGTTCTCGGTATCGCCTGTTTCGTTTACGGTGCGCTCGGTGACTTCGTCTCCCTGCGAGTCATGACCGCCATCGGTGTTGCCGCGCTGCTAAGCGGATCGGTTCTTGGCTTCTTTGCTCATTCGACACTGCTGCTTGTCGTCCTGGCGCGCTCCATCCAAACGCTAGGTTACCAGGCCGCCGGCTCCGCCTACGTCGTTATTGCTTCGAAGTACCTAACCGGCCGTGATAAAGTACTGTACTTTGGTTTCTTCACCGCAGGATTCCAACTGTCCTCCCTCATCGGTGTGCTGTGCGCCGGTTTCCTGACGTCCGTCGGCTGGCAGTGGCTATTCCTCATTCCGGCGCTCGCCGCCGTCATGATTGTCCCGCTCAAACGCACTGTCCCGCGCGGTGCAGCGCCCGGCGGCTCCATCGACGTCCTCGGCTTCACGCTTTTCGGCGCAGGCATCCTTTTCCTCACGCTGTTCTTCTCACAGCTGCTGTGGTGGGAAATCGCGCTGTCAGCAATCCTCTTCCTTGTCTTCGCCGTGCACATTTCCCGGGCGCGCCACCCATTCATCACGCCTAGCTTCTTTCGCAACAATCGGTGGTTGAGCGCCATCATGCTCATTGCCGTCCTCTACTTCACCCAGTTCTGCTGCACACCGCTGTTCGACCAGATCGGTCAGAAGGTCTACGGCATCACGACGGAACGCGTCAGCCTCCTGCTGGCCCCTTCCTTCGTCGCCGCCACCATTGTCGCCTGCTCGTCTGGAGCCATCGTGGAGAAGCTAGGTCGCAGAACAGCTATCCTCTGCGCTGCCGGACTGGAAACACTCGGTTACGCATTCCTAGCATTCCTCGCCCCCGCTGGACCGGCAATGCTCCTGCTGGGCAGCTGCCTGCTTTACAGCGGCATGGGCATGCTGTACTCGCCGGTATACGATACTGTCCTGGCCACGCTGCCAATGGACCAATCTGGCCGCGGTGTGGGCATGAACGACCTCAGTATGGAAGCGTTCGCCTCTATCGGCGTGGCTCTTTTCGGACCGGCAATTACCGGATCCGCTTTCAGCAGGCACTCGCTGATGCTGGCGCCAGGCCTGAGCGGGGAGAGGCTGACCGCTGCCACAAACGTCAGCGCGCTGCTGTGGATCTTCGCGGCCATCCAGATGGCAGGCATTATCTGGCTGCTAGTGTTCAGCCGGCGAATCTATCAGGATGACGTTCGGTAAAGAAATCCGCACTAGGACCGTCGGCTTGTCGTGGTTCGTCGACAAAGCAGCAAACGAAAACGTTGGAAATTTTCTGTGAAAAACAGTGTTCTTTCGTGTTCTTCACAGCAGGAAGCCATGCTGGACAGCGATAATCCTCCTGTTTTCGCGACGCCAACAGTGTACCCGCGTGTCGGGTCGTCAGATTTTTTAAAGAGAGGCATCTAATGCACAGGGTATCGGAAGATTTGATGGCAATTGTGACGTCGACAGTGCTGTGCATTGGCTTGGCGGCGTGCGGTAACGTGAATTCCGGTTCATCGACATCGAACTCCCCGTCAAACGGCATGGCTAAATATAGCGACGACACCATAATGTCAACGGCCTTTCGTCAAGGCAGCCACATCTGGCTACTGTCCGGCGTACCAAACCCCGACGCCGTCATCGACCAGGCTTTCTACTTCCATGACGGGAAGGTGACCGTGTTCCAGTACGTAGGCGATAACGACCTGACATACAAGCAGATCGAGGACAAGCCAGACAACCAGGCCATCCAGATTCTCTACAAGTCCAACCACGCCGGCTGGGACAACCACTACCCAAACACCAAGTATGCTATGCCGAAAGCCACCGACTACACGTTCCGCCTCTATACCAACTCCTCTAAAGGCAGCACTTCAAGCGTGGAAGCACTATCGACCCAAGCGTAATCGACCCCATCAACGGTGCGCTATCTATGATCCAAGCCACACAGAACGAGGACACCACTCCAGCCGGGGATACGTTGAACCTGCCGCTGGCTGACATCAAGGCCGTTAACCGTAACAGCCAGTTAGGTACCCTGCACAACAACTTCCACGTAAGCGACCAACGCTATGTAGGTTACGTCAACTGGAATGTGGTTCTCGACAACGTCAAACAAGGCATCACGCTCGGCCACGAAACCGTTTACCCCAACAAGGAATACCTAGTGACCAAGGTAGACTCGAAGACGGCAACCTTCTCACTCAACCGGGCCAACACCAAGGCATCCGACGTCATCTGGCACGGTACCATCAACCTAGCAGTAAGCCTGTCGAAGAACAACGTAAACGCACAGTAACGAGCAAGGCACACCAATAGAACCAGGCGCACCATGCCGTGCGCACATCAAAAAGGCGGGGAGTCCCGGATTGCTTCCAGGGCGCTCCCCGCCTCATCATCTTCAGTCGCTCCGCGCTTAGACCCCGACGCGGAACCGACCGCGAGAATCACTCGTGATGGCAGGTGCAGGCTTTTCCTTCCTGGCAGCCTTCACAGTGGCAGTCAGGACCGCAAGCGCAGGAACCCTTCTTCGCGTGGCACTCGCAGTCAGACTCGCGGTGGCACTCGCAGGCCTTGCAGGGCTTGCCTCCATGGCAACCGCAGGCGCAGCCTTCTTCGCAGCACTTCTTTTCTTCGTCGGCCATGACAGCATCTCCTTTGCATGAACATTCCGATATCGTCCGACAGTGTTCGGCTCTGGGCTACGTGGCGCTGTCCGTCGCTTTTCCACTGTCTGTTCACAAATGTAAATGAAAATGACTCCGAAGGGAAGTTACTTACGCCGAGGTTCTGCTGTAAGTGGAGGAAGAGAACGACGGGGAAACCTAAAGGTGCACCGAACTCATTTGGGATACGTCGGAATAATGAAGGCGACGCCCAATCAACACGGCAAGAGAGGCTCTGGCATGGGACTGGATCCCATGACGAAGGTGCAGAAGTGCTAGATCCCCCCGACGATTTGGTCGATTGCCAAGAACGTGTTACGAGGAGTGGTCGACAACTGGAACTCCAAGTTCATTTCCAGCTATGTACCTAACGGGGACAACAATGACCCGAATATGTTCGGTTTCATGGGTGAAGAAAACTTCGATTCGACGGCCAATCTTAGCTAATCGGACTATGAATTCCTCGAAGAGGTCATCGTGAACTACACAACCAGCTAACATGAACTACGACACTTTGGTAACGAAGTCCCAAACCTACACTTACTATCGTGTTCTTGTCCGTGCGCATGAAAAATGAGAGCATCGACGTGCTCATTGCCGTCAACATGCTTCTCATCAGCTTCGACGTGTCCACCCTCAACACAGCCTGGGATGACAAAAACTTGCGCATGTACAGGCTGATCCAGACGGGCGTCCCAGTCCAACCGTATCTTCAACGACGTCAAGTGGACGGGCAACATCGTCTGCTCCCCATGAGCCTAACGGGACCGTATCGACGAGGTCCAGCACTGTTGACGTTGCCCCGTCCATTGTCTTCATGCGTGGTTTTAGGGACTACTACGACGGTTACCATGAACCTTGTCGACAAGCTGAAGGCAATTGGTGTCCTAGCACATGGTTAGAAAGAAGACACAGGAAGGGTTCTGCTGTTTGATGCCGTGATGCGCTTGGCACAACCTGCTGTCCAGTTTCGACACGTTCCCTCAGGAGCCGAAACTGCCAGCTATTCACTTTGCGCGCACTGCGGAACCATCCCAAGCGTTATGAGGACCTCACTCCACGTCCGCGAGAACGGCGAAGTCATCGACGTCACGGACAAAGTAGTCTTCGAGACGGAGTTCTTCGCCCATGGAGGTTGACGTTGACTATATCCTTGATTTCGTCGCTCTCGTCGCTCAGGACTATCAAGACAACTGTCACGACAAGAATATCCCGGTCAGCATCTACTTACCTTACTCAACGCGACCCACTGCTGTTCAGCAAGAAAAAGCTCGGCGGCGAGTTTATCGAGAGGAATTTCGACGACGTGTGCCGAATGAACTGAGTTTGTCGACGAGCATTACGAGAGAGATTTGGATGAGGTTTAGAAGAAGTTGAAAGCAGAGCCGGCCCGCAGATTTCCGTCGGACGTGTTTCGTCGGCTATGTCCAAGACACGGAAACGGCTATCGATGCGGTTCTTTCAATGGCGCCTACCTTTGCGTTCGAAAACGGGGAAAATAAAGCGCACAAAAGCAGTCGTATATTGGTCAAGTTCGAAAAGCTTTTCACCGGGAACATCAGCATCAACGGTGACAACAACTAGGGAGGAGCAGCTTCCCGGCAATGAAAAGGACGCTGGAAAACCAGCGGCGTTGACGTCTGAACACTGAGGAGAAAGTGCCCCGGATGCGATTCGAACGCACGACACCCGCTTTAGGAGAGCGGTGCTCTATCCCCTGAGCTACCGGGGCGTACCACCATGAATGATACACGCGAACCCAACGTGGGGGCAGGGGACACGCGCGTCCGAGCGTTGTCGCTGGCCGTCCTCGTCCGATTCCACACGTAGTCTAGCACCGATGGCATCGGATTCCCCGACAGGAGGACTCAATGAGCGAACAGCACGGCAACGCCTCGGCGATCGATCGCGCGAGTGGCCGCAAATGGGGCTACGACGTTAACCAAGTGGACGAGTTCCTAGCCTATGCTCGTGGAAAGTACTCCCAGACTGAACCTGGTCTGACACAGGACGAGATCCAAACCGCGACCTTCGATTTGCAGAGGAGTGGCTATTCTATCCCGCAGGTAGATTCCGCTCTGGGGCGTCTCGAGAAAGCCGTCGTCGATAAGCGCACCCAGTGGGACGTGGAACACCGCGGTGTCCGCGCCTGGATGGCCGATACCCGCGCCGCCGCCGAGACATTGCGTCAACGTGCCGAAGCCCATCCGGGGCAGCGTTTCACTCCGGCAAAGAAAAAGCAGACGGCGTACGACAAACGTCAAGTCGATCAGCTGATTGACGACGCCTGGCACCGCATCGTATCGGCGACGCGGTTGGAGACATCAACAAACCCACAGGACGTGCGAGACGTCGAAGCAACCGAAGTGTCGAACGCTGTGTTTACCCAGCGTACGGGGGATAAAGGCTACCGCGAGGATTCCGTCGACGCATACCTTAACAGGATGGTGCAAGTGCTGACGCGCCTGGAATCTGTTAAACGTCTGGGCATCGCCGTGCCGTGGAGCGAGAAGCCAGCACCGCTAACCGCTGCTAGCGCCATGGATTCGGCTGTTCCCTCGAGAAAAACGTCCCCTGCTAAAGATCCGCTGCAGTCATTCGAATCCCGCGCAGTCAAGTCCTCAGCGAAGGCGTCCTTATCTGAAGCCGCAAACGAGCCGAAGAACGCCGTCATGCCGATAGTGATCCCACCGGCTCCACAAGCCATCAAAGAGCCGCTAGCCCCGTCGCAACGCTTAACGAGCAGCTTCGCCCAAACTGCACGCGAAGAGCCACAGGAATCCACGGCAGAACCCGTCGAACACTTGTCCGCCACGACGGATGCTTCCCCGACTATCGACGCTCCTGGAGCCATGGATTTTTCCTGCGGCACCCCCCACGCCTCTGATTCCGTGGAGCCGACTGCACTCACTGGCTCCGTCGCGCCATCCTGGTCTTCCGATTCTGGTATATCCCATTTATTCGAGAGGGCCGCGGGGGAGGCAGACAAGCCTGTATCCCTAACGTCCCTCCTCGCACAGTCCTATGACCACGAGATGCCACCGTCACACCCACGCCATTCCCTGGACTCCCTCACGGAGGAAGCAGCGCACAGTACGGCCGATTCCACCGACTCTAGTTCCCCTGATGGCAGGCCTTCTCAGACACCGCAACCAACGGATCCGGACCAGTTTTTCTCCAGACTCATGGAGTCGAACATCATGCCGACCGGAACCTTCGATATCCCCGATCTCACGTTCCCGGGGACGAACGACGACGACTTTCAAAAGTAAATGCGGTACAGTGCATCAGTTGGTTGTCGGAAGTGAAATCCGGCGACAATGAGTTGATCGAATAATCAATCATTGGTTCAAAAGACGAAAAGCCGAAGCGGTGCAGGCCGGGACAGGACGTGATCGAAAGCATGGCAAAGCAACGGACAGCGCGGAAATTCCGCCATCGCTGGTCCTATCGTACCCGGCTCCTCGCCAGCATTCCCGTTTTCCTAGTCCTTATCGGTATCCTCACCTTCGCGTCGCACCTCTCAGCTGTGCCGTGGAGCGACCAGCCAATGAACCGAACTATCCAGACCATGACCAGCAACACAGCCGTCGACATGGTCCCGACGGCGTCTTCTCTGCAATGTGACCAGAACAAATCGCCCGCCGACCAGAATGGCCTATGCGCGGTATCCCTCTCTCAAGGGGTGTACAAGGTAGCCACGAGAATGCTATCCTTCGAAGCCACAGAACCTGGCACGCACAACACGCAGCTGATTCATCTCCTTCTTCATTACCCGGTGAATGACCACGGTTCCATGCCGGGTATCATCTTCATCTCCGGCGCGGGGACGGGTTCTGCGGCCGACGCCTACCAGGACCAGGCCGATTACTTCGCGTCCGCTGGGTTCATGGCCGCCACTGTTGACAAACCCGTGTGGAACACAAACGCCGTCAACCGCAACTATCCGGCCATGGCTAAGGTCTACGATCACGCTATTCAGCTAATGAGCGAGCAGCCGGGTGTTGACGCAAACAAGATTGGCATCCACGTTGACTCCGAGTCCGGCTGGATTGATCCCTACATGCAGGACTTTGACCACAAGATTGCGTTCCAGATTCTGGCTTCACCGATGCTCTTCGAGCCGCGCGAAGCTGTCGCATTCTTCGTAGCCCAGGACTTCTCCATCGTCGGAGCGAACCCCGGATACCAGGCCATGGTCCGCAAGGTGTTTAGTGCTGACTTCGATATGTTCGGCCTGAGGGACGCCAACATCAATCCTTTTAACAATCGGACCTTCTCCATCCCAACATTCCTGGCGTACGGCTCGCGCGATGTGCTCACCAGCCAAGTCGACGGCATGATGAAAGTCATGGAGATGGCCCAAAAGTCCGGCAACGAGAACTTCGTCCTACGTGACTACCCCTTCGCCGACCACATCCTGCGCCTAGGCAACGCCGCTGCCGGTGACACACTCCTGGCTGATCATTATCTCCAGGAAGCCCTCGAATGGAGCGCTGGCATTGTTAAAGGCTACAAACAGACGGCACCGAAAGTCGCTGGCCATGATATCTACCAGTCCATTGGACTGCCGAAGATTCACGCCATCAAGGGTGGCACGCTTTACTTCGTTATCCTGCACTGCCTGCTGCTGCTCATGATCCTCATGTCCCTAGTATTCTCTGTCATCGTCCTCGTCAAGAAAATCGTGGCACTAGTCAAACACCGCGCCACCTCGGTAGCTTTCGCCAATGGCTTTGGCAAGGCTATGCTCTTTATGATTCTTGTTACTGTGTTCGCATTCCTACTGTTCATCGCCGCTGTCGCTCAAATTATCTGGAGGGTCTCATGTCTGGGATGGGGAGCGGCACCAATCCAACCAGCCGGTATGATTTACTGGAGCTGGTACGCTGTCGAAATCGCCTGCGCCATCGTCGTATGGACATGGGCGCGCGTGCTTGTTAACTTCGTTGAAACCGGCGCTGACCGCGGCTGGTTCCACTGGTTCAAGCGCTTGGCACGCGAGCCGATTGAACCCGTGGCCGAAGGGCGCCACGAACCATTCTTCGCCACCACAAAGCTGGGACTGGTGTACTTTATCGTTCTGACAGCCACCATGCTGCTCATCCTGCTGTTCTTCGCCTTCTGGGGCCTTTTCCAATACTAAGATGCCCCTGTACAGCGACGAAGGAATCGTCCTAAGGACCACAAAACTCGGTGAGGCTGATCGCATTATTACTCTGCTGACGCGTGAGCACGGCAAAGTGCGGGCCGTTGCCTCCGGAGCGCGACGTGTCAAATCCCACTTTGGTGCACGACTGGAACCCTTCATGCGCGACAGCATCCTCTGCGCCACCGGACGAAGCCTCGACCACATATCCCAAGCCGTATGCATTGGAGCCTACGCTCGAGCTATCAGCGCCGACTACAAGTCATACCTTGCTGCCTCAGTCATCTGCGAAATAACTGACAAGATTCTTGATACGGAGCATGAACCCGCTCCAGCGTACTATCAGCTCTTGCTTGGCGCCCTCATTGCTCTGGCACGCCGGCGCCACCAACCCTGGCAGATAGGCGAATCCTACGTGCTACGCGCAATGGCGATCGCCGGCTGGCGCCCGCACCTATCATCCTGCGTCGTGTGTGGCAAGACCGACGGTTTAACATCATTCTCCGTACACTTGGGCGGTGCCTTGTGCCGTTCCGATCACGCAGCCGGCGCTGTTGGATTAACGGAGACCCAGTTCGCGCAGCTGCGAGCGCTGTCCCTTGGTGACTGGGACTGGTGTGGCGGTAGACGCGACGCATGCGTGGCGGCGTTGGTGGAGGAGTGGGCACAGTACTATCTTGAGCGACCGCTGCGATCTTTGCGATTGCTAGATTATGAAACATGAGCTTTGAGAACGTCGATTACACGTCGTTGAGCGTTCCGGCGGCGCCTTTCTCCGATCCGTCGATTATTCCGCATTTCCCAGCGGGCAAAGTGCCTTGCCACGTCGGTGTCATCATGGATGGTAACGGTCGTTGGGCCGAGCAGCGCGGCCTGAGTCGCACTGAGGGGCACAAGGCTGCTGAACCGGTTGTCTTCGACACCATCGCTGGCGCTATTGAAGCGGGTGTGCGCTATTTGACCCTGTACACGTTCTCGACGGAGAACTGGAATCGTTCACCTTTCGAGGTACGTTTCCTTATGGGTTTCTCGCGTGACATCATCCATCGGCGTGTCGGTCAGATGAACGACTGGGGGGTGCGCGTGCGTTGGGCTGGGCGCCGCCCGCGCCTATGGAAGTCTGTCATCGACGAGCTAGATGAGGCGATGGGGAAGACGAAAAACAATAAGACTATCGATGTCGTGTTCGCCATCAACTACGGGGGACGCGCCGAAATCGTCGACGCGACTGCGGCCATCGCTAAGAAAGTGCGCGACGGCCGGCTTTCCGGTGATCGCGTGACCGAGAAAATGTTCCAGGAGCATCTCTATAATCCCGATATTCCGAACGTTGACTTGGTGATGCGCACCTCTGGCGAGATGCGCACGAGTAACTTCCTACCATGGGAGGCCGCTTACGCCGAACTTGATTTCGAACCGGAACTGTGGCCGGACTGCGGTCGCCAAATTTTGTGGCGCGCTATCGGCAAGTACGCTCAGCGCAACCGCCGTTTCGGTAAGGCTTGAGTCAGCTGGATCTGAGTCGGCATCGTTTTCATCGGCGGTCCCTCTGCCTTTCGCTGACGCGATGCCGTACTCTAGCTGTGGTTGGTTTTCCGTGATTGACAATCATCTAAGAAAGAAGGATCAAAATGGCTGACACCGAAAACACGTCCGCCGTCCAGAGCACTAACGCCGCCGGACAGGCGACCGCCAAGAAGGATCCGACCATCGTCCTGCCGGAGGACCTCCCGAAAGATTCGGCGCACACCACCCGTCACACGTGGTCGCACGGCGGCACCACCATTGACTATGACGCCACTGTTGGCACCATCCGCATTGATACGCCGAAGGTGAAACCGGCAGCGAGCATCTTCTACTTGATGTTTGCGGCGGTTAACGCTGAAGGCAAAATGGATCCGAGCCGTCCAGTGACCTTTATCTTTAACGGCGGTCCGGGTTCATCTTCCACGTTCCTCATGATGGGTTCTTTCGGCCCCAAGCGCATCGGCCGTAAGGATTTGTCGTCCGGCAAAGGTGCTCCCTACACACTGCTCGACAACAACGAATACTGCCTGTTGCCGATGTCTGACATTGTTTTCATCGATGCCGCGGGCGCTGGTTTTTCCAAAATCGCTGACAAGGCGAAGGCTGAGCTGTGGAGCGTCGATGGTGACGTGGCCGGCTTCAGCCAGTTCATCCAGCGCTGGTGCACCAAGTACGGCCGTTGGAACTCCGCGAAGTATCTTTTCGGCGAGTCCTACGGAACCACTCGCGGTTCGCTACTGACTTTGCGTATGCAACAGGATGGTATCGCTTTAACCGGTGCAACGCTCATCAGTAACATCTTGGACTACGCCTATAGCTTCGACGTTAACGATCAGTACTATGTCGGCTACATGCCGACGTACGCCATGATTTCACAGTTCCATGGTAAAGCTGGGGACAGTGAATCCATCAAGGAGCACGCGTTGAAAGCTCGCGTCTTTGCTGAGGCCTACCGTCAGGCTCTGAGCCGTGGCGATGGCCTCGACGGGGCGTCTCGGAAGGCCATCGCTGTGGCGTACTCGAAACTTACCGGCCTGCCGGAGAGTTACATCACCGAGTCCAACTTACGTATCCCCGACAGTCGCTACCGCAAGCAGATCCTGCATGACGAAGACAAAATCGTCGGCCGTTACGATGGCCGTGTCGCTGGTTACGACCTCGATCCGGTCAGCGACGACGAGACCTTCGTCGTTGACGACGCATGGCTGAGTCCAGAGTACGAGACGCTTAGCAACGAGTATCTGCGCACGGAACTCGGCTATGAAACCAACGAAGAGCGTGTTGCCTTTGCTCCGTTCGACTGGACAACGACCGAGCCAGGCAAGGGTTGGGTCTGGACCCATAAGACGCCGGAACATATGAAGGCCAACGAGTGGGGCTACATGCCATTCCCGAACACACTGGGCGACCTCGCAGCCGCGCTTGTGCGGGAGCCGCAGCTTAAAATCCTCATCGGCAACGGTTACTACGACATGGCCACGCCGTTCTTCCAGACCGAGTACGACATCCAGCATCTGGCTCTGCCGAAGGCTTTGCGCAAGAATATCGCGCTAACCTACTACGAGTCCGGCCACATGATTTACACCGCTCCGAAGGCGCTGGACAAGCTGTTCCACGACATGAGCCGATTCTATGCAGCCAAGACGCTGGACGAGGTGGCAGAACTCGACGAGCGTGAGCCAATGCCTAACCTCCGGCTCGATCTCTGAGCCCGTTTCCGCCCTCCGGTAGAAGAGGTGAGGGTCGGCGTTCCCGTTGGAGGGGATGCGCCGACCCTTTTCTTTTCCTGCGCTGCAGACATCCCACCTCATTGCCGGACGTCCGGGTGCTGTCGGAAGTCGTCAGTAAAATGGGCGCGCATAAGTGCTTTTCCGATGAAAGGTTTTGTTGTGGCAGAATCGAAGCTCGATGCAGTCATCTCCTTGGCCAAGCGCAGGGGATTCGTCTTTCCAGCTGGCGAGATCTACGGCGGTACTCGTTCCGCGTGGGACTACGGCCCGCTGGGCGTCGCGCTGAAGGACAATATCAAGCATGAATGGTGGCGTTCCATGGTCACCACTCGCAGCGATGTTAAAGGTGTAGACACCTCCGTCATTCTTCCTCCGGACGTCTGGGTTGCGTCCGGCCACGTCACGGTATTCAACGATCCCCTGATTGAATGTTTGTCCTGCCACAAGCGCTTCCGTGCCGACACGCTGGAGGAGGCCTTCGCCAACAAGCATGGCCGTCAGCCCAGCGGCCTAGAAGAGATCAGCTGCCCGGCCTGCGGCGTCAAAGGCAGTTGGACGGAACCACGTGACTTTAATATGATGCTCCGCACCAACCTCGGTCCGGTTGAGGACGATCACAGCCTGCACTATCTGCGTCCGGAGACAGCACAGGGCATCTTCGTTGACTTCCAGCAGGTACTAAACTCTTCTCGAGAGAAACCTCCCTTCGGCATCGCCAACATAGGCAAGTCATTCCGCAACGAGATCACGCCGGGCAATTTCATCTTCCGCACCCGTGAGTTCGAGCAGATGGAGATGGAGTTTTTCGTCGTGCCTGGCACCGACGAGGAGTGGCACCAGTACTGGATCGACACCCGCACTCGCTGGTATATCGATTTAGGTATCAAGAAGGAGAACCTGCGCCACTACGAGCATCCGAAGGCGAAGCTCGCCCACTACTCTAAGCGCACCGTTGACATCGAGTATCGCTTTGGTTTCGAAGGTTCCAACTGGGGTGAGTTGGAAGGCATCGCCAACCGCACCGACTTTGATCTCAAGGCCCATTCCGAGCACTCCGGTAAGGACCTCAGCTACTTCGACCAAGCCACTGGCCAGCATTACCTGCCGTATGTCATCGAGCCGGCCGCTGGCCTAACCCGCTCCCTCATGGCTTTCCTCGTAGATGCCTACGACATCGACGAGGCACCGAACACCAAAGGCGGCGTTGATCGCCGCACCGTGCTGCGCCTCGACCCACGTCTCGCTCCGATCAAGGCCGCTGTCCTGCCGCTAAGCAAGAAGGAACCGCTGCAATCCATCGCCCGTAACCTGGCTGCCGATTTGCGCGAGCAGGATTGGAACATCGATTTCGACATGGCTGGTGCCATCGGTCGCCGCTACCGGCGCCAGGACGAAATCGGTACACCGCTGTGCATCACTGTTGACTTCGATACCGTCGACGATCACTCCATCACCATTCGCAACCGAGACACGATGAAACAGGAACGGGTCAACATCAATCAGGTTGTTAACTACGTTCTCGACCACATCACCTCCAAGCGCACCAAACATGCGATGGGTCCGGCATCCATCGTCGGCACAGCCGCGGCCGATGGTGCGACTGACGTCGCCAAGGAGAAGGGCATCGACCTGTCCGCTCCAATCAACGTGGCTGAAGTCACTAGCGACGAGGCTTGATTCTTGAATGAGCTAAAGTCCAGCCAGATTGTTGGCGCGAGGAAGCGCCAGCTGCGCCAGCTGCGCAATAAGCAGACGATTATCCGCGAAGGGACGTTCATCGACAACAAGGCGCAGGGTCGCGTCGAAACTGTTCAGCAAGCCCCCGCTCATCTCAAACCGGTCCATCTGGGAAAAATAGCGGTGAAAACGCCGGTCGTGCTGTCCCCGATGGCGGGCGTGACGAATTGGCCGTTCCGCGTCCTCTGCGAGAGCTACGGCCCCGACGGCCTCTACGTCGCGGAGATGGTGACGGCTCGCGCGCTCATCGCCCGCAATCCCAAAGCTTTGCGCCTTGTTCAATTCGCTCCGAGCGAAAAAATCCGCTCGCTGCAATTGTACGGCGTCAACCCCGATGCCATCGGTATCGCCGCACGCATGCTCGTCGACAATGGCTGGGTTGACCATATCGACCTCAACTTCGGATGCCCGGTCCCCAAGATCACTCGCCGTGGTGGAGGCTCCGCGTTGCCGTGGAAGGTTGACCTGTTTGCTGAGGTCGTACGCCGTGTCGTGAGTGTCTGCGAGCCAGCCGGAATCCCGGTGACAGCGAAGATTCGCGTGGGTATCGACCATGAGCATGAGACGTTCCTGGAAGCCGGCCGCATCGCCCAAGAGGAAGGTGCTGCCGCAGTGACGCTCCACGCCCGTACGACGGCCGAATACTACGGGGGGCACTCTGATTGGTCGCGCATTGCCGAACTCAAGCAATTCGTCTCCATCCCGGTGTTTGGAAACGGTGACATCTGGAGCCCAGAGGACGCTCTGGACATGGTCCGTCAGACTGGCTGCGACGGTGTGGCTATCGGCCGTGGCTGTCAGGGCCGTCCATGGTTGTTCGCCGATATTAAGAACGCCTTCGCTGGCAGTGACGAGCGCATCAACCTGAATCTAGGCCAGGTGTGTAATGTTATTCTGCGCCACGTGAGTATGCTAGTGGATTTCTATGACGGCGACGAGCGGATGGCGGTCCATGACATTCGCAAGCACATTGCGTGGTATATCAAGGGATTCCCGGTAGGCGGAGAGACGCGCCGCCGATTAATGTCCTGCGAGACCATCAATGAGCTACGCACCGTTATGGACAGCCTGGACATGTCAGCGACGCTCCCGGGGGAGCTGCTGGCAGCACCAAGAGGACGTGTTAAGTATCAGAAGAAGGTCCACTTGCCATACGGATGGCTCGATTCGCGAACAACCACTGCCCAGGAGAGGGAGATCCTCTTCGGAGAGGATCCGCTAGACGCCTCGTATTAGACGTTCTCCATTGCGGGTGGAAACCCGTGAAAGCTGCGCGGCATCGCGGTTTTGTGGAGATAATGCGTTACAGTAGACGTTGTAGAGGCGTGACGAAAGAGGAGTGAACTGTGAGCGACGCATCCCAGTCTGAAGATTTTGGCAAGTTTGACGAGACCGTGATTCGTGTCGTCGGTGTGGGCGGTGGCGGCGGCAATGCCGTGAATCGCATGATCGAATCCGGTAACATGCAAGGCGTTCAGTTTATCGCAATTAACACGGACGCGAAGGACCTTCTCCGATCGGAGGCCGACATCAAAATTTCCCTGTCCGATGAGACGAGCCGAGGCCTAGGCGCGGGCGCGGATCCGGAGCGTGGAGCAAAGGCGGCGCAGGACCATCAGGCAGACATCGAGGAGGCACTCAAGGGTTCCGACATGGTCTTTGTCACCTGCGGCGAGGGGGGCGGAACGGGTACCGGCGCCAGCCCGCTGGTTGCTCACATCGCGCGCGAGCTGGGAGCGCTGACAGTTGCCGTCGTCACGCGTCCGTTCTCCTTCGAAGGACCGCGGCGCGCTGAATCAGCGAAATTGGGCATTGAGAAGCTGCGCAAGGAAGTTGACGCCATCATCGTCATCCCGAACGACCGTCTGTTACAGATGACTGATACCAACGTGACGCTCCTCGATGCCTTCAGTACGGCCGACACTGCCCTGAACGACGGCGTTGAAGGCATCACCGACCTAGTTAATGGCGGCTCCTATATCGACGCCGATTTCAACGATGTCAAGACCATTCTCAAGGACTCTGGTACCGCGCTCTTCGGCATTGGCCAGGCGCGCGGCGACGATCGCGCCATCAAAGCCGCGGAGCTGGCCATCAATTCTCCGTTGCTCGAACAAAGCATCGAGGGCGCCCATGGCGCGCTAGTCCACATCACGTCCTCCAACGACATCACGCTTAACGAGGTGGCCGCGGCTACGGAGTTGGTTCGTAAGGTCGTCAGCCCGGAGGCTCAGATTATCTGGGGGCAAGGCTTCGACGATTCCTACGGTGACGATGTCAAGGTCACCGTCATCGCGGCCGGTTTCGATGACAATCAGATGAATCCCCCCGACCAGGGCACGAGAGACCAGGGACTGCCATTCAACCAGGACGACGCCGATGAGTCAACTGCGGCCCAGGAGCCAGTTGAACGTCGTCCGCAAGTTCCGACGATTAATCCGATACACCTTAACAACCACGTCGAATTCGAGCAACCGTTGCAGGAGCAGACGCCGGTCCAGCCAGCTCCAGCCGCCCAGACGCCGGTCCAGCCAGCTAGTGTCGAGGAGGAGGACGACACTACGGGCGACATTGACATCCCGCCGTTTCTGCGGTGAGAGGCGCGTTCGGACACAGAGGACAAACCGCGAAAGGGACACTAAATGGGACGCATTAAGGATGCGATGTCGTATCTGGGGATGGCCGATGTCAGCGAAACTGACGTATTGCAGCAAGACGAGGCCGGCATCGACGCGTTCGATGCGCAGAGTGCTGTCGCTGCCGCGAACAACGTGCAGCAGGTCGCCGTGCATCAGCAGCCCACGTATACGCGCTCACAGCTGAGCCGCATCACGACAATTCATCCAAAGTCGTACGACGACGCGCAGCTGGTGGGCCGCTCCATCCGGGAAGGCATTCCGGTCGTGCTTAACCTGACAGACGTCAGCGAGTCAGTCGCGTACCGCATTGTTGACTTCTCCGCCGGTGTTGTTTTCGGCCTGCGCGGCTCCATCGAGCGTGTCACCCCGCGCGTGTTTCTCCTGAGTCCAGCACAGGTGAGCATTAGCGTGGAAGACAACCGCAAGCAGTCTGCCCAGCGCGATCCCTTCGCAGACTGACAGACCCGGGGCACAGAGCGTTCCATGCTGGTGTGGCTGCTGGAGATTATCCGTTGGCTGATTGATACGTACTTAGCAATCTTGGTCGTCCGCATGGTAATCGACTGGATTCTAGTACTGGCGCGGCGGTGGCGACCAAGGGGACTGGTAGCAGATATTATCCGCATCATCTACGAGTTGACCGAACCGCCGCTGGCGTGGCTGCGCCGCTGGATTCCGTCTATTCCTTTAGGACCAGTACAGCTCGACGTAAGCTTCCTAGTCCTGTATTTTGTGCTGGGACTGGTCGCCGCTTTCATTTGAAAGCCAGTCGGTCCGTGGTGCACACCATGATAAAATAAAGAACGTTTGTATGATTTTTCCCAGCTCAGCTGAGAGGAAGTGGAGACACTGATGGCACTACTGACACCGAATGACATTAGGAATCATCGGTTCAATACCACGCGATTCCGCGAAGGGTATGACATTGACGAGGTCGATAGCTTCCTCGATGAGGTCACCGAGACTGTCGACGCTTTGAGCCGTAGTGCTCTGAACGGCGCCGCTTCCGATTCCTCCGCTGCCACCACCGGCTCCTCCGTCTCGAACGCCGAGTACGAGAAACAAATTTCCGACCTCACTGCGCGCAACAACGAGCTGGAGAAGCAACTGAAAGCCGCCCAGGACGACACTAAAAGCGAAGCTTCCGCCTCTGACTCCAAGCTAGCTGCCGCCAAGGGCGAAATCAAAGACCTGACGGAACAGAACTCTCAGCTGAAGGCGCAGCTCACCCAGCTCAACAAGCAACTCGATGACCTGACCGCCCAGGCTGCCAAGGGCGGGGAAGGTTCTCAAGCTCTTAAGGAACAGCTGGACGAGACTAAGAAGCAGCTCGCAGTCGTTTCTGATGAACGCGACCAGTTCCGCTCTGTCGGAACTCAGCTGGAGACTCAACTTTCCGACGCCAAGAAGCAACTTGACACCCTCAAGAAGGACGAGAATCAAAGCCACCAGCAGATTGCCGAGCTCAAGCAGCAACTCGCTGATTCCCAAAAACGTGAGAATGATTTGCGCAATCAAGTCTCCAAGATGGAGCCTTCCACTGAGACTGGCAGTCTTAAGAAGATCAGCAGCGCCGGTTCTGACACCGATTCTGAACCGGAGCGCGCAACTGCCATGCTTGCTTTGGCCATGCAGCTGCACGACCAGTATGTCGACAAAGGCAAAGCGCAGAAAGCCCAGCTTGTAGCCGAGGGCGAAACCACTCGTCAAAACCTCATTAA